>NZ_BAABIQ010000003.1:0-492232 GCF_039542865.1 Olivibacter ginsenosidimutans | reverse complement strand
AACATACGCTACTGAACATAGCATCAATAAACCACAAAAACTTAAAAGATCTTTACCCGCAGAATTTCAAGAAATCAACAGACCTGTAGTTCGTCGGGCGGATACTTTTCTTTAATAGTTTTAGTGAAGGTACCGATGGAGGCATTGATGCTATTTTTGAAGACAAGAATCACAAAATAGTACTGCAATGCAAACGTTATAGTGATTTCAACTCCTTATATCAACAACTTAAAAATTTAGAATTTCATATATTAATGCTTTGCAAGGTCTTTTGATTCCAAATCAATCACCGTTATTTTAATTTCTTTAAAAAAGAAAAAACCGACTATCATCGGGCTCCATTTTGAGTGGCGGAGAGTGAAGGAATCGACTCCCTCCCAACCTTTCTGGCTTGAATCTTGAACGCTGTTAAACAAGAAAATCCTTCATCTTTCGATGAAGGATTTTGCTGCGGAGAGAGCGGGATTCGAACCCGCGGTACCGTTTCCAGTACGACAGTTTAGCAAACTGTTCCTTTCGGCCTCTCAGGCACCTCTCCTCTCTTTGGGATTGCAAACCTAATACAAAAATTTATTATTTCAAATTTTAATATTCCGCAAATCGATACATTTTTTATTTTATTAACTTATCATTTTGGTGTTCAAGCTGATATAATGGCAATACGTTATTTACCTACTCCACTTTCTTTTTCCCATCATCTACCTTCCGGTGATAAATGCTCATCAACATCGATTTAGGCCAACATAAGCACTCAATTTAGTTAAAATTAAAACACGATTTTGGCCTTCAATGTTAATCAAGTAAAAAATATCATGCAAAAATTTAAAATAGGCGATCATGTTACCTGGAATTCAGAAGCGGGTCATGTTTCAGGAACCATTATTAAGGTACATACCCGCGATTTTCAATATAAAGGCTATACACATCATGCCGATAAGCAACATCCTCAATACGAAATCAAAAGCGATAAAACAGACCATGTTGCGGCACACAAAGCATCTGCCTTGAAATTTGTAGAATAATAAAGGTATGTGTACATCCTAAATTCCCCGCAAAACTGTCGCATACGACCCCGCCCAAGGCGCGATTTTATCATCACCTTTGTTAAAGCCATTTGATCCAAAACAATAATCAATAAGGCAGTGGAGCAGTGACCACATCCAAACGGGCGAACCGAAAAGCCAAATGAGTAGGAAACACCAAAAATGATTTTTATGGCAGACAACAAAGTTTCATTACACCGAGTTATTAAGGCTTCTCCTGAAAAGATTTACCGAGCTTTTACAGAAGCCCTAGCGATTGCTTCATGGTTGCCACCTTATGGTTTTCTTTGTACGGTACATGATATGGACGTACAAGTAGGTGGTACCTACAAAATGTCGTTCCAGAATTTCACAACTGGAAATAGCCACTCATTTGGAGGGGAGTATGTAACGATTAAGCCTAATGAGTTTTTAAAGTATACCGATAGATTTGACGATCCGAATATGCCAGACGTAATGACTACTTCTATTTGGCTTCAAAGAACATCCGTAGGCACTGAGCTAAAAGTGCTGCAAGAGGGAATTCCTGCTGCAATACCTGCGGAAATGTGTTATCTGGGTTGGCAAGAATCGTTAGAAAAGCTGATTAAACTGGTAGAACCCGAAATACCCGATGCGTAATTATCCGTGCTTACAGCCCAGACATAAGCAATACCAGAACTTGTACAGGTTACGGTATTGCTTATTCTTCTGTCTTCACTTTCTTCACGTCATAATCTAACCGCACGTGATAAATACTCATTAACATCCGCTTGAATATCGCCCGGATGGCTTCTATCTCTTGCATCGTAATATCACTATTCTTCAATTGCCCCTGAATGAGTTTTCCTTCTATAATTTTATCCACCAAGTTACTGATATTTTCAGCATCGGGTTCCTTTATACTTCGTGATGCTGCTTCAACTGAATCGGCCATCATTAACACGGCCGTTTCTTTGGAAAAGGGGATCGGCCCTGGATAACGGAAAAGGTGTTCATCGACCAGCTTATCTGGATGAGCTTTAATAAAAGCATTATAAAAATAATCGGTACGCGTGGTACCGTGATGGGTACGGATAAAATTGATAATCGATTCCGGCAATTGGTGTTTGTGCGCTAAGTCGACACCCTTATTAACATGCGCAATGATAATCTGTGCACTTTGTTCGAACGTTAAGCCATCATGAGGATTATATCCTTTGGTTTGGTTCTCAATAAAATATTGCGGATTTTGCATTTTACCAATATCATGATATAAGGCTCCTGCCCTAACCAGTAAAGCATTACCGCCAATTTTATAGATTGCGGCCTCCGCCAAATTGGCCACTTGTAAGGAATGCTGAAAGGTACCAGGTGCTTTATAGGAGAGCTCCCTTAGTAGAGATGAATTGGTATTGGTGAGCTCCATTAAGGTGACATCTGAGGTAATACCGAACAATCGCTCGAAAGCGTAAATTAACGGATAAGCTAATAATGTTAACCCTACACTAACGATAAAAGGCACAAACGATCCATAACCAATATCCGCCAATGAACCGTCTCGAATAAGCACAATCCCCAAGAAGCCAACGATATAGGTAACCAATATAATGAGTGATGACATTAAAAATTGCTCCCGTTTAACTAAGGTTTTGATGCTATAAATACTCACCATCCCAGCAGTAACTTGTAAAAAAGCAAATTCAAAGCTATTCGGTACAAAAAAGCCCGATACCAAGACCATTAGGAGATGGATATTTAAAGCCAAACGTGTATCAAATAGAATCCGTACAATCATCGGCACAATACAGAACGGAATGTAATACAGGTTGGAAATCTTTAGTTTAAGTGCCCATGACAACACAAATAACATTCCTGTAATCACCAAGAGTATTAACGACAATAAGCGATTGTTGGAAAAGATATCGAGGCGGAAGAGATATAAAAACACCATTAAAAGGGTTACCACTAAACCCACGACTAGAAATTGCCCTAACACCACGACATTACGGTTGCCACCAATGCGCGCTTCCTCCTCGTAGGCCTTTCGCAAAGACTCCACTTTTTGAAAAACCTCATTATTGACCATACTACCGTTAGCTACAATCAATTCACCCCGTTGAACCATTCCTCGTGTACTGGAAATATTATTTAATGCTTCCGTAATAAGCTTATCGGTCAGTTGTTCATTGTATGCATAATTTGGCTGGATATAATCCGCTACCATTTTTTTTAACCAATCTTTCTCCTTAATATCTCTCCTGGCATCAATAATAGTACTGGCATAAGCTAAGGCCTTCTCACGGGTATATACTTCAGCGGTGTTTTTATTCTGAGCAACATTATCTTTGACCAAACTGAAATTGTAATCAGCGCCATTTGCCTGAAATTTCTTAGTGAGGGCAATAATACCCCGATCATACACATGGGACAAAATTTGAGTAACCACTGCTTTATAAATCGGCTTTTCCCTTTCATCTAAGCCACTACTCTCCCATTTTCCCTCTAATTCATTCAAAAAACGCTCCGTTTCTTCGGTCTTTATTTCGTCATGATTATCGTAAATGGGATAAACCGATTGCAAGATTTGATCTCGATCTGCTTTTATTTCGCTTGCGGTTTTTAATATGGCGAAGTTATAGGGTGCAATTAGATCTTCATGCATCCAAATTTTACCCTTTTCGTATTCGAACCTAAATCGCGGTTGCTTGGGAAGAAAAATACAGATAATGACTACACTCAGTATCATCATTCCATATTTGAAGACCGCTGAATTACTAGTATAGACTACCGGTGCTTTTCTGTTTTTTGACACGTAATGAGCTGTTTTGTTTAAACCTAATACAAACTTAGATAAAATTGTTTGATAAACGTATTTTTAAGCACATAGTTGATTTTTCAATTTATTTTTGATATCATTGTGATATCATTATAAACACAAAAATAGATGAAGGAAGAAAAATCTACCACAGCGGTATCGGGCTACGCAGCAGTAGTGATACTGGTCATTTTAATCGCATTGGCCTTATTCGGTGTATTTGTTGCCAATCCAATATTGGTGATTATTGGCGCATTGGCTTGTTTATTTGTGCTAAAAGGCCTCACTATTATTAATCCGAACGATGCGAAGGTGCTTATTCTTTTTGGAGAATATATTGGTACCGTAAAGAAGGACGGCCTATTTTGGGTTAATCCATTGGCCGTAAAACGAACTGTTTCTTTGAAGGCAAGAAACCATAATGGGCATCAAATGAAAGTGAACGATAAATTAGGTAATCCGATAGAAATTGCGGCTGTTACCGTCTGGATGGTAAAGGATACAGCAAAAGCATTGTTTGCGGTTGACGATTACATCCAATACGTGCAAGTACAAAGTGAAGCAGCGGTACGGCATTTGGCCAATTTATTTGCTTATGATAACTTTGAAGATGAAGGGGCCACGATAACACTCAAAGATGGCGCTCAGCAAGTTAATGAAATGTTGGAAAAGGAGCTTAACGAACGGCTGGAAAGGGCGGGAATAGAGGTAATAGAAGCAAGAATTACCCATCTAGCCTATGCACAGGAAATTGCCAGTGCCATGTTGCAAAGACAACAGGCTACTGCGGTTGTGGCGGCTAGAAAACAGATTGTTGAAGGTGCCGTAAGTATAGTAGAGATGGCACTGGAACGTTTATCGGAAAAGGAAATTGTACAATTAGACGAGGAACGTAAGGCCGCCATGGTAAGCAATTTATTGGTCGTGCTTTGTGGAGAAAAGAGCGTATCTCCTGTTGTTAATGCCGGTACGCTTTACGGATAGTTCGTTAAGTTTTATAGTAGTTAAGTCGTGAATTAGCCAGTTAATCGATTAGCTAACCGAACGAAGTGAGCTCATGAACGCCTTTGGGAATAAACATGTGTGAATAATTAGCTAATGAATGCGCGTGCCACTGCTTGCATCATTGCCACGCGCAACGCACAACTTATAACTCATAACTTAAAATCATATTAGATGGGAGAAAAAAAAGCATTTGCGCTACGAATAAATCAGGAAATGCTAAAAGAGTTGGAGGCGTGGGCGGCCGATGAGTTTAGGAGCACAAACGGACAGATTGAATTTTTACTCCATGAAGCACTTCGTGCCCGCAAACGGCAACGTCAAAAAGCAGATAATGGAGATAAAAATGCAGATGCCTAAAGATTTTACTTATCTTGCCGTTAGAACCAATAACATTCCACATGTTAAACGAAGTATATATTGTTTCGGCCGTCAGAACACCCATTGGCAGCTTCGGAGGAAGCCTCTCTAATATCCCTGCGACAGTATTGGGAGCAAAAGCAGCAGCAGAAGCTGTCAAACGGGCAAATTTAGTTTCTGGAAGCATCCAAGAGGCTTATATTGGTAATGTCTTATCAGCCAACCTTGGTCAAGCTCCAGCAACTCAGGTGGTAAAATTTGCAAATCTGGGAGACATCCCGGCGACAACTGTCAATAAAGTATGTGCTTCTGGTGCTAAGGCGATCATGCTCGCTGCACAAAGCATCATGTTAGGTATTCAGGATATCGTCATAGCAGGAGGTACTGAAAGCATGAGCAATGTACCTTATTACTTGGGTCAGGCACGTTTCGGCTATCATTTGGGCCATCAAGAAATGATTGACGGATTATTAAAAGATGGCCTTTGGGACGTTTATAACAACTACCATATGGGTTCCGCAGCAGAGTTATGTGCAACGACCTGCCATATCAGCAGGGAAGATCAGGATGTCTATGCGGTTTCGTCTTACCAACGGGCACAAGCCGCCCAAAAGGCTGGTAAGTTTAAACAGGAGGTTGTTCCCATTACCATCGTCGATAAAAAAGGTAATGCTACGGCGATTACGGAAGATGAGGAAATAAACAAAGTAGTCTTTGACAAAATTCCCTCATTGAAACCCGTCTTTAAAAAAGACGGAACGGTTACAGCAGCCAATGCCTCTAACTTGAACGATGGTGCAGCAGCTTTAGTGTTAATGAGCAGACGTAAAGCGGAAGATTTAAGAATCAAACCTTTAGCTCGAATCATCAGTTATGCCGACACCCAATCTGCTCCGGAATGGTTTACTACAGCGCCCGCTGAGGCTGTACCAAAAGCACTGAAAATGGCTAATATGACCATACATGACGTCGATTATTTCGAAATCAATGAAGCTTTTTCGGTTGTTTCGGTGGCCAACAATCGAGCAATGGCCTTAGATCCGGAAAAAGTAAACATTTATGGTGGTGCCGTGGCATTAGGCCACCCTTTGGGCGCGTCAGGCGCACGAATTATGGTAACCTTACTTCATGTACTCGAACAGGAACAAGGCCATATAGGCGTTATTGGCATCTGCAATGGTGGCGGTGGCGCCAGTGCAATAGTAGTAGAAAAGTTGTAAACCCAAATTCAGCCAATAAACACTAAACCGTATGCTTCATGCTATTTACATAGCCGGAATGACGTCTCCACTACGGTAGAGATGATGACTCCCACTCCCCCTCATTTTGAAATAACAGAAAGAACTGTCGGAATGACGTGTTTATACGCTTTGGGCGTCCTATCTGATAGTTTATTCTAATTTATTTCTACTATTTTTGATACAATCCCTTAAATTAACGGGTTAATTAGTAATTTCGATGCCATGTTGAATCAATCCCCCGCAAAAAACCACTGAAATAGTCGATATAAATCACACACATGAAGAAATCGTTAATCATTTGTATGCTTATGGGAAGCAGTGCATTGGCCCAACCACCTAAACACATTACACTAGAAGATATTTTTCAACACGGAACCTTCCATTCCAAAACGGTTAATGGTTTGCGTTCATTAAAAGATGGAAAAACCTATGTTTCTATCGAAACGAATCCGAAAACCAAAGAAAAATATGCCGCGCGGTATATGTATACGACCGGAAAACTGGTAGAGGTGTTGTATACAACAAAAGATTTTTATTATAAGGGTAAACAGCTAGCCATCAGTACTGATTTTAATGCTGATGAACGTAAAGTTATGATTGCCGATGAGTCTGAAGCCATTTATCGGCGCTCATCCAAAGCTAATTATTACGTATTTGACAGCGCATCAAAGAAGATTACTGAAGTATCCACTAACGGTAAACAACTCTTTGCTACCCTTTCGCCTGACGGCACTAAAGTAGCTTTTGTACGCGAAAACAACTTATTTATCAAGGACCTCATTAACGGAAATGAAGAACAAATAACCCATGATGGAAAAACAAATGAGATCATTAATGGAAAAACCGATTGGGTTTATGAAGAAGAGTTTGCTTTAGCGAAGGCTTTTTTCTGGAGTCCTGACAGCAAAACCATTGCGTATTATAAATTCGATGAAACAAACGTTCCCGTATATTCGATGACCCTATATGAAGGGCTCTATCCTACCGATTATCGGTATAAATATCCCAAGGCCGGTGAAAAAAATGCAATTGTTAGTATACATCTCTATCATGTAGCACAAAAAAACACGACAACGGTCGATATCGGTTCTGAAAAAGACCAATATATCCCGCGTATCCAATGGACACAAGACCCAACTGTTTTATGCGTATTACGGATGAACCGCCATCAAAACAAACTGGAATACCTTTTCGCCCAAGCAGAAACGGGATCAACCCAGCTTATTCTATGTGAAGAAAACAAGTACTATATCAACATCAACGACGACCTCACCTTCTTAAAAAACGGAAAAGAATTTATTCTTAGTAGTGAACAAGATGGTTATAACCATTTATACCTCTATCGAAGCAATGGCGAGCTTGTTAAACAATTAACGAAAGGGCCTTGGGAGGTCACCCGATTCTATGGTTTTAATGAAAAGACCCAAACCATCTATTATCAATCAACCGAAAGCTCTCCGCTGCAACGTGACGTTTATGCGCTAACCCTTGATGGCAAACAAAAAAGAAAATTAAGTCCGAATCCGGGCACTAACGAAGCTACTTTCAGCACTGATTTTAGCTATTACATCTTAAATCATTCCGATACCAATACGCCTCCCTACATTACCCTTAATAATCAACAGGGAAAGGCCATCCGCACATTAGAAGACAATAAGGAAGCCAAAACGACCGCTCAAACTTATGGCATTAAGGGGTCTGAATTTTTTCAATTTACTACTGCGGCCGGTATATCATTAAACGGTTATATGATTAAACCAACTCCTTTTGATGCGAATAAAAAATATCCCGTTTTAATGTACGTATATGGCGGACCGGGTAGTCAAAATGTGGCTGATTCTTGGAGTGGATCTCGAAATATATGGTTTAATTATCTTGCACAACAAGGGTATATCGTGGCATGCATTGATAATCGGGGAACAGGTTTTCGCGGACAAGAATTTCAAAAATCAACTTACTTAAATCTAGGGAAACTAGAGGTTGAAGACCAAATAGCGGGTGCTAAATGGCTAGGACAACAATCATTTGTCGATCCTTCACGTATAGGAATCTGGGGTTGGAGCTATGGTGGTTATATGGCTTCATTATGCATTACCAAAGGAGCTGATGTATTTAAAATGGCCATCGCTGTAGCACCTGTAACGACTTGGCGGTATTATGACAGCATATATACGGAGCGTTACCTCCGTACGCCACAAGAAAATGCCGCTGGTTACGACGATAATTCGCCTATTCATTTTGCCGATCAACTTAAAGGTAAATTTTTGCTCATTCATGGCACTGGAGATGACAATGTACATTTTCAAAACAGTGTCGTATTTTCGGAAGCCTTGATACAGGCAAATAAGCCCTTTGAACAAGCGTATTATCCAAATAAAAATCACGGCATCTCAGGAGGAAACACCAGCTTGCATCTCTACCATAAGATGACGGATTTTATTGTAAACAATTTATAACAGCTTTTTTATTATACCCAATTATCCATAGTTTATTTGGTTTTTTCAGGATATACCATTAAAAATTTGCTATAATGCCAAGGTCTAATTATCTTGCGCGGAAAAATACACTAAGTCACACAGAAAAACCAATACCGATTAAGATTAAAATAGCATAATCAACCACTAAACAGTACAACAACATGACTGAAACAACAATTTTAACAGCAGAACCACAGCCCAACAAGAAAGGACATCCGAAAGGATTATTCGTTCTTTTTACCACAGAGATGTGGGAGCGATTCAATTTTTATGGCATGCGTGCCCTATTGACCCTTTTCCTCGTAAATGCATTAGCCTTTTCAGATAAAGACGCTTCTATTGTTTATGGTGGATTTTTAGGTCTATGTTATCTCACCCCGATGTTAGGCGGCTATATTGCTGACCGTTACCTCGGTAATCGTAATTGTATCATCTTAGGCGGTACCGTTATGGGAATTGGCCAGCTTTTTCTTTTCTTTAGCGGTTACGTGTACGCTTCTGATGTTGAATTCGCTAAACTTGCCATGTGGATTGCCTTAGGTATTATCATTGTCGGTAACGGTTTTTTTAAACCGAATATTTCGTCGATGGTGGGACAACTATACGATAAGGGTGATAATCGGCTGGATTCGGCCTTTACCATCTTTTATATGGGAATCAATGTAGGTGCCTTTTTAGGGATGTCTATTTGTCCGTTTCTTGGTGATGTCAAGATAGGTGATGTGCGTGTTGTAGAAGCCTTTAAATGGGGATTTTTAGCAGCTGGATTGGCTATGTTTCTCGGCACCTTTCTTTTTTTCATTTTAAAGAATAAATATGTTGTCTCTCCCACAGGCCTACCTGTAGGTGCTAAACCGCAATTCCATGCGCAGGTAAACAAAACATCGGAAGAATCAGAGCAGGCTAAATTTACCATGGGTGGCATTATGGCTTCATTAGTACTTTTGGCTGTATTATACTTCGTTTTTCATTATTTATCGGCAGATCCAGTTGATCCTAACCCTATACAAAGTTGGATATATCCTTTTATTTATGCCGCAGCTATTAGCCTTGCCTTTCTGATTTTAACCGATAAAACAATTACCAAGATAGAACGCGACCGGATTATCGTCATGTATATTATTGCCTTTTTTGTGATCTTTTTCTGGTCGGCTTTCGAGCAAGCGGGTTCCTCATTAACCTTTGTTGCCGACAAACAAACCGATCTTCATTTCTTGGGCTTCCAACTACCACCAAGCTTTATACAAAACGCCAATTCCATATTTATTGTCGTGTTTGCGCTTCCCTTCAGTTGGCTATGGCTCAAACTTCAGCAGCGAAATATGGAGCCCATATCACCGGTAAAACAGGCTATTGGCTTACTTTTACTTGCCGTTGGTTACTATATCATCGCTGTACAGATAGGTAAAATCGGTTTAACGGGCAAGTTAGCGGTTCATTGGTTGTTTATTATGTATCTGTTCCATACGTTAGGCGAGTTATGTTTATCACCGATCGGACTCTCCTTGGTTTCAAAACTGGCGCCCAAACGTTTTTCCTCTTTACTGATGGGTGTATGGTTTATTGGAAATGCAGCTGGTTACGCCTTAGCAGGCACATTAGGCGCACTAATTCCGCCTACGGGTGATAAATTCGAATTTGCATCCAGTAAAGGCATCGATTTGCAAGCTATTTTAGATGGTGTAGTAAAACCTACTTCAGAACAAATAGCCATTTTGGCCCAACAGAAAATTGATATTACATACCCTACCTTCGTAGGCTTTACCATCCACAATTTGTACGAATTTTTTATGGTATTTGTAACCTTATCGGGCACCGCAGCACTGATCTTATTCCTGATATCAGGACTTCTTAAAAAAATGATGCACGGGGTGAGATAGTTTTAAGTTTTTAAGTTCTAAGTATTAAGTTGCAACTATATATATTTACGTACAACTTATAACTTACAACGTACAACTTATAACATATGACTGATTATTATGGAAAAGACGATTAGTCTGGAAGAAATACAAGATTTCAAAGGCAAATACCCCACGCAATTGTGGTATCTCTTCTTCTCTGAAATGTGGGAACGTTTCTGTTTCTATGGTATGCGGGGAATGCTTACCTACTTTATGGTAACTGAACTGCTTATGAACGAAGAGATGGCTAATCTGCAATATGGTGCCACACAAGCTTTTGTTTATGCATTTACTTTTATTGGCGGCTTATTTGCCGATAAATTATTAGGCTTTCGGAAATCGCTGTTTTGGGGCGGTTTATTGATGATTGTCGGTAGCGCTATTTTAGCGATTGATCCACATCGGTTTTTCTTTTTTGGGATAAGTTTTACCATTGTGGGCACCGGTTTTTTCAAACCCAACATTTCTACCATGGTTGGCTTTTTATATAAAAATGGCGATGTGCGTCGAGACGCTGGTTTCTCGCTTTTTTATTCTGGAATTAATATTGGTTCACTTTTAGGTGGTTATGCCTGTGTTGCCATAGGCAAAGCGTATAGTTGGCATTTAGCTTTTGGATTAGCGGGTATCGTTATGACATTAAGCTTAATCGTCTTTATTTTTACCCAAAGAACGTTAGGCCCTATTGGTTTACCACCAAAACCCCAAACTACACAAAAGATTACCGGATTACCACAACAACATTATTATCCCAAATGGTATAATTATCTGGTGTATATAGGCTCATTAGCTATTATACCCCTTATTATGATCATGGTATCGAAACCGGAATATACCGATCTTTTCATGTATACTGTTGGCCCACTTACATTGCTTTATTTATTCTACGAGATGGCTAAACACTCGGCAACTGAACGGAACAAATTAATGGCGGCCCTAGTATTCATCATTTTCTCCATTGTTTTTTGGGCTTTTTTTGAGCAAAGCGGAGGCTCACTGAGCATCTTTGCCGCGAAGCATTTACACGGCACCTTATTAGGTATTCCAGTCGATCCTAACGGTGTGAATAATGCAGCCAATGCGCTTTGTGTGGTCATTTTTGCACCAATTGTAGGTTTAGCGTGGATTGCTTTATCCAAAAAGAAAATAGAACCCAATACGGTAGTTAAATTTGGTTTAGCTTTTGTGTTTTTGGCAGCTTCCTTTTTTATCTTTTATTTTACCCGATTCTTCGCTGATCCGGAAGGAAAAACATCCTTAAATATTTTTGCTTTAGCATACCTGGTGATGACGTTTGGCGAACTTTGCCTTTCTCCAATCGGATTATCCATTATGACTAAATTGTCACCTGCTAAGTTACAGGGAGTCATGATGGGCATGTGGTTTTTAGCTAGTGCCTACGGCCAATACGTAGCTGGATTATTAGGCGCTAATATTTCCAAAGCCAGCGAAAACGACAGTGTTCAACAAAAGCTCTTAACCTACACCGATGGTTATCAGCAATTAGGTTGGTATGCGCTAATTACAGCGGTTATATTGCTGGCGCTTTCCCCTATTGTTAGGAAGCTGATGCAGGACGTAAAGTAATTAGTGTCTATCTTTAATTATCCCAAATTCAGCAATAAGCCATATCCTTAAGCTGCTTACATCGTCTACAAGGCTATAAAATCAGCAAATATTTATTGCTTAAAGCCTAAAGCGTAATACAGGAAAAGGAATCGCTAAATTCCCGTAAAAAACTGTATTTTCGTATTTCAGATTTAAACGAATAAAGCAACCGTGTCCGATAGCATTGTCATTATTCCTACTTATAACGAGAAAGAGAATATCGAGCGAATTATCCGAAAAATATTCTCTTTAGAGGTTGCCTTTCATTTATTGATCATTGACGACGGTTCTCCTGATGGTACAGCAAGTATTGTCAAAAAGCTACAACAGGAATTTAGCGATACGTTATTTTTAGAAGAGCGCAAAGGTAAATTAGGTTTAGGCACAGCCTATATTCACGGGTTTAATTGGTGCCTAGCGAGAAATTATGCTTATATTTTTGAAATGGATGCCGATTTTTCGCATAATCCAGAAGACTTATCCCGATTGAAAGAAGCTTGTATCAATGGCGCGGATATGGCTGTTGGTTCGCGTTACATCAAAGGGGTGAACGTTGTTAATTGGCCTATGAAGCGCGTACTCATGTCCTATTTTGCTTCGGGTTATGTCCGTTTCATTACCGGAATGGATATAAGAGATGCCACTGCCGGATTTGTCTGTTACAAGCGAAAGGTATTAGAGGCCATTCCTTTGCATAAAATAAAATTTGTAGGGTACGCGTTTCAGATAGAAATGAAATTTACAGCTGTTAAATATGGTTTCAAAGTCGTTGAAGTACCAATCATATTTACCGATCGTACAGAAGGCACCTCCAAAATGAGCACTAAAATATTTCGCGAAGCTTTTTTTGGTGTTATCCAAATGAAAATAAACAGCTGGTTTAGGAAATATACTTCCTCCTAGCGATGAATTAGATTAAAGCGCAATAGCAATTGTATATGATAAAGCTGCTCCTAAAAGGTTGTTATGATTAAAATCAGAAATGTAGAAACCTATGGGTGTCTTTAATGGTGTGCGTACCGGTGTTTTTAATAATTTTGCAAATGTTTTCACGCACGCATAACCTTGAGTATTGCTTAGCTCTTTTTCCACATTTGAGTCATTTCCTAGCACGTAGTAGCCCGTTATAGCTTTGCTCAATAAGCTTACGTCACTTGATGTTTCAGTACCACTAAGCACTGCCTGGTAAGCAGCATTTATTTCGGCATAACTTGCATCAGCCTCTAAGACTAACACGGCTATGCGGCCATATACAATACCCGAGATAAAAGCAATATTGTTTTGATCAACGTTACTTTCCGTCGTTGTACTAAAGAGATCTTTATACAATGCAGCAGTATAGTCTGCTAACAAAGCATTATCTGTTACTTCTACAAAGGCTACAAATCCAGTTTTTCTATTCACAGAATCAGTACGCACCTCTGTAGTCAAATGCAATAAGTCTCTTATGGAAGTTTTTGGTTGAACATGCAATAATCGTGTTTATATATAGTCATAGTCATGAAATTCAGTGCCAACAGCCGTCAGTTCAAGTGATTGTCCGTCTGATTTTTTTTGCTCTCTTGCCTTTTTGATGAAAGACCATGTGCCGGTTTGTGTTGGAGCAATATTATCCATCCAATAATCGTAGCCACCATTATTCTCTAAGTAAACAAGTACATTTTTTTCGGGTTTATAGCCTTTGACAGAAAGCCATTCTGCATTCTTTAACAAGCTTTGTTTTTCCAGTAGTGCACCAATGAACACGTCATTTGCATTGCTTTCGATCATACTAAACGTATAATTGACTTCCTTATTCTTCACCTTAAAGGTGATACCTAGACTATCTTTCCAAACACTATCTGAAACGATTTTAATTGTTTGATCTTGCTTAATAACATGTCGAATAGAATCTATTTTAAAAGTTTTGGTAGTCCCCTCGCTTACCTCCGTTGGCTCATTCGGTTTATCTTCCGGTTTTACAGACGATGGCTCCGCTTTCTTACAACTGCAAATAAAGCCAATCAGCACAAATAACCAGCAAATAATCAATTGGTTAGTCTTCATAGCGCAAATATAAACTAATTCACCAAATTGTTACATTTTTTTAAATTCGTGTGCCAAGACAAAGCATTTCACTTTGCTTAATCAAATGTTTACCTTTGTAAAGGCTACATTAAACGTTAGGGAAGTACCTTTATGGATTAATTTGTAGCCTTAAAAAACGATGAATGAACATTTAAATCCGAACGCAGACCACCTTAGTAATGCAGAACGGGAAGTAGAGAAAGTGCTTCGTCCGCAGGTATTTGAAGACTTTACCGGTCAGCATAAAATATTAGAAAATCTTCGTGTTTTTGTTCAAGCAGCTAAACTCCGTGGAGAGGCATTGGATCATGTGCTTTTACATGGCCCACCCGGACTAGGTAAAACCACCCTATCACATATTATTGCGAATGAAATGGGATCTGGGATAAAAATCACTTCTGGACCAGTATTAGATAAACCCGGTGATTTGGCAGGTTTACTAACCAATTTAGAGGAAGGTGATATTCTGTTTATAGATGAAATTCATCGACTTAGCCCCTTGGTTGAAGAGTATTTATACTCGGCCATGGAAGACTTTAAGATTGACATTATGTTAGAAAGTGGGCCTAACGCCCGCTCGGTGCAGTTATCACTCAGTCCTTTTACCTTAATTGGGGCCACTACGCGCTCCGGATTATTAACAGCACCTTTACGGGCACGTTTTGGCATTAATGCTCGGCTACAATATTACGATGCCAAATTACTTACATCGATTGTGCTCCGATCGGCCAGTATTTTACGTACACCCATCAATGACGAAGGAGCCTTTGAGATTGCTAGAAGAAGCAGAGGCACCCCCCGTATTGCCAATGCACTATTGAGGCGTACCCGTGATTTTGCACAAATTAAGGGTAACGGAAAAATTGATACGGAAATTGCACAATACGCCTTAAATGCCTTAAACGTGGATGAACATGGACTAGATGAAATGGATAACCGGATTTTATCAACCATTATCGACAAATTTAAGGGAGGTCCTGTAGGCTTAAAAACAATAGCTACCGCAGTTGGAGAAGATGAAGGTACACTCGAAGAAGTATACGAACCCTTTCTTATTCAAGAGGGATACCTCATGCGCACTTCGCGGGGTAGAGAATGTACCGAATTGGCCTATAAACATCTGGGCAAAACAAACTATCCTAAAGGAAATACGTTGTTTTAATCGAGTTACGTTTATCAATTGCGTGTTTTCCTGAACATTAAGTGGAATTGTTGTTGAGTTGTTTTAATACTTGACCCTTTCGTTTTTGTTTTAGGCTTTTTGCTTTTCGCTAAAAGTTTTTTATTTTTTAATTTTTACTTTTTAATTTTCAATGAACATCATCATAAGACCTTTAACGTTAGCAGACTATAATGATTTAAAAACATCCATGGTGGAAGCCTATCATGGGAATGCCGGAGGAATTTGGCCAAGATCGAGTATTAAAAACTTGTTGGAAATCTTTCCAGAAGGTCAACTTTGTGTAGAAGTAGACGGTCATGTGGTTGCTTGTGCACTTTCCATCATGGTAGATGGCAAAAAAACAGACCGGACGCATTCTTATGAAGAAATTACCGGTAAGTATACCTTCAAAACACATGATCCAGAAGGTGATGTACTTTATGGCATTGAACTATTTGTTCATCCAGATTATAGAGATTTACGTTTAGGACGAAGATTGTACGATGCCCGAAAAGAACTCTGCGAACAACTTAATTTAAAAAGTATTATCGCGGGTGGCCGAATTCCGAAATACCATGAACATGCAGATACCCTAACGCCAAAACAGTATATTGAAAAAGTAAAGCAAAAGGAAATCTACGACTCTACATTAACGTTTCAATTAGCGAACGATTTTCACGTAAAGAAGATCCTCAAAAATTATCTACCTGAAGATAAGGAATCACTAGAATATGCTACTTTATTGGAATGGAATAATATTTATTATGAGCCAAAAACCAGTTCCATCTCTCCTACGAAACAAACCATCCGTTTAGGACTGATTCAATGGCAAATGCGTTTATTTAACAATACGGATGCCTTTTACGATCAGGTGGAGTTTTTTGTGGATGCTGTAAGTGGCTATGGGGCTGATTTTGCACTTTTCCCTGAGTTTTTTAATACCCCTCTCATGGAGCCGTATAATCACCTACCCGAGCGCGATGCCATGCGCATGCTGGCCAAACATACCGAAGAAATCAAAGAAAAAATCCAGCAATTGGCCGTTTCTTATAATGTCAATATCATTGCAGGCTCTATGCCTTATTTGGACACTGATGAAAAATTATACAATACAACTTACCTCTGCCATAGAAATGGTAAGGTAGATGCTTATAGTAAGGTCCACATTACCCCTAATGAACTGAAATATTACGGTATGTATGGTGGAGATAAGGTTCAGGTATTTGATACCGATTGTGGTAAAATAGGCATTCTCATTTGTTATGACGTAGAATTCCCAGAATTAAGCAGAATATTAGCCGATCAAGGAATGAAAATATTATTCGTTCCTTTCTTAACCGACACCCAAAATGCATATACACGTGTACGCAGTTGTGCACAAGCAAGGGCCATTGAGAACGAGTGCTATGTTGCTATTGCGGGCTCTGTTGGCAATTTACCTAAAGTAAACAATATGGACATCCAATACGCCCAATCAGCGGTATTTACACCCTCTGATTTTGCGTTTCCTACCAACGGTGTTAAGGCAGAAGCCACAACGAATACAGAAATGGTTCTGTTAACAGATGTTGATTTATATGCCCTAAAAGAGTTACATGAATATGGAACGGTAAAGACCATGAAGGATCGGCGTACTGATCTCTATAGTGTAAAACTGATCAAATAGATTTATTAATCTGCTATTCAGCCAATTGACGATAAAATCGTTTATCTAGCTTCTTGAAGGTTATGAAGTAATTTCTTACCACGGCTTTGCATAGCCGCTGTTCCGTCTTTTAAATAAAACATAATCTGGGCCATCAGTTCTTCCTTTATCCATGGAAAATAGGGGATCAGATAGTACAAGGCTTCCATACAGTTTACCTGTACAGCAACCGGACTTCCCGGTTTAATCAGCCATTCGAACAATATAGCTACCACCTGTTCTTTTTTAGCAAGAGGTAAATTATCAAAAGCCTTTTTGCGTATTCTACCCGCCTTTGGCTTAGTGTATTGTATGATGATCTTTGAAAAATGTCTTTGGCAGCTTTTATTATTTTGTTTCGCTAAATCTGCTATAAATACTTCTAAAACCGGGATGAATAAGGATGGAGATTGTCTTTCCAACATCTCTAGTACCCACGCAGCACGAAAAGCAATTGCTTTTTCGGAATAGTAACACAGTTTAAGTAGATCAAGTACTGCAAAATCACCATTTGCAGCAAGTTCAGTAAGTGCCGGAACTTTTACTTTATCCCTAATGGTCTTGATTTGTTTTAAAAGATCAATTTTATCCATTACCTTTTTATTTTTCAATTAACAGTGCTGTTGACACGAATTTTCCGCTTGGTCTTCCAGTTATACTTTACGCTTTACTACTTATATGCTATGCTTTACGCTTTCAATTGATTATCTTTGCGCCCTATGATTAGTGTATCCAATCTTTCTTTGCGCTTTGGTAAACGCGTTTTATTTGACGAAGTTAATTTAAAATTTACACAAGGCAACTGTTATGGCATCATTGGTGCTAATGGTGCCGGAAAATCCACCTTTTTAAAAATTATTACCGGTGATGTAGATGCCACTACAGGTTCCGTAAGCATTACCCCAGGTGAGCGTATGGCCGTGCTTAGTCAAAATCACTATGCATTTGATGAATTCCCTGTTGTGGAAACGGTGATGATGGGACATCAAGAGCTCTATAAGGTGATGAAGGAAAAAGATGCCATTTATGCTAAAGAGGATTTTACCGATGCCGATGGAGAACGTGCGGGAGAATTGGAAAATATCTTCGCCGAAATGGATGGATGGAGTGCAGAAAATAATGCAGCCACTTTATTGAGCAACTTGGGTATTAAAGAAGAGGTACACTACAAGTTGGTTAAAGAATTAGATGGAAACCAAAAAGTTAGGGTATTACTTGCACAAGCGCTATTTGGTGATCCAGATATTTTAGTACTCGATGAGCCTACCAATGATTTGGATATTGATACGATTGCCTGGCTAGAAAACTTCTTAGCTGATTATCAAGGTTTAGTGTTAGTAGTATCACACGATAGACATTTTCTTGATGCTGTTTGTACGCATATTGTAGATATCGACTTCAGTAAAATGACGATCTATACTGGTAATTATACGTTCTGGTATGAATCCAGCCAGCTAGCCTTAAAGCAACGCGCTGATCAGAACAAAAAACTAGAAGATAAAGTTAAAGAACTGCAAGAGTTTATCCGTCGTTTTAGTGCTAATGCCTCTAAATCTAAACAGGCAACCAGTCGTAAAAAGGCTTTAGACAAAATCAATTTGGACGAGATTAAACCTTCTAGCCGTAAATATCCTGCTATCATGTTTAACGACATGAATAGGGAGCCTGGCGATCAAATTCTGCAAGTCGAAAATCTAGGAAAAACGGTAAATGGAGAAATTCTTTTCAATCAGGTGAATTTCATGATGAATAAAGGGGATAAAATTGCCATCTTAGCAGAAAACAGCTTGGCAACCACCGCTTTTTATGAAATTTTAACTGGACGTGATACCGATTTTAAAGGAAATTTTAAATGGGGAATTACGATCAGTATAGCGGACATACCAATGGATAATGCTACCTATTTTGAGGGGAAAAATGAAAATCTGATCGATTGGCTTAGGGAATATGCTTCAGGCGATCAAGACGACCAATTTATTCGTGGCTTTCTCGGAAAAATGCTCTTCAGCGGGGAGGAAGTACTAAAAAAATGTTCTGTGCTTTCTGGTGGCGAAAAAATGCGTTGTATGTTTTCACGCATGATGTTGCAACGTGCCAATTTTTTATTGTTTGACGAGCCAACCAACCACTTAGATTTAGAGTCTATTACGGCGTTGAATAATGGCATGAAAGATTTCCGCGGTCCTATTCTTTTTACTTCCCGAGATCATGAACTTACGCAGACCGTTGCCAATCGAATCATTGAACTTACACCTAACGGCATCATCGATAAATTAATGACTTACGACGAATACATTAATAATGAAGATATCAAGGCACAGCGACAACAGCTTTATGCAAAATAGCTTGTAAAGATGGCGTTTTAACAGCACCTTTAGGAGATTAATTTATCTGCTTTTTGCCTCCTTAAATGCCCATGCATTGATTTTAATAAGGGTTTGTTTAATCCGGTCTCTATCTTCTCCCTTACTGAAATCCAATCCGCAAAAGTGCTGTTTATTAAAATGCCCATGCAAAACAAGATAGTATATACCAGCTAATTGCAGGGCTATCAAGCTCCTAAAATCAACTGCTGATGAAGCAACCGTTGTTTCGGTTAATTGTAGAAGGTCATTGGTAAAATTTTCCCTGACTTCCGTTATTTCATGCATCAACGCACTGTCTTCTCCAAGCTCCCATAATAAAACATGTTGTATCTCTTCTGAATCATATAATACATCAAGTTGAGTATTCAATAAGGATGAAAAAGCTTTATCATTCCACTTTTTCTTCAACTCATTAAAATTCAGCTGCTCTATTATAGTTGTCCAATAATTCTTTCCTCGAATGTATACTTCCACAAGATTATCTACATTTTCAAAATATCGATAAATAAGCTTCTTGTTCACCCCTGCTTTATACGATATTTTATTGACCCCTAAGCCTGTATATCCTTCCGTACGGATAATCTCTCCCACTGCCTGAATCAATTTTAACTTGGTTCGCTCTTTATCACGGATTGCTCCCTGAGGTATTTTCCTTTCTTTTTTTTTCATCTGTTTATAT
The DNA here is from genome assembly GCF_039542865.1 of Olivibacter ginsenosidimutans. Taxonomy (NCBI): domain Bacteria; kingdom Pseudomonadati; phylum Bacteroidota; class Sphingobacteriia; order Sphingobacteriales; family Sphingobacteriaceae; genus Olivibacter; species Olivibacter ginsenosidimutans. Next base: position 471,866 of record NZ_BAABIQ010000003.1, on the reverse strand, counting down.
TTTATTTTTAGTTGTCAGATGGAGCCTTTGATGATTGAGGCAATCATCACCCAGTGTGCTTAATGATTATCTCAATCATGTGGGGTTCATAGTTCTAGGGTTTATCTGCTGTTGATTCATGGAAATAAAATTTAGGCGGTATAATGGTATCTTTTACTAAATCAAATGTCGGAAACTATTTGTATTTATTTGTCTTTTATTGAAAAATTTTCTAAGACCCTTATCAGTTGATGAATAAGCCGATGGTAAGCGACACACTTTGTTGCTGCACATTTTTTACTTGATACGGTAATACGATCTGCTGATAGCCATAACCAAGAGTTAAAAAAAGATCTGGACCATTAAAGGAAAGTGGATGACGATAATTCAAGCCACCAAGTGCAGACGCTCCCTTAAACATGTCGCTACCAATACGCGGTGCATACCCTGCATTAGCAATGAGGTATAAGCCGCCCGAAAAGAAATTTTTATCTATGGGAACGCGCACATCTGCTAAAAAGGGAAGCATACTAAATCGTGAAGCGAAAGGAACATTTGATTTTTTTGCTTTATACACTTCATTTCCCAAGCCAAACCCTACATATACATGATCATTAAAGTTTCTTCCGATCATGAGGTGAAATTTATACCCGTTTAAGGATCGGTTCCCCCCTAAAGCGTCCGGCTGATTCAGTCCGAACATTCCTCCAGCCTCTAACACCGTATAAACCTTACGACCTTGCGCATACAAATTTGGTATGCTCACGATCAAAGAAAATAAACAGGTGAACAGCATTTTTTTCATAGTTTACAGTGCTTATGTATTTGTTTAGGTATAGCTACTTATATGTAGCGTAGGGAAATCAATGCAAGATTTTAAACATTAACTCCTTTAACAGATCTTCAGGTTCCAAATTTAAAGCATCTACTCCTTTAGATTTCAGATCATACTCTTTTAAGTAATTCATCACATGAAATAACTTTATCGGCGTGTAATGACGAGCCGCCAACTCATAGTCTTTAACAAAAAAAGGGTGTACCCCTAATAGCTTTGCAGCAACTTGCTGTGCCTTATCCGGCAGGTAATGATATTTCAGAATTTTGGCAAAATAAGCGTATAATGATCCCATAACCACCGGTATTGGATTGGATTTTGGATTAGCAGCAAAATAATCGATAATTTGATTTACTTTAAAAATATCTTTTTTCCCCAGTGCGGTATTCAATTCAAATACATTAAAATCTTTACTAATACCAATATTATCCTGTATATCCGTCACGGAGATTTCTCGATCTTTAGGTACATTAAGCATGATCTTATCCAATTCATTAGCCACTTTGGACAAGTCTGTACCAAGATATTCACCCATCATTATCGATGCTTGCGGATGTATTTTCATACCATGCTCACGCACATATTCCTCTATCCATGGTGCCAATTTATTGTCGTAGATTTTCGCAGATTCCAACACCACACCATTTTTCTCTATTGCCTTATAAACTTTTTTACGTTTATCAAATTTTCCGTATTTATAGGCAAAAACCAAAATGGTTGTAGGTAGTGGGTGCTCTACATAGGCTTGAAAAAACTCGTCCGTTTTGTCCCATTTAAGATTTTGAGCCTCTTTGATAATGACCAGCTGGTAGTCACTCATCATAGGATAACGTTTTGCTGTATTCAACACCGTTACCCAATCCGTATCTTTACCATACAATATTGTTTGGTTAAACCCTTTCTCTGCATCACTTAACACGTCGTTCTCTAGTGCTTGGGTAATTAAATCAATATAATAGGCTTCTTCCCCGTGCAAGAGATAAATAGGCTTTAGTTTTCTTTTCTTAATATCAGCTAGTATGTTTGAGGCACTCATTGTAATACAAAATAACAATAAATTTTAACGTTGGACAAACGCGAATGCTTGTTTAAATTTTATAAAGATTTTTATGTTATTTTCTTTTTTTCATGACGTGTTTGTTTTTATAGTATTCAAGCTACTTCGTGGTTTCCGAAAAAGAAAAGTAACCAAAGAACTTAGTGGAGCGTTCTCATGAGTGCTTTTAAAAATAAACCACAACACGAATAAAACTCGTCGCTTCAAATTTACAGGAAGGCTAGTGCATACCACTACATGATACAAATTTTGGATGCGACCATTTTCGGTGATCAATAGTAGGTACTTTCAACCGGGCGTATATTCTCTTTACAAGAATGTACTGTTTGCCAGCCACTTTTTCTTTCCGGCTATTCGCAAAAGCCCGCCGTTCTGCTAAAAAACCGCCTTAGCCAGTAGCGGTATGTAGTGGGATGCACTACCGTTGTAGCTGCTGGGTACAGCGGGAGCTTTTTATGAATAAAGTGCTTTATTATTTTATGGCATTCATGAGCTCATCGCTCAGCTCTTCGGTTTTGTTACTTTTTTTCGCGGTGAAAAAAAGTAACATTAAAAGGTTCTATTAATATGTTTTTGACAAAATAATAAATAGGTTTGTACTTGGTATACCCATCATTATGCAACATCCTATCACACTCAATCTACCAGCATATCCGTTCAAATTGAGCCGCGAACAGCAACGGCTATTGATTTATGATGAGTTGCGTAGAAAGTACTTGGTACTAACCCCCGAAGAATGGGTAAGACAGCATTGGGTGCAACACTTAATACTAGCTAAGGGATACCCAAAAACGCTCATTCAGCTGGAAGGAGGATTAAAATTAAACACATTGCAAAAAAGAACAGATATTGTTGTATTCAACCGGACAGGAAAACGTTCATTAATTGCAGAACTCAAAGCACCGACCGTTAAAATTACACAAGCTGTATTTGAGCAAATTGCTCGCTATAATCTCGTACACAAAGTACCTTATTTATTGGTAAGTAACGGCCTACAACATTACTATTGTCAGATTGATCATCAGCGCGAAACCTACCACTTTTTGGAAGATCTTCCTTCTTTTGAGGAGATAAATACTGTTTAGACTATTGATCTTTATACAACTAAAAATGCGTCATTACAATCACATCACGGAGAAGCAATCTATATTCTTGACATTATCGTTATTGCAATCCGCCAGTCGGTAGATTACAATAACGATAATGTGGGTTTAGCGAACACACTCTTATATCGCCTATTTAGCTGATATATTCAATTCAACCACATTGGCATAAATAAAATTCATTGCTTTATGATTGGAGTTAGCAGGATTTTCTTTCTTAAATTCTTCCAATAAGCTTGTTTCTAAGTTATCTGTACGATCAATATCCAGTACTCCTCCCAGACAAGGATATTTTTGTGCTAGATCACCGTCATTAAAGCTTTGGATTTGAGCAAAGCCATCTACGTTAGCATAAAAGTTGGTAAACGTTACAGGTAAAAAGTTGTTCGCTTTTACTAAATCTTTCAAAGGCGACCCCACCTTAATATCTTCTGCCAAATGGTAGGGGCCGCTTCCATCAGATACACTTAATTTTACTGCCTTAGTAAAAGGTGCACTTGCTTCTGCCCAAGTTACGGTTACTTCATCCGGTGTATCTTTAAATACCTTTGTAATACTTACTTTTTTACCCTCCACATCCTTCACGGTATCCACTAACTGATCAACACCAAATTCTTTCTCCAGATCAGCATGGCTGTAATTTAACTTTACCTTTCCAATGGCTTCGCAGGTAATAAGCGTTGAATCTGTTACTTCTTCTGTTGTTTTTTTTGCTGCACCTCCACAAGAGGCTAAAGCAAAACCGATTAAGGCTAAATTTAGGATTTTTTTCATTAGAATAATTATTATGCGTATAAAATTAAAAGATAAAATGAGCTCGTTGCACTCGGTTTGTTTTTTAATGGCAATGAAGCTTATCCGCCTACCGCAGGTGGCTCATGCATTATAAATCTTACGAAGATAACAATCCCAACAAGTATTACAAAAACTTTACAACTCTGCTAAACGTTCTTCTAGAATTTTAATCTTCGCTAAGGCATCCACTTGTTTATTTCGCTCATTTGTAACGATTTCGGGTTTCGCATGTTGCACAAATTTTTCATTGCCAAGCTTGGCATTGACCGACTTTAGAAAACCCTCCAGGTATTTTATCTCACTCCTTATTCTGTCTTTTTCGGCATCGACATCGATATGTTGTGAAACCGTCACAAAAAATTCATCCTTACCAACAATAAAGGAGAAAGCACCGGTAGGTTTTTCATGCACAAAGATTACCTCATGAACATTAGCTAGTTTACGAATATGGTTAACATATACTGAATAATCGATTCCTTCATTTGCTTTAATGGCCAAGGGTAAGGACTCTTTTGGTGAGATCTGCTTCGTATTTCTCACATTGCGAACTTCAGAAACAACTTGCTGGATTGTCTCAAAATCAGCCAACAATTTCGCGTTCACCTCTCCTCCTTTGGGATAATTGGCAACAATACAACAGTCCATTTCCGAGCGACTTCCAAATAAGTCATCGTGCCATAATTCCTCACTTAAAAAAGGCATAAAAGGATGAATCAATGCCAGCAGTTGCTCAAAGAAATTGGTTGAGGCTATAAATACTTGCCGGGCAATGGGTTGTTGATAAGCTGGTTTTACCAATTCCAAGTACCAAGAGCAAAAGTCGTCCCATATTAACTTATAGATCACCATTAACGCATCAGACAATCGATAAGCAGCAAAATGTTCATCAAGAAGCGCGATGGCTTGATTAAATCGACTTTCAAACCAAGCTATTGCTTTTAAATCTGCCGCTGTTGCATAGTTTTCTACCGTATCCCATCCTTTCACCAATCGAAAGGCGTTCCATATTTTATTGGCAAAATTACGTCCTTGCTCACAATAGGCTACATCAAACATGAGATCATTGCCAGCAGGCGAAGAAAGCAGCATACCTACCCGAACACCATCAGTACCATATTGTTCCATCAGTTCGATGGGATCTGGCGAATTTCCCAGGGATTTAGACATTTTACGACCCAATTTATCCCGTACGATACCAGTAAGGTAAACATTTTTAAAAGGCGCTTCATGACGAAATTCATGTCCGGCAATCATCATCCGCGCTACCCAGAAAAATAGAATTTCAGGAGCGGTAACTAAATCATTGGTCGGATAATAATAACATATGTCCTTGCCGTTTGGGTTTTTAAAGCCATCGAATACCGATATAGGCCATAAGCCTGAAGAGAACCAAGTATCCAATACATCTTCTTCTTGATAAATCCCGGTAGATGGCAAGCCCGCTTTCTTAAATTCTTCAACGGCCTCTTCTTCCGTTTTAGCCACCACCCAATCCTGTTGTTCGTTATACCATGCTGGGATGCGCTGCCCCCACCAAAGTTGACGGGAAATGTTCCAATCTTTTACATTTTCCATCCAGTGGCGATAGCTATTCATAAACTTATCTGGGATGAGCTTCACATCCCCTTTCAGCACGTAGTCCAATGCAGGCTTGGCCAATATATCCATTTTGCAAAACCATTGCATGGATAGTTTAGGTTCAATAGCTGCATCTGTACGTTCAGAGAATCCCACCTGCGACTTATAGTCTTCTACTTTTTCTAACTGTCCGACCTCTTCCAACAATTTGGCAATTTTCTTTCGGGCTGCAAAGCGATCTTCACCAACTAATAATTGGGCTTTCTCATTCAGCGTACCATCATCGTTCAGGATATCAATGACTTCTAATTTATGTTTTTGACCTAACTCATAGTCATTCAGATCATGGGCTGGTGTAACTTTTAAACAACCTGTACCGAAACCCATTTCCACATATTCATCTTCAATAACGGGTATTTCCCGATTAATTAAAGGAACAAGTACCTTCTTTCCCTTCAAGTCTTGATAACGCTCATCATTAGGGTTAATACAAATTGCCGTATCGGCCATAATGGTTTCCGGCCTTGTTGTCGCTATCGTAATGTAGTTCAGTTGCGCGCTACGAGTTGTAGGTTGTGCATCTTTTTCAACAACTTGATACCTGATATAATAGAGCTTTTGGTTAACTTCTTTACGAATAACTTCTTCATCTGATACAGCAGTTTTTCCTTGGGGATCCCAGTTAATCATCCGAATACCCCTATAAATATATCCTTTTTTATAAAGATGAATAAACGTATCGATAACGGCCTCACTTAAATCAGGATCCATAGTAAAGCGTGTACGGTCCCAATCGCATGAGGCTCCTAATTTTTTTAATTGCTCTAAAATGATTCCGCCGTACTTATCCTTCCATTCCCAAGCATATTTCAAAAATTCCTCCCGTGAAAGATCTTTCTTCTGTATACCACGCTCCTTTAGCATAGCCACCACTTTAGCTTCTGTAGCAATAGATGCGTGATCTGTCCCTGGTACCCAACAAGCATTTTTACCTTGCATTCGTGCACGGCGAATAAGCACGTCTTGTATGGTATTATTGAGCATATGTCCCATATGAAGTACGCCCGTTACATTGGGCGGGGGCATGACGATTGTATACGGTTCGCGCTGGTCTGGCACCGAGCGGAAAAATTTCTTTTCTAACCAATAAGCATACCACTTATCTTCTGCCTCTTTCGGATTATAGGTCTTCGCTAAGCTCATTTTTTGAAAAATCAATTAAACATGTAAGAGGTGCAAACTTAGATAAAAAGCCTCGTATTCGCGAACACCAAAGCGCAAAAAACAAGACGTGGAACGTTTTTTGTGTCTTAGCCTACAGATATAAATTAATGCGTATTAATGAAAAGACATGTTTTATTAGGAGCACTCGTATTCTTTATCGTCGGCCGAACAGCTTATGCACAAACAACGAATGCAGAAAATGCACTCAAATTCATGGAGTTTTTAGCCCAAGGTCAATACGAAGATGCGCTCAACCTAACTGCTGTAGGCTTTAAAGCCAAAGTGAAGCCAACGGACCTAGCCCAATTATGGGAAAATTTTAATCAACAATTAGGCCCCTATGAATCAGCAAAAATAGCAGATGATGTAGATAAGAATGCAGCTCCATTAATGGTAGAAACTACCTTTAAAAACTATATTATGCCCTTCACGGTGAATTTCGATGAGAATCACGAGATTGTGGGCTTTTTTGTTCAGCAGCAGCCAAAATCCAGAGAAGACGCCCGTGTAAGTCCATCAAATTTTCCAGAAGAAGCGATCAAAGTCAAAGTACATGGTGGCATCATTAGTGGCACCATCATGACACCGAAGACCCCACAAGCAAGCATGCCTATAGCTTTGATTATAGCTGGGAGTGGCCCTACTGACCGAAATGGCAATAACGTATATGGCGTCCACAGCAATTCCTATTTATTGCTTGCTGAGGCCTTGGCCGATAATGGCATCGCTAGTTTCCGGTACGACAAACGCCTTGTTGGTGAAAGTACCACTTTTGACACGAAGCAAGACAGTGTTGTTTTCCAGGATTTTGTGGATGATGCGGTCATCTTAGGGAATTTCTTGAGGAGCCGTAAAGAATTCGGAAAGCTATTTATTTTAGGTCATAGCGAGGGATCCAATATCGGTATTATGGCGTCCCAACAGTTAAAGCCTGATGCGTTTGTATCCTTGTGTGGCCCTGGTGAAAATCTTTCAACTACCTTAGAAAGTCAGTTGGTGGCCCAACCTCAGCTCGCTCAGCAGGCTAAGCCGATTATTCAACTATTGAAGCAAGGGAAGACCACAAACAATGTGCCTGACGCCTTAAATGGTCTATTTGCACCGGTTATACAAAAATTTATCATTTCGTCTTTCCAAGTTGAGCCTACTGAAGAGATCGCCAAATTATCGGTACCCTTGTTGATCATTGGTGGTACCAGCGATTTACAGGTTCCCATTAAGCACGCCGAGGCATTAAAACAGGCTAATCCAAAGGCCACGCTGCTGCTCATTAGCCAAATGAACCATGTGTTAAAAACGGCTCCTAATAATCGTTCAGAAAATTTAAAAACGTATACGGCACCTAATTTACCATTGAATGGCGATTTGGTTATGGGCTTGGTTAATTTTTTAAGTGATAAGTAGTAAGTTCTACGTTATACGTGCGTTGAACTTTGCAACGTATAACGTAAAACTTATCACGTTAAACTTCTTTAGACATCTATCTTCGCATATTTTGCATTACGTTCGATAAACTCCCTACGCGGTGCCACTTCGTCTCCCATAAGCATGGAAAATACACGATCACATTCTGCAGCATTTTCGATACTTACCTGACGCAGGGTACGTGTTTCTGGATTCATGGTGGTATCCCATAATTGCTCAGCATTCATTTCGCCTAATCCCTTATACCGCTGTACATGGACGCTATCTTCCTTACCTGCACCCTTTAGACGCTGAATAGCAGCAAGACGCTGGTCTTCATTCCAAGCATACTCGAAATCTTTTCCTTTTTTTATGAGGTATAAGGGTGGTGTTGCGATATAAACATAACCACTTTCTATCAATTCCTTCATATAACGGAAATAGAAGGTGAGGATTAATGTGGTGATGTGTGAACCATCCACATCGGCATCTGTCATGATGATGATCCGGTGGTAACGTAATTTTTCAAGGTTTAATGCTTTAGCATCTTCAGGTGTACCAATACTTACCCCAAGTGCCGTAAACATATTCTTAATTTCTTCGTTCTCGTAAATCTTATGCTCCATTGCCTTCTCTACGTTCAGAATTTTTCCTCGTAACGGCAATATGGCCTGAAAATCGCGATTTCTACCTTGCTTGGCAGTACCTCCTGCAGAATCTCCCTCTACCAAGTAGATTTCGCACTTTGCTGGATCATTATTCGCACAATCGGCCAACTTACCAGGTAATCCACTCCCGCCCATTACTGTTTTACGCTGCACCATATCCCGGGCTTTGCGTGCAGCAGCGCGTGCTTGAGCAGCAATAATTACCTTTTGTACAATCGCCTTAGCTTCTCGGGGATTCTCTTCCAAGTAGGTACCTAAGATTTCCCCTACTGCAACATCTACCGCTCCCATCACTTCATTATTACCGAGCTTGGTTTTGGTCTGTCCTTCAAACTGAGGTTCAGCAACTTTAACAGAAATCACAGCTGTTAAACCTTCCCGAAAATCATCACCGGTAATATCTACTTTCAAGTTTTTCAGCAGTCCTGATTTATCAGCATAAGCTTTTAGTGTCCGTGTCAAGCCTCTACGGAATCCAGCAACATGCGTACCTCCTTCAATAGTGTTAATATTATTCACATAGGAGTGCACATTTTCCGAATAGGTATCGTTGTATTGCAGCGCCAGTTCAACTGGTATCCCTTGTTTTATACCTTCAACATGAATGGGGTCAGGGATTAAGGCTTGGCGATTTCCATCTAAGAATTTCACAAATTCGCTTAAACCGCCTTCTGAATAAAACGTATCGTGTCTTAATGATCCATCGGGTTGCTCTTCTCTTTCATCCAACAACGACAGACGAATTCCTTTGTTTAAGTAGCCCAACTCCCTTAATCTTCCCGCTAAGATATCATAGCTATAGGTGGTTGTCATTGTGAAAATCGTAGGATCGGGATGGAAAGTAACCTTTGTTCCCGTACGATCGGTTTCTCCAATGGTTTTGACGTCATATAAAGGTTTTCCCTGTTCGTACTCTTGTTTAAATATTTGTCCTTCGCGATGTACTTCAGCAATTAATAATGTAGAAAGTGCGTTTACACAGGAAACCCCTACACCGTGCAGACCACCGGATACTTTGTAGGTATCTTTATCAAATTTACCACCAGCATGGAGCATGGTCATAACCATTTCTAATGCTGATTTATTCTCTTTTTTGTTAATTCCGGTGGGAATACCCCTTCCGTTATCTTCTACCGTAATGGAGTTATCTTTATGGATGATGACTTGTATATCGGTACAATAACCAGCTAGCGCTTCATCAATGGAGTTGTCAACTACTTCATACACCAAATGGTGTAAACCTTTCACGCCAACATCTCCGATATACATAGAAGGTCTTTTTCTTACTGCTTCCAGGCCTTCAAGTACCTGTATATTATCTGCGGAGTAATTGGATTTGTTTTTGTTTTCTTCGCTCATGTATAGTTTAGTTCCAAAAACACAAAAATACGAAAATTTGCCGACACTTAAGCAATTTAGCGCAGGATATACTAGCTTTTGAAAAAAAAATTATCTAGTATATGATTTTTATAGTAGGTTTGCGTTTTTAATCATATAAAATCCATAGTAACGACATAAAAATGAACAAACCAATCGCTTCATTAACAAAAACAACCTTAGGCTTGCTATTGGCAGCAGCGGTTATATCTTGTAACAACCCCGCGGGGAAGACAGCATCTAAAACCGGCTCTGATAGCACAGCAACAGCTGCTACAGACGGTAGTATCGTATATGTGAATTCTGACTCTCTTTTAGCGAATTACACCTACTTTAAAGACATGCAAACGAAATTGCAGGAAAAAGCAAAGAAGACGCAGGAAGAACTTCAGGCAAAGGGAAATGCTTTTCAACGGGAAGTAGCAGACTATCAAAAGAATGCGGCGACCATGACGGCAGACCAACGGAAAAGTACGGAAGAGCGCTTAGCTCGAAAACAAGAAGAGTTGGGCAAATTTAACCAGAATGCCAATCAATCTTTTGCAAACGATGAGGCACAAGAACAGGAAAAACTATATAACAAGGTTTCTGATTTTCTGAAAGCACATGCGAAAGAAAAGGGTTATAAATTTGTACTTACCTATTCAAAGGGGAACCCGGGTGTGTTATTTGCAGACGAGCGCCTGGAAATTACCAAAGAAGTGGTTGAAGGCTTAAATGCTGCGTACAAAAAAGAAGAAAAGAAATAATCTTTCCTAAACCATAGGCAAAAAAGCAAGAAGGGTTGATTGAAGTCAACCCTTCTTGCTTTTCGGAGCTTTTTCCTTTGCCGGTGCTGCCGCTTCCGCTGTTACGGCTTTTTCTTTCTTTTTTTCATGTGGACGAGTCTTCCCGTATGACCCCATAACAATTTTTCCTCTTTTTGTTTTTTTATCTCCTTTTCCCATGTTATTTTAAATATTAGATGTTAGATATTAGACATTAGGTATCTCATCATTCTCCTTGTCGCTGAAAGCGCATGAGGGCAATATCTCCCATAAGCAAATTTAAGGTTTTTCCATTGTTGCTAATGGCATATGTGTCAATTTTCTGTAACGAATTTAAAAACGTCTGTTCTCCTTGGCCGGGGCATGCCATTTTCGTCATACCCAATCCATCTTTAAAATTAATGCTGTTACCGGTGCGATGCAATGGACCAAAAAAACGATTACAGCTGGTACTGCCTGTTATCTGATTACGATCTACTTCGATCTTTAAAAACGGTTTTTTACCCGGGTACAATCCTTCAAAAGCAATACGCGGTCCGCTAATATAGTCCAATTCCCAAGTACCTGCAAGCTGATCTTTTTCAATCATTGCCTTTTTCTTAGTTGTACATGCGATCAGTACGGCAGCTATAATACAACTGAATGTAACGAATTTCTTCATCTGTTCTCGGTTACTCTTTTTAACGAATCAAGTTAAAGAATGTTTACAACAAATTAGTTAACTTCGCCACTTTAGTTATCATAGAGAAATGAAAGAGCCATTTGATATCGCTATTAATCACGTTGACTATGCTATTTTCCCAGAGGAAGAGAATACCTATACCGTCTATAAAGATGGAAGAGAATATATGAAAATCATGAAAGACACCGAAAATAGTTGGATAAAGCTAGATCCGGAAACAGAATTGCCACGCTTTGAAGCAGATGACGAAATCAATGCAATTGGTCAGGAGATCGTAGCTTTTGAAAATCAGGAGTAATCGGTACATGCACATTCTGTTTTGCAATTGCCAAATAAGCTTTATACCATCCGCTTAGTGCAATTTCCCTACCAAGCCAGAAACAAATCCACGTGAACATTGGGGCTGCAAGCACATCGATACTATAGTGCACATGTTGAATCAACACCATCGTTCCGATCAACATCGTTGCTAACAGCGCCAACCTCCTATCCCATTTACGATTAAAACACAAAAACATTAAAAACATAGTGGATGTATGCCCAGAAAAAAACAGATCTTTTGTAATAAAATCCACCTTGCCATAAGCGATATTACTAATTGGATCTACTAATGGGATTAAGCCGTACGGAGGGTCCAACGGAATTAACGATATGGTAAGCATACGTAAAAACAGGAGCAAAACGAATCCATAGAGATACGTAATCATAATTGCCGGATTAGAAAAACACCGATATAGCAATAGCGCTGCCATGCCCCAAATACAGATAAATATTGGTGTAGATAGATTTACTGTTGGAAGCATGAGCAAGATAGGATCGTACAACGGCATCCCGTCACGTAGCTCAATATGATCGAAAAAGTGTGGCAATACTAATAAGAGTACAATAAATAAAAGGTGACCCGCAATGAACCAGCTTTTAAATGCCCAGCTTTGCATGGCTTGTTTCCAGGTGATGTTTATCTCCTGGTCGTTATGAAATAAGGGTTGCATCTCTTCTCAATAATTCTATGCAAATTTGGCTTAACATTTTGGTAATACGAAATTAATTTTTTCTAATATACCAATAGCCTAAAATCGCAGACCATTTGCTATAACGACCAGGGATTATCAAACGCTACTTCACAAAAGTTAATATATTAAATTAGCTTAGTTTCTTTTTAAAAAAATCTATTGTTCGCTGCCAAGCGAGCTTAGCAGCCGCTTCATCGTAACGTGATGGTGAGGTATCGTTGTTAAAAGCGTGGTTCACATGTGGATAGATAAATAATTGATAATCGATGTGCTGTTGATTTAATGCTAACTTTTCCATTCCCTTCCTTTAACCCCCGTAAATATTCCAGACCTTTTACATAATTCTGAAGATTCTTTTCAGGATCTAACTGACCAATCCATTTCCTCCCTTGATCTTCATCTGTCGGTGTACCTCCAAAAGGAGAAAGAGCATCTACCCCCAGCGCTATAAATCCTTCGGCAGCTACTCTTTTGGTTACGTCAATAATGTGTGGATTTAAGCCCCTATTTTCATGGATCACTAGTACGGCACCAAGATTAACCGGATTTTTTGGCTTTGCCAATATCGCTTGCACATTACCATCTACGCCAGTATAGGTGATCTTTTCTGTAGTGATACCCTCATTTTCAAAAGGTTTAGCTGCTGCGTAATTATTCTCCAACAGCGGTAAAACAGCCAAAGCTAACGATGTACTTCCAGTCAAAACAACAAGCCTCCTCATGAATTCCTTCCTATTCATTTGGCTATGGGTATACTGATCGTAGAGGTTTATTATTTTTTGATCCATCACGTTCACCTTATTGACTTTCCTTTTTTACTTTACCGCAGCCAAGGCTTCGCTATAATTAGGTTCTTGTGCTATTTCAGGAACCTGTTCTTCGTAAACTATTTTCCCTTGGGGATCAATAACCACGACGGCTCTACTTAACAAGCCACGTAAGGGCCCATCTGTCAACTCTACACCATAAGTCTTTCCAAAGTCTGATCGAAAATCAGAAAGCATCACGACGTTCTTAATACCTTCTGCACCACAAAATTGCGCCTGTGCAAATGGTAAATCTTTGGAAATACATAAAACAGTAGTGTTCGGCAACTGAGCTGCATCTTCATTAAATTTACGTACTGAAGCAGCACAAACCCCTGTATTAACACTTGGAAAAATATTCAGGATAACATATTTTCCTTGAAACGCTTTCAAGCTTTTTTCCGATAAGTCTACGGCTGTTAATGTAAAATCCTGAGCTTCTGTTCCTACTTTTGGTAAGGCTCCAATGGTATGGACTGGATTTCCTTTGAATGTGATGTTTGCCATTTTTGTTTGTTTATTTAATTGTTGATCTGTTGTTAATCCTTGTGCATGTAACCCGATACAAGTACAGCACATAAAACAGATAAAAATAAAGTGCTTCTTCATGTTCATATCAAACGTAGATAAATTGCCTTTTTTTCACAAGTGTTTGTTTTTTGCGTTCAAGCTTCCGCCATAAAACGACGGACGTATATGCACTGTAATCGTATTGCATATAAAAGCGATTATTCGTCACGCTAAACAATTTTACTATTTTTTACCCATAATAAAGAGCCCAGTCGAATAATTTACACTAAAATTGGAATTAGCTTCGTTTTAATTCTGTTTCTTTGCAGAATAGTTGCTGGAAAAGCAAAACCTTATTACTATATGAGTCCAAAAAAAAACATCTTGGTTATCGGAGACATTATGGTTGACCATTATATTTATGGAAAATGCGACCGAATATCTCCTGAAGCTCCTGTACCCGTGGTAAACTTCACTCAAGAGCATTATACCTTAGGTGGTGCAGGAAATGTCGTTAAAAATCTGATTGCTTTAGAGGCACCAACGCAATTATTGGCTGCTTGCGGAACAGACGAGGCGGCTTCACAATTAGAAGACCAACTTCATTCTTCCAGTATAACCTATTTTCTAGCGAAGGAAAAGGATCGGCCTACTACCGTAAAAACAAGGGTATTGGCAGGAAACCATCAACTATTGCGAATTGATCGGGAAACCAAAAAAAACATCAGCGTTGACGGAGAGGAAAAGCTAATCGGCCAATTAACCGCTTTGCTGCCGCATACCCAATTGTTAATTTTATCCGACTATTGTAAAGGTTTTTTTAGTGACGGGCTAAGCAAAGCCATTATTTCAGCTTGCAAACAGCACCAAGTATTAACCATATTAGATTCCAAGGAAAAAAATTTGGAAAAATTTGCCGGCATCGACATCATTAAACCCAATAAGAAAGAGGCGGCGTTAATGTCGGGCATAACTATTGTCGATCAACAGACTTTACGAGAAGCCTGCGCCCGAATTCGGGAAAAAACACAATGCCAATCTGTCGTTGTAACCTTATCCGAAGAAGGGATGGCCATCTATCATCAAGAAAATCTAGACATTATCCCCACCAAAGCTTTAGAGGTATACGATGTAACAGGTGCAGGTGACACCGTGATTGCCGCCATTGCATATGGTTTGGCCGAAGGTTTATCCCTTCATGAAGCTTGCGATCTGGCAAACCATGCAGCAGCAGTTGTTGTTGCTAAAATAGGAAGTGCTACCGCTACATTAAAAGAAATTGAACAACTCAGAAAAAAGCAAGAACAATAATGCCATGGATAAAATCATTGAAAAAACCTTTAATGATCATTTAGAAACGCTTAAACAAACGCAAGAGCAACTTAGCCCGGCAATAAAAGAAGCCGCGATGCAGATTGGAAATGCCTTAAAAAACAACCATAAAGTTTTGTTAGTGGGTAACGGTGGAAGCGCTGCGGATGCCCAACATATTGCAGCCGAATTTACAGGCAGATTTGTTAAAGAACGAGCTCCCTTAGCAGCAATTGCATTAACGACAGACACTTCGGCGCTGACGGCAATTGGAAATGATTATGGATACGAGCAGGTATTTTCAAGGCAAGTATATGCCTTAGGTAATGCAGGTGATGTTTTGATCGCCATTTCCACCAGTGGAAACAGTCCGAGTATTTTAACAGCCGTAACAGCCGCTAAAGAAAAGGGACTTGTCACGATCGGGCTTACGGGTAAAGATGGCGGCGATTTGAAAAATAGATGTGACCTAAGCCTTATAGTGCCCAGTGCTGTTACTGCGCATATCCAAGAGATGCATATTTTAATCGGGCACCTATTTTGTGCCTATATCGACACGATTTATTAATGCCCATTATGGACCATCCTATCCAACAACCCTTACAGAAGCTCCTCGCCCGTGAAAGGCTTATCCAGCAAGTTGCTGAATGGCAACAAGCGGGTGAAAAAGTGGTCTTCACCAATGGATGTTTTGATTTATTGCACCCCGGACACTTAAACTATTTACTGGAAGCAGCAGCTTTAGGTCAAAAACTAGTCATTGGCTTAAATTCGGATGCTTCGGTAAAGCGATTGAAAGGACAAAACCGCCCGATTAATGATGAAATGACACGAGCTTCTTTTTTAGCTTGCCTTTACTTTATCGATGCGATCAGTATTTTTGAAGAGGATACCCCACTTGAATTGATTAAGGCTATTAAACCCAATATTCTGGTCAAAGGTGGCGATTATACAGTGAACACGATTGTTGGTGCAAACGAAGTGCTGGCACGTGGTGGAACCGTTAAAACCTTAGCTTTCGTGCCCGGTTATTCTACCACCAATCTCATCAAGAAAATACAAGAGCAATTATAAAATTATGCACAGGAAAGCGCTGTTTCTCGATCGTGACGGTGTGGTAAATATAGACAAGGGCTATGTCTATCAAATCACGGCCTTTGAATTTGTAGCAGGTATTTTCGATATCTGCCGATATTTTCAGGAGCAGGGATATCTTCTTATCATTGTTACCAATCAATCGGGCATTGCCCGGAAATTGTATACAGAGGCCGATTACGCTCAGCTGACCGAATGGATGGTACAGCAGTTTAAAGCCGCGGGTATTACCATTAATAAGGTTTACCACTGTCCGGATCATCCTGATTTCACGAAACCTAGCCAGTGGAGAAAGCCTAATCCAGGCATGCTATTAGAAGCTGCAAAAGCATTTGAGCTTAATTTAACTGAAAGCGTCCTCATTGGCGACAAACCTTCCGACCTAGAGGCGGCCAAACGTGCTGGTATCAAAAAGGCTTTTTTAACCAAGACCAATGAACCACTTGATTTGACAACTATTTTAACGCAATTACAAAATACCAGTAAGTGGTAACAATTACTTCTTATCTTTTTCTTTTTAGAAAAAAACCGGATTCATCTACTCTGTATTGATTCACGAATTTATCTTTCTATCTTTGCTGGCAATAGCCTTAAACAATCTATTAAAAACATTAAACAACATTAATATGAGAAAAAACAAACTTTTACTTGCTTGTGTAGTCGTGCTTTGCACTTTCATCTCTAGTCGGGTTTCAGCCCAGTCGCCCGTTAAATTTGGCATCGGTATAGAAGGAGGCATTCCAACAGGTAGTGCCAGTGACCTATATGCTGTTTCAGCGGGTGCCAGCCTAAATGTTTTGGTTCCCCTACCCGTAACCAATTTATCGGTCATCGGCTCGGCCGGTTATCAACAATGGTTTCTTAAGGGAGATATCAAGGATGCCTTTAAAGAAGAAGGATACGATGTAGGCAACGCAGGAATTTTACCCATCAGAGTTGGCGCACGTTACGGTATCGGTCCAAGCCCATTGTACATTAAATTTGATTTAGGTCCAGCTTTTTCTGTGAAGGAAGTAATTAAGGGTGGTGGAGACAGTGGGACAGCTATGAGTTATTCTCCTGGTGCCGGCGTTAAACTTGGTTCATTTGAAGCTGAATTGAAGTACGACATCTATTCTAAAGATGGATCATTATCTTTCTTCGGACTCAAATTATCACACTATTTTAACTAGTAATTATACATCGCATAGCAAAGCTGGCATCCACAAAAATGCCGGCTTTTTTCATATTATTCAATCTTCAGCGATATAAATCCGTTTTTCGGGGATGCTGATGGTTATTTTTTTGCCGAGCCATGCGATGCTCATTTTCCCTTCATAAATCAGCCCCTGAACAAAATTAACAGACGGATTTTCGATCTTAGCCTCCTTATTTTCGGTAGCAATTTCTGCAAGTTTGCCTATGTACATTTTTGATATTTTATTTGCGTTAAATTCACTCTTTTTCTCTATACTATCCAACGTTGATCTTTTTATGGATAGGTCGTCCATGAAACGTTCATCCACCCAATAGGAATGGTCTCCCGCTCCTGAATCTAACATTATTTGGATGGATAATTGATCATTAAGCCGAACATTTGTAAAAATATCCAATGCCCGACCTCCATAATCTGCTGTTTCAAGTGTAATGAATTTATTTTTTCCCTTCTTACCTAATTTGGCAAATGACAATTCCTTTTTCGTATAATCAATGGTTACCGGTGTTTGCCGAAATGCCTGTAATGACAAGATACCATCAATACCATCCATATGCAGGTCAAAAGTGGTATACCACTGATCGTTACATTCAAAGTCGCCCAATGACAATGTTTTCGAACGATATAAAGGCATCCGTAAGGGTTCTCCAGTCGCTCGGTGGCCAACGAAAAAATGGTGCGTTTCTTTATTTTCAAGTTTTTCAGCAAACGTTTTAAAGAACATATTCAAACCCGCACCCGTATCAAAAATGAAGTTTCCCTCTACACCGTTTACTTTTGCTTTAATTAAGATATGCCCATTTGCCGTTAGCGAAAAAGGGACACTCTCCTGAGCTTTTAATGGAACACCTCCGATCAGCAGCATCAAGAACAGAAAGGCTATTTTCTTCATATGACTATTGGTATAGGATAAAGGGCTTTTTAAATAGAGCTCCCAGCCGGACTCGAACCAGCAACCGTTGATTACGATTCAACTGTTTTACCATTAAAACTATAGGAGCAGATGGTATGGCGAAATTAAAAAATATTTTACTTACATCCAATATGGATGGGTGGAATAAACCATGTACAAAAAAGCCTCGATGATAATAAAATATCACCGAGGCTTTTTATTTATTGTGGATATTATTAATAAGTGGTCGTTGTATCCGGTTCAGTCAGCGTAGTATCGCCATCCTGAGCCTTTTCAGGCGCTTTATCAATTAACTCCATAAACTGATCCAGTTTCGGGGTAATGATAATTTGTGTACGACGATTTCTTGTCCTACCCGCTTCGGTATCATTACCTGCAATAGGATTATACTCACCTCTACCACCGGCAGTAAGACGTTTAGGATCTACGCCATAATTGTTTTGTAGCGCTTGGACCACTGATGAGGCCCTTAAAGCACTTAAATCCCAATTATTGCGGATATTCTTTTGCGAGATAGGCACATTGTCGGTATTACCCTCTATAAGCACTTCATAATCTTTATAATCGGTAATGATTTTAGCAATTTTGCCCAATGTCTCCCCAGCCTGAGGAGAAATTTCATAGCTGCCTGATTTATACAACATATTATCTGATAATGAAATATAAACCACTCCTTTCAATACCTGCACATCTACATCCTGCATTTCTTCGCGACTTAACGAACGGGTGAGGTTATTGGTTAAGACCATATTCAACGAATCACTCTTAGCCTTTGTATTCACTAAATGTTGGATGTATTTATTGGAAGCGTTAATTTCGTCAACCAATTTAGAGATATTGGCATTGCCCTGACCACTATTGGTCAAACATTTGTCTAAAGCCGCTTGAAGCGAATTGACGTTTGACTTGTACTGGGCAATTTGTTCTTCCAAATCTTTTACGCGATTTGTTGCGTTCGTAAGCTCATGTTGGCTATTTAGATATTTTAAATCTAAATCTTTATACTTTGTCTCCAACTCACCATAGCGAGATTGTAATAATGTATACTTTTTACTACCGCAACTGGATACCAATAGCACCATTGCCATAAGGGCGGCCGGCAGACTTATTCCTTTTAAATTCATAACTAAAATTTTTCTTTCTCAAAAATACGCAATTCTTATAGTAAAGACTGTGCCAAAAATAATGTTTAGCGAAAAAGATTTTCTGTACAGAAGCACTAAACTACATCCGTAAAGATACTATCCTTTTGGAAAGTAACTTTGTTTATCGCTAATTATTTTTAATCATTCTATATAAAACAACAAAAAAAACTTTATTTTGCAACAAAAAGAATAAAAAACAGGCATTTAGATAAACGCAATCGTTTAATTTACGGACGAGTTAATGTAGCACACGTATTCGGGATCAGGATAGTACAGTCAAAATATCGATTTTAAACAGTGCTCTGAGTATCAATAAATACTTACAAAAACAAATAAAAAGCAAACAAATGAAAAAAAAGATTATTTTTCCAGCATTAGCCCTAGCCCTATTCATTGCCGCTTGCGGAGGAAACAATGCTAGTGACCAAGCGAAAACCGAGGCAGAGAAAGAAGCAGCAGTAGCTACGGGAACCTCTTATGCCATAGACACTGCAACGACGAAGGTAACTTGGCAAGCCACACATAAAGGTGGCCTAGCCCCTCGCTTTGGTATCATTAAGGTAACCGGTGGTAGTTTAGCTGTTGAAGATGGACAAGTAACAGCAGGAGATTTGGAAGTAAACCTAGCTGGTTTACAGGTAGATCCTCAATCCGTAACGGAAAAGGATAAAAAATATACTGATTTGGAAGGGCACTTGAAGAGTGCTGACTTTTTCGATGTAGAAAAACATCCAACCGCAAAATTTGTGATTACGGGAGTTGCGCCTTACGACAGCACAGCACAAAAAAGCTTATTACCCAATGCTACCCATATCATCAGTGGGAATCTAACCCTAAAAGATAGCACCTTGAACATTAGTTTTCCTGCACAAATTGCTGTAAACGACAATGATGTAACAGCGAAAGCAAAATTCACTATTGACAGAAGTGCTTGGGGTGTAAACTACAAGACCGAAGGCAGCCCTGAAAACTGGGCGATCAGTAAAGATGTAGAAATTGGTTTTGACTTAAAAGCAGCAAAGAAATAAAAACGGGCTGCATAAAAAATAAGGTGTCTCATGGGACACCTTATTTTTTGACAATCTACACCACCCTTCCCATTAACGGATCTGTTTTAAGGGGCCGACCATTCTCGATCCGACCGGCAAAACGTTCAGCAAAATCGCTATAATCTTTGCATCGTATGGTAACATCATACCAGTTGTAGTTTTTTACTGTATCGATTAAAATAGTCGTTGTTCGTCCTTTCTCCAGCACGATACGTCTTTCCTGATCGCCATAACTATTGTCTACAACATGAATTTCATGTCCAAGCCTATCGTGATTGCGTAATGTTAACAGCACCTTACCTGTTAAGGTCTTTGTTTTTTGATCATCAAATTGGTAGGAACAATTTATCTGTATAAGTGGGTTAAGGGCTGTTCCTCTAAATGATCGGTAAAAGCCATTAGGGCCATATACGCGTAAATGATAAGTTCCATTCTCAAATTGATTCACATTCCAGCTATCCTCCATCTGGTCGCCCGCAAGCAAGCTGTAATCTCTGATCGGCAATCGTTCTCCTTGATACGGGTTGATGGCATAAACCAAGAATGGTGCTCCCGCAGCCCTTTTACCAAAAACCTTATTTCCAGTTTCGAAACTTATAGTATACCGATCAGCCTGTTTATCATAATGTCCATTGACATACAATTCATATGGTAGGGCGCAAGCATCGCGTATCCCTTTTTCCTGCTCAGGAAAATAGGGAGAAGTATTGGGATTACGGTTGAGCTCGGCCAGTTCATTTTCATTTAACGCCTTAAAATTATTGGGAAGTCCTTTGAACTTAGCCCGATGGATGCCTTCCATGAACGTTTCCTTTTCGAGGTATACCGGTTTCTTTAGTTTTTCGCCGTGGTAAGGCCTGAAAGCAGAAGTTAAATTACCGCATACTGCCCTTCTCCAAGCCGTTATGTTCGACTCCTTGACCTCCTTATCAAATTTTTTCAAAAGAAAATCTTCTAAAAACTGTAGCGAAGACGTATGGTCAAATACCTGCGAATTTACCCATCCACCCCTTGTCCACGGCGAAGCAATGATTAAAGGCACCCGATACCCCAGTCCGATGTTACTTTCCCGTCCGCTTTCCGGATAATATTGTTCATCCCGACGCACATATTCCAATTGAGCATCAATTCCTGCAGAAACCTTACCAGTACCCTGCCGATAAGGATTAGGCGAACCAAAAGGCGGTATATGGTCAAAATATCCATCGTTTTCATCGTACGTTAAAATGAAAATCGTTTTTTTCCATACTTCAGGGTTCTTCGTTAGGATATCCATCACCTCACTCACATACCAAGCACCAAACCAAGGCGAATCCGGGTGGTCAGAAAAAAGCTGCGGAGGTACTAACCAGGACACCGTAGGTAAGTTGCCGTTATTGACATCTTTTCTGAACTGGTATAATACATCTCCCTTCGGAATATGCAGTTCTCGTTCCGTATCACCATCCCGGTAAATAAGCCGCTCTAGGCTCATGTAATCCGGATCGCCGCTATTATTGACAAAAGCACGTTCATGTAACTGCTTTTCCTGTTCACTTAAAGCATGATAGCGCTCCGCGGTATATACCTGTTGTTCGTCCGCTATTTGTTTCAATCGATGTTTTAATTGATCCAACTTTCCAGCATCACCATTGTCTGGGAAGCTAGCAATTTCTTTAACCAGTGTTATCCTCTGCTCCTCCAACAGGGTTATGTATCGTTTACTCAACTTCACCTGATATTGAGGAAAATACTCCATGACATTGCAGCCAAAATTAGCCAGCCAACTGTTTGCCTCTCCACTATAACCGGCACTGCTCGAAGAAATTTCATTCTGATAAATTTTCCAGGATATTCCCTGCTCTTCCAAACGCTCAGGAAACGTTTTCCACCGGGCATTGCCGCTAAACTCCGAATCCCCATTCCATACGCAGGCCTTACCGGTTAAATTTTCCCGGATATTACCCGTCCAAAAATAAAGTCTATTCGGATTTGTGCCCGTTAAACTAGAACAGAAATGTTGATCGCATATGGTAAAAGCATCTGCCAACGAATAGTAAAAAGGAATATCTTCCCGCGTATAATGGCCCATCGTTAACGGTAAATCGGCAAAATCTTCAAATCCGGAACGCTTTACATCCAGCCATTTATTCATTTTACCCTGATTGCGCGCATCCGTCTGATCGGTCCAATTATGCGGCAGGCAGCCCATCCAGGTAATTTTAGAATCCTTTATGTCCAATCGGAATGGGGCAAAGGTTTCCCCGTTATGTCGTGTTTGTGCCCAAACTTTGTTTTTATTCGGCAAATCGATTGCCCGCGGATCATTATAGCCTCGCACACCTTGTAATGTACCAAAAGCATGATCAAATGATCGATTCTCCTGCATTAAAAGGACGACATGTTCTGCATCGTAAAAGGTACTGCCCAAAGAGGGGTTAATCGCCATTGCTCTGGCGATAGATGCCGGCATAACATGCATCAGTGACGCCCCACCCGCAAGTGCAGCTGCTTTTTTCAAAAAATCTCTTCTCGTATCCATAAAAAAAATTAAATCTCAATTCGCTAATTGTACAAAAAAATGTCCGGGCTAAACCGTCATTATTGAATCAACCACATCGAGGCATTTACATTATCACCTTCTGGAAACTGTCTTGCTATAGCCTCCTCCACATGTGCTTCATTGTATTGAAATTCGGTTAGGGGGTATAGCCAACGTTTTGGAACCTTACCGCCATTTAAAGTACCAGGGCCAACCCTAAATGTGGGCACACCTGTACGTCGTTGTTCGTAGAAAGGTTCCCAGCCTGAGTTCATAAAGAATGCAATATACTTTTGCATCAGGATTTTTTCCAACGCATCGCCTGTTGTTAAGGAAATAGTTGACTGCCCCAAATAAGCATCGATCGCTTGTTCTTCAACTCCGTAAAACGCCATTGACGCCCGAATACCATTTGCATAATGCGTTGCCGCTTCGCCCGTTAACCACCCTCGGGTAATCGCTTCTGCAATTAAAAATTCTTGTTCGGCATACCCTAAAAAAATCATGGGTTCATTTACTGGATTTTTCAGATCGACATAACGTCGGGCAATCAATGAGGATTTTGATGCTGTACTCTGCTGATCTGCTGGCGATAAACCTGCATCAACACCATTATAGTTGTCAAATACACCCGCTTCTTTACCGGCAACGGGCTCTGCAAAGGAAAATAAACGCGGATCACGATAATCCTTTAAACGGTCTACGAAAGTCTTTTCTAAAGAAACCAATGTGGCGATGCTTAATGAGCCAGCCGTGGGATAATAGTTGGATTCGTCTGAAGAATTATAAACCAACTGCCCGTTATCTGCATTGCTTTGCAATAGCGGATATCTCGCTGGATCATTAACAATAGCTTTAAATTGCTCTTTAATCTTCAAGTTACTATTGGCCTCTTTTTTAGAAAGATGGATCAGCACCCGCAAATGAAATGCATTAACCAGCTGTTTCCAATGCTGCACATTGCCTTGGTAAATAATATCACCATCCAGCAGTCCATTACCTTCCGACAGGAGTTCATTCGCTTCTTCTAATTCCTGTAAAATGCCCAAGTAGACCTGCTCTTGTGTAGCATAGGCTGGTTGTTGTAATCCTTCTTCCGCCTGTAAGGCCTCTGTATAGGGGATGTCGCCAAACGTATCGGTCATTTGTAAAAAGAGTACTGCCCGGAAAAATTTAGCCAGTCCCTGATAATTAGCGTTATCAGCAGCCAGCTCCTGCATTTTCTGCACCTGTCTTAAGGTATTGTAATTACCAAATGAGCCCCTGTTCCAGTTATAATTGATCGATTCGTTAGGCCGTTCATAATAGGTTAAGTGACGAACAGCATAAGCAGCACTCTCTGGATTATTATTAAATACCGTATTACACACATTGGTTAATAACAAAGCAGGTGTGGCATTGGTGGGTTTATTAGGATTATCTTGGTAGTAGTCAAACTTCTTACAGGCACCTAAGCTCACTGTAAGCAATAGCATTCCGATAAAAATTTTCGCATTCATCGCTTCAGTCGTTATGTTAAAATTTCAAATTCAGGTTAAAGCCAATATTTCTGGTGGTCGGTTCGGCAATCTCAGTGGTATCAAAGCCTCCGGGATCTAATGCGGTATCCACATAACCATCCGGATCGATAAACGGCACTTTGCTCCATAAGAAAAGGTTACGTCCTACCAAAGAAAAACTAACGGCCTTAAACGGTGTTTTTGACAACAACTTGGCCGGCATATTATAGCTTAAGGTAATCTCTCTAAGTTTTACATAGGTGCGATTGTACAGATTGGCCTCATCGATTCCATTGGTATATGTCGCAAATACCCAGTCGACATAATTCACCGGCGTTGTATTGGGTGCAAACGTACGGGTATCACTGGTAATATTCCCTTGGGCATCGTATGTAGCGCTACCACCGGTTTGCTCTACTCCACCTGCCAAATAGGTTTTTTCACCGGCATATGCATCATCTCGATAATGATTAGCAGTGGCCGGGTGCATGCCTCCTTCGAACATCTTAGCCTCAACCCCATTGTACAATTTGCCTCCAATTTTACCATCAATGGCTATTGATAAACCAAAATTTTTGTAATTAAAGTTGTTGATAAAACCAAATTCCCAATTGGGTAAGGTATGACCTAAATTCACCTCCTGATTGATATATTGCGGAATACCATTTTCGTGTACAATCTGTCCGTCGGGCGATTTTTGCCAGGCCCAACCCCTGTAAATGTCTGTTCGTTCACCCACCTTCACCCCTCCCCGAATCTCTTCACCGCCAAAATATTCCAATACCGTATTGCGAAGGCGCGAATAGTTCGCTATTGTATTCCAGCGAAAATTGTCTGTTTGCACCGGCGTACCGCTCAGTACCAATTCAATACCTCTACGCCGGTATTTATCGCCGTTCATTTGGATAAGAGAATAACCCGAAGCCAAGGATAAAGGAACTTCCACCACATTATTGGTTAAATCATAGTTAAAATAGGACATATCTAGTCCAATTCTGTTATTCAGGAACCGAAGTTCGGCACCATACTCCTGCGCGATGGTTTTATTCGGCTTTAAACCGGGAGGTCGTAGCGCGCCCGGCAGATTGAGCGATGGGGTACCATTCCAACGATCGCCAATTTCATATGTCTGCAAGGTGCTGTAGGGCGATACATCTGTCGTTGCATCCGTTACGGCTCCACGCAATTTAACTAGCGAGATGGCTTCAGGAAGTTTGACCATCTCCGAAACAATTAGGCTCAGCGAGGCTGAAGGATAAAAGTATGAGTTGTTTGGCGATTGCAAAGCGGAAGTCCAATCGTTTCTACCGGTAATACTTAAGGTAGCCATACTTTTATAATCCAAATCTACATAACCATAAAGTCCATACACCTGTTTCTCGGTTAAGGTATTTTCCGATTTTACCGGATTCCGGGAATTGGCTAGGTTATACCATCCGGGAACACTTAAGCCCCCCATGGTTTGGGATGATAAATTATTAAAATGATCCAGTCGGCTACTGGCGCCCACACTAGCCGTTATATTAAAATCTTTCAAAAACGTTTTGTTATAGGTCAGTAAGGCATCGGTAACTAAACGCATTTCATTTTGCTTTTGCAGCCAGTAATTTCCATAAGGAGCAGCATCTGTCCCGTAATTGATGTAACTGTATGGAGTTTTTAGATCACTATTGGCAAAATTGCTGGTAATCCCCCCACGCACCATAAATTTCAAATCGTCATTAATCGTATACTTTAGGTTAGCCTGCGACACGAGGACATCATTGGTGTACGCCCTTTCTTTTTCGTAGGCCAAAAACCACGGGTTATTATACCAGCTATAATTATAAGTAAGCTGTTCCAATCCTTCCCGATCGGGTCTCCAATACTGACGCATATCTTTAATATTAACCTCCGGCCCCATCCACAGCACAATATTATATAAATAGTTATCTGGTGAATAACCGCTTGTAGGGTAATTAGGCGAATATTGTTTATTATACGAAAGCGTTGCCTCGGCGCGCAGTTTCTCGCTGATTTTCAAACTTCCTGCTAAGTTTATGGAAGTTGAATTGAGTTTGGTGTTGGGTACTTGGCCCTTTTGATACACATGCGATAAGGAGATACGGTAATCGGTTTTATCTGTTGTACCCGCGAAACTTACATTATGGGTGGTTAGCAAACCGTTATTTAGGAAATTCTTTAAATTATCCTGTCCTCTGGTAATCCACGGTAAAGGCACCAGCTTGCCGGTGTTGGGATCAACGGGACTATTATATTGCGGAATTTCGATAAAACCGCTTGCTGTATTGGGATCAGGCTGATTCAGTTTTGGCCCCCATACATAGCCATAAGCATCGTTTACTCCTCCCCCTTTTCCATCTACAAAGGCGTATTCCCCATTGAAGCCCATGCCATAGTCATGCTGTGTTTCCGGTATACGTAAAAAACCTGCTTGAAACTGCGTACTGGTATTGTAAGCCAGTTCTACACCCGCTTTTCCTCCTTTACCTTTTTTCGTTGTAATCATGATGGCTCCATTCTGAGCCACAGAACCATATAAGGCAGAAGAGGCTGTACCTTTCAGCACTGTTACATCCTCAATATCGTCTGCATTCAAGCTCCACATATCAAAATCTTCCGGTGCAGGCACACCGTCGATAACGATAGTAGTTTTTGCACCTCGCAGGGAGATCTGCGGACTAGCAAATAAGGTACTTTTCGGTGTTACCCGTAAACCGGCTACCTTACCAACCAAATTAGCGGCTACATTGGATTCTCGTGCTACATTGAGTGCCTCTCCTTTTACTTCTTGGACGGCATAGGCAATCTGTCTTTTTTCTTTGCTAATACCGAGTGCTGTGACCACCACTTCATTCATGAGATTTTCCGCAGGTACCATTATAATTTGAAGCGGCTGGCCCACTGTGGCCAGTTTCTCTTGCTGCGCATAGCCCATAAACCTAAAGATTAGCGTAGTGCTTTCGGGTACTGTCAACGTAAATTCGCCTTTATCATTCGTCGTTGTACCGATATTTGGTTGTTCTTTGCAAATGACGGATACTCCAGATAAGGTACCTAATGAATCGCGCACGACACCATGTACCCGAATATCCTGACGCTTATCCTGTTCTTCCTTCAGAATAGTAATGGTTCGCGCTATTTTTTTATATGTCAATTTCCGTTCGGTAAGCAGCTGTTTCAGCACCTCGTCCAGCTCGCCATGTTTAACTTGGACCGTAACCGGAGCAGCTTGTTGCATCAATTTATCCGAATAAAAAAAACGGAAATCAGTTTGCCGTCCAATTTCCTGAAGCACCTCTTCCAGCGCTGCATTTTTCAATGATAAATTTACGCTCTGCGCTTTGGAATTGGCGTAAACACCAATTGAAAATAAGCATACAAACGCCATTGTCAATTTCATTGTGAGGTAGATTTTGTTAACATGATGGCAAAGAAAAGCTTTATCACATCGCCTTTTGCCATGAGAGAAATAATCCATACTTTTGAGAGTTAGGTTAGTGAATACTAATTTTACAGATCTAATGAACGATAACTGGGGGTGCCGCAATCACTTCCAGTTTCTTTACGTTAATGGTGTACTAGGTTCTTATCATTGCTTATTATTTTTATTTATATCCATTATCTAATGCACGATATATAGCTCCCTACCTTTCAGCTCAAAACGGGTTTCACTGACGGCACGTAACATCTCCAATACTTCCGAAAGCTTCGCCTGCCTATCCACACTTCCGCTATATAATTCGTTCGGTACCGGTCCTTCATCGTGTATCGTTACGTCATACCACAAAGCCACATCCTGGATGATCTTTTCGAAAGGTTCTTTCTTGAAATAGAAATAACCATCTTTCCAAGCGGTAGCGCTTTCCAGATCAACCCTTCTCACCGTTAGTTTCGCCGAAGGGTTAAGTAATGCTTGTTGACCAGGGATTAATTTTACCGATTGATCTTTGTACGTTACTTGTATGGAACCATCTGTTAGGGTAGCACTGGTTTCGCCTTCATTATACGCTCTTACATTAAATGCCGTACCCAATGCCTTGATCAAGGTCTCGCCAACTTGTACGCTAAAAGGTCGTTTTGCATCTTTGGCTACCTCGAAGTATGCTTCGCCAGTTACCCATACTTTTCGTTCATGTGCGCTAAAACTCTTTGGAAAACGGAGCTGGGAATACGCATTGAGCCAAACGCGTGTTCCATCAGGCAAGCGCATTTGAAAAGTACCAGCTTTTGGTACCACTAAGGTATTGAGTGGTTCATGAGCTACCTCATCAGTAGCCGATTTCTGCTCATAAATAAGCTCGCCATGGTTGCTGCTGATTTGCGCACCATTTACAGATTGGCTAAATTTTTCCTTGCCATCTAAGTTAAATTGCTTGCCATCGGCCAGGATTAGCGTAGCCTGACTTTCACCAGGTAACACATCATTAGTTGGCAGCTGCTTTTGTGCTGCAACAAGAGGCGTGTCACGCGCTGCATCTGGTTGTCTAAGCCATAACACCAGCATCGCGATAACTGCAGCTGCGGTTCCTACCCAAGCTAACCATTGTACATGTGATCGACGTTTAGGCAAAGGTAAAATAGGTGTTTCCCCTAGCTGCTTTAACAAGCGCTCATCCAGCCGCCTCACCAATCGCTTTACCCGAACATCATCATCCTTCATTTCAGCAGCCAGTTCTTTTTCAATTTTCTCACGTAGCATTTCCAGCGAATGTTCCTCACCGAAATAGGCTATTAATTGTTCTAAATCTTCCTTCGTATAGTCGTTATGTAGAAAATCAACGAACAACTGCTGTATATCTTTTTTATATTCCAATGCTTCGTGTTTTTGTATAATACGTTTAGCAAAGAAAAAGTCACTACAGCACGGTTGATTTTTTTTTGCATTAAGGTTTCTAGGAGACTATTCCTATCTATTCCAGATGCCGTATCCGGTATTTAAATGAAAGGGTAGGATACTAAGATAAACATCATTAAGGTATATGGGGAAATGACGAGAAATATTGACGTAGGATATGGACACTAACTTACATTGAGCGCTTGAATAGCCCCTTATGTTAATACCTGTTCTTCCTTAATCTAACAGAAAAAGTAAAACGAGATACGAAGCATTAATCGGATTGGCAAAAAAAGCCTTCACTTTTTTAGAAGCCTTTACTAAATGATTACTGATGGTATTCGGTGAAATCTGAAGCATCTGACTCACCTCTTCATAGCTACGCCCCTCTAGTTTACACAACTTAAACACCAGTTGGCATTGTGGAGATAGCTCGTTCAGCGCTTTCTCCATCAATTCCTGTTTCTGCTTTTGATCGATCAGTTCATCGATATGCAAATAAGAGTTGCTACTATTCTTTTCTAAAAATTGCTGGTAAGCTTTATTCCGACTAACTTTCCGATAAAAATCGGTTACCATATTGGTTGCTATACGGTAAAGGTAAGCTTTAAATGAACGATTAATATCAATATGCTCCCTACCTTCCCAGATTTTTAAAAAGAGATCGTGCAAGATATCTTCGGCCACTTCTTCCGACTTCACCAACTTTAACAAATTAGCGGCCAATGGATATTTATATTGATGGTAAAACCATTCGAAAGCCGATTGATCACCCGCTTTCAAACGGGCAAGTCGTTCGGATTCAGCTGTAGCACCCGTTAATGTCATAGCGAACAAATATATCAACCAAATTTATCCCTCTTTAACGTCTATGATTAAGTTTACATTACCTTTCCGTAACTTGATATTGGTTAGTGCAAACATAGGGAATAACTGTCAGTATTCAAATTTAATCATTAACGTTTATTGGGTATTATACCGAAGATAGATATCCTTGACTCTTTCGTGCGTCACTCTACCCTTTTGTATCAACTTTTGCCGGTGGCTTTCTTCGCTGATTCCCCGATGTGCGAGCTTATTTTTGACGACATTAAGGTAAGCCACTTTACCCCAAAAAGTACGATCGAGTTGGAGCAGGTTGCACGAATAATTGCCCAGTAGGTAGTGGTTATAAAACAAATGGATTTCACGCATCATCTTTCGGCCTATTTTGGTTGTAGGATAATGTGCATCTACAGGTTCTTGTTGCAGTGCATGAGCCAAGGATTTTGAATCCGCATCGCCATCCGCCTGCGTCATGGTCCAATAATAAAGGGCTTCTATTGCTGCTTCTTCGTTCTCTGGGATAATTTCAAGAGGCAGGCCCAGCAAATAACCGATGTACTTCCACAGGTGGAACAATCCGTTCACCTCCTCTGGCAATGCACGAATGCCTAGGCGCTGTATACCCACCAGATAAACCAACGAAAATCCCAGATTGGTAGCTAACATATCCCAAGTATTGAGCGGTAATCCCCATTTAGCGCTATCCCAATCGGTTGCTTTCAGGAGGTTTACACGTGCAAACGAATGGATCATACGCGTCTTCATGAGGTGATCGAAACCAACATTACCATAACGCAAGGCATTATCCCCGGTAATGTTTACCCAAAAATCAACCGTTTCAGACAAGCGTTTAACCGACCCTTTTTTTAACGCTCCCGTATAAATAAGGGGTTTATTGATAGCAGCCGATTCATATCCTCCCATTAAGCAATAGTCTCGTAAGGTAATGAGGCCCGAAAGACCACTACGCTGGCTTAAATCGAGCCCCTTGCGTAGCAGTTTCCAATCCAACCAGGAGGGTTCGATGTCTATAGGCGCAAAAAATGACTCGATTAGGCTACGGTATTCAGGTGCTATCATTTGCGGATCTTGCAAATAGCTACCGATGATGCGTTGTCCCTGCCCAAAGCCTAGCGGTAAATGTAAGGCCTTAACCAGCTTGTCGCCAAGTTCGTCGTATTGGAACAGATATGGGATATATTGATCGGCATTTTGGAGTTGTGGTTGTATAGGTAACTTTTCCAAAAGCGCCACACCAATTCCTTGTTGCCAATAATAAGCAAAAGAAGAAGTATTAATGCGATATCGATGGGGTATTTGCATGAATAATGCAAAGATGCGAATTTTGATCAAAGGGCACCAAATCTATTCAAACACCGTTATATTTATGTAACCATACTGTTACCTTTAACATGAAGCGTATAAGTGCTTTATTTCGTTATTTCGATGTATTAACCGATGACAGTATCTTGATGTACATCGTTCCAAAGTCCTTTTCGTCATCGAATACGCCTATCCGTCATATCGAGTGTAGCGCAGCGGAATTGCGTTGTTAGGGTCCAAGTGACAACGCTGCTACGGTCGAAAAAGCGTAGAAAAATGTTTAAAATAATTAACAAATAGCTATATTAATTTGCCGTTTTGATTCGATTTCTCAACCATATATACCAGCAGAAGCTCACCAAAAAAATTCAGCAGCAGTTAACTGATTTGCGCCGTCATCGTAGCGATAAGCAGTTGAACAAAACCCTTAAAAATCTTCAGCAGTTACATCGGTTGCTTTTAAAAAGACTGCAACGCAAAGATAAAATCAAAGTAGCTTTTTTTGTCGTGCATGCCTCCGTTTGGAAGTTGGATGAACTTTACCGTTTAATGGAGGCCGACGAACGTTTTGAGCCAATCATCGTCATTATTCCGTATGTTGTATTTGGCGACGAGCAGATGCGCGCCGACATGGATCTGGGATATACGCTTTTTGCAACGAAGGGCTATCGCGTGGTTAAAACCTTTAACGAAAAGACCAATAGTTGGCTTAATGTTAAAGAAGCCATCCAACCGGACATTATTTTTTATACCAATCCACATGAACTAACTAAACCAGCATACTACATTGATCATTTTCCAGATGTGTTGTCATGTTATGTACAATATTCCTTTCATATCACCCATTTACATGAAATGCAGTACAACCAGCTTTTCCACAATATCCTCTGGCGAGCATTTTATGAGACTGACATGCATCTGGGGTTTGCACAACAATATGCGGCAAATAGAGGAAGTAATGTAGCCGTTGTGGGTTACGCGGGCACCGATGTTTTTCTGCAATCTGCTGAGCATAAAACTGACCCTTGGAAAATTAAGAATCCAGCGGTAAAACGTATTATCTGGGCACCGCATCATACGATAGATGACGATAAAAGTTTTTTAAGCTATTCATCGTTTTTAGTATACGCTGATTTTTTTCTTCAACTGGCCGATCAATATGCAGATAAACTGCAATTGGCCTTTAAGCCCCATCCTATTTTACGACCCAAATTAAGCGATCCACACGTTTGGGGTAAGAAAAAAACCGATGCCTATTATGCCCAATGGGAGCAGGGAACGAATACCCATTTGTTCGAAGCAGATTATGTGGATTTATTTAAGACCTCAGATGCTCTGATCCATGATAGTGCCTCTTTTTTGGTAGAATACCTCTATCTTCATAAACCAACCTTATATACATTAAGAGACGAACGGGTTACCGATCGGTTTAATGGATTTGGAAAGTTAGCCTTTCACGTGCATGAACATGCTAACAGCGAACAAGACATTATCTATTTTATCCAACATACAGTACTGCAAGGTAATGACGTTAAAGAAGAAGAAAGGAAACAATTTTTTAACCGTTATTTAATACCCCCATATGGTAAAAGTGCTTCTGCACATATTATAGACGAGATAAAACGTTTCGTTTACTAAAACGAAAAATAAAAGCTAAACTTCAACAATATATGAAAAAAAAGGTTTACGTAGGCATGAGTGCGGATATTATCCATCCCGGACACCTCAATATCATTAAAGAGGCCGCCAAATTAGGCGAAGTAACTGTTGGCGTGCTTACCGATAAGGCCATCGCCAGTTATAAACGCTTACCTTATCTTGATTTTGAGCAGCGAAAGCTCATTGTAGAGAACATCAAAGGTGTTGTGAAAGTAATTGCTCAAAAAACACTTGATTATGTTCCCAACCTTCTGATAGAAAAACCTGATTTTGTAGTGCACGGGGATGATTGGAAAGAAGGGATACAAAAGCGAACCCGGCAGCGGGTTATCGATACCATCGCTCAATGGGGAGGCAAGGTAATCGATATTCCATATACACATGGCATATCCTCTACTCAACTTAACAAACGGATCAAATCCATCGGCACCACTCCTAATGTCCGTCTGAAGCGTTTACGCCGATTAATTGCGGCTAAGCCCATTGTTCGCATTCTCGAATCGCACAATGGCTTGACGGGCCTGATCATCGAAAACACCAAGGTAGAGGTAAACGGCATACTTCGCGAATTTGATGGCATGTGGTCAAGTAGCCTAACCGATTCTACTTCTAAAGGTAAGCCTGATATCGAAGCAGTGGACATTACTACGCGTATGCTCAATTTAAACGATGCACTGGAATGCACCACTAAACCCATTATTTTTGATGGAGACACTGGTGGAAAAATTGAGCATTTTGCTTTCACCGTAAGAACCCTAGAACGTCATGGGGTTTCCGCTGTGATTATTGAAGACAAAATCGGGCTCAAAAAAAATTCACTTTTTGGTACTTCGGTTCCGCAAAAACAAGATACCGTAGCAGATTTCTGCGCCAAAATAAAAGTTGGCAAACAGGCACAAGTAACGGATGATTTTATGATCATTGCTCGTTTAGAGAGCTTAATTTTAGGAAAAACCGTCGCGCATGCCTTGGAAAGAGCTTTCGCGTACATCGGTGCAGGTGCTGATGGTGTCATGATCCATAGTAAAGAAAAGAGCGGAGATGATATCCGTGATTTTTGCGAACGTTTTCGCAAGGTAGACAAAAACACGCCCATTGTGGTGGTGCCTTCTACTTATAACCATATTACCGAAGAAGTGTTTCAGCAATGGGGAGCCAATATCGTGATTTATGCCAATCATTTGCTTCGGGCGGCCTACCCAGCAATGCTTGATGTTGCAAAATCTATTCTAACC
The DNA here is from genome assembly GCF_039542865.1 of Olivibacter ginsenosidimutans. Classification (NCBI taxonomy): domain Bacteria; kingdom Pseudomonadati; phylum Bacteroidota; class Sphingobacteriia; order Sphingobacteriales; family Sphingobacteriaceae; genus Olivibacter; species Olivibacter ginsenosidimutans. Next base: position 437,461 of record NZ_BAABIQ010000003.1, on the reverse strand, counting down.
CACGGCCGTTCTTACGAAGCAAACGATAAATGCATGCCTATTAAGGAAATTTTAGAACTGATTCCAGGTACCAAATAAGATGATTAACTGTCAGACATTTTTAAATCAGCTCCAATCGCTAGGGATACATTTTTATACCGGTGTGCCCGATTCACTCTTGAAAGATATCGGTGCCTATATTGCTGATTATGCCCGTGCAAGTGAACATATTATTGCAGCTAATGAAGGAGGGGCTATAGCATTAGCTGCAGGTTATCATTTAGCCACAGGAAAAATAGGCTTGGTATATTTGCAAAATTCAGGACTTGGAAATGTTGTAAATCCTTTGCTCTCCCTAGCAGATCAGGAGGTGTACAGCATTCCCATGCTGCTGATGGTTGGTTGGCGTGGTGAACCCGGTAGAAAGGATGAGCCCCAGCATATAAAACAAGGACGAGTACAGCAGGCATTATTAGACGCGATGGAAATTCCTTATCGTATTATCGATGCGGACAGCGCTCTATCTATTAATCAAGTATTGGAAGAACTATTGGCCCTTGCCATTCAACAACAATGCCCTGTTGCACTTGTGGTCAAAGCAGGAACTTTCGAATCTTACACCCTGCAGCACGATAGCAAAACAAATTATCCATTAAGTCGGGAACAAGCTATTAACGAGGTATTGCAGCAACTTGGAACGTTCGATGTTATTGTTTCGACTACTGGAAAGACCTCACGTGAGCTCTTTGAACTTCGCCAACGGCAGCAGCAATCCAGTCAGCGTGATTTCCTCACCGTGGGCTCCATGGGACATGCCTCCCAGATTGCATTAGGTATTGCCTTATATACCAAAAAACGAGTCTATTGCCTAGACGGAGACGGAGCCATACTAATGCATATGGGCAGTTTAGCCATTACCGGCTTTAGCAATGCCAAGAATCTATGCCATATCGTCTTCAATAATGGCGCGCATGACTCGGTAGGCGGACAACCAACACTTGGCTTTGCCGTCGACTTTCCAGCCATTGCTCGGGCCTCTGGTTATAAAAATGCTTATTGCGCCCTTACAGCGGAAGAAATTCAAGTAGCCTTGAAGACTATCCGCGAAACAGAGGGCCCCAACTTTTTGGAGATCCGGGTAAATAAAGGTTCACGTAGTAATCTAGGCCGTCCAACATCGAGCCCTATAGCTAATAAATTAACGTTCATGGAATTTTTGAAAGATGACGAAGGTTTATATCGGTAGAGGAGCATTAAACGCATTAGTGTCCATTTTAACGGAGGTGAAACCGCAACGTATACTATTGGTGACAGGGAAGAGCTCTTATGACCAACATCCCTTACGGGGACTATTGGAACAACAGCTCCAAGGCTTTCAAGTACAACGGCATAGTGAGTTTCAAGTCAACCCCACCTTGGACGATTTGGTCCATGGCGCCCAGGTAAAGCAAGCCTTTGCACCTCATCTCATCATCGGTATCGGCGGTGGCAGTGTGCTGGATACGGCAAAACTACTCAAGGTGTTGCCTACTGAAGAGCAGGCGATAGTTGAAACCATTAGCAGTGAACGTGCGATACAAGAAAACAATGCCCCCCTAATTCTGCTGCCTACCACTGCCGGCAGTGGTAGTGAAGCCACCCATTTTGCAGTCGCCTATATGGGCAAAAAAAAATACTCAGTGGCTTCGCCTTACTTATTACCCAACTACACCCTTGTGGATGCCGCTTTAACCGACAGTATGCCTGCATACTTAACTGCTGTGAGTGGTTTTGATGCCCTGGCACAAGCTATCGAATCTTATTGGAACATCAAGGCCACCAAAGAAAGTCTGGCTTATGCTACAGAAAGCATTTCCTTGATTTTACCTCATCTGGAAAAAGTTGTATTGACTCCTTGTCCAGCTTCGCGGGATGCTTTATCAAAGGCAGCCTATCTTGCCGGAAAAGCAATTAACATCACTAAAACAACAGCCCCTCATGCACTATCGTACGGTTTTACCTTAAATTATGGTATCCCACATGGGCATGCGGTTATGCTAACCCTACCAGCACTTCTACGGCACCAAAGTACGGATGCCATCGCTGTGCTTCATACCGTTTCGCCAAAGCACTACAACGAACGCATGCTGAAACTGTATCACCTGTTTGGAAAAGCAAATGGGGCTGAGGTGGCCGATTATTTAGAGAAACTGATGGATAAGCTAGGACTACAACGGAGATTACAGGATTTTGCTATTCCGTTAGACGATTTATCCATGCTCGTGGCCCATGTTAATGTAGAGCGCTTAAATAATCACCCCGTTCGTTTGACACCGAAAGACTTAATGCAGATCTTAGAGGCTATTTATTAAGCAACTAGTGCTCATCATCTTTTCTTCCGGAATCTAAATTTCAAAAACAACCTTTTAAACGATTTCCGAAAGGCTTTATAACGGAAAAACAAGTGCATGTTACTAAAAATCAACTTTGCAGCACGTTTTTTATCGGTGACACACGAATCAGCAATTTCTCTTAATAAGATATTCTCAAAAACAGGTTTTGATTTCTTTAATGTTCCTTTCCATTTTTCAATAAGGTAATCTCTAGACACCTGCATTTTCTCTTGATCATTCGATATGTTACTAGCATGCACCCGATAAAATCCTAAAAATTCATCTTGAATAGCATACTTACATTCATGGGCTATACGCACCCACATATCCCAGTCTTCTATAGCACTTTTTTCGTCGAAATATCCAATCTTGTCAAAAACAGAACGCCTAATCATAACCGTCAAGGCCGGAATAAAATTTCCGTAAATCAATTGTTCAAAACTACAATTGGGATGGTATGGACCGACAAGTTGATCTCGAAATACCTGATAATTAGGAATCGGAAGGTTCTCTTCATAACGAATCAGATTACTATACTCGTTAACAATATACGTACGACCAAAAATAAAGCCAAGATCCGGATGTTTTTCGTAAAAAGCCACTTGCTTTTCCACTTTAGTTCTTTCCCAATAATCATCTGATGCGACAATGCACACATATTTTCCTCGTGCATATTGTTGTATTCCCTTATTTAAGGTAGCCGATAAGCCCTTATTCGCATGCGTTTCAGCAAAAAAGCCATACTGCTTGCTAAGCTCCTGTATAATCGCGAAGGAACCATCTGTAGAACCATCATCCAGCACAAAAATCTCCAGATACGGATAGGTCTGCTGCACCACACTTTCAATACATTGCGCAATATATTTCTCATGATTATAACAGGGTATAATAACCGATACTAAAGGATTTTCCTGCTTCATCAATAGGCATTCAATAGGTGGATAACTTGATCGATTTCTACTTCGCTTAGTATTGGGCTCATTGGCAGGCTTAGCACCTCTCGGTGTATTTTCTCCGTTATGGGATAAGACAGATGGTTCCACTCGGCATAAGCCTGCTGTTGATGTGGTGGTATAGGGTAATGAATCTGCGTTTGCACGCCCGCTTGTGCTAAATACTGCTGAAGGGCATGCCGATCTGCTGTTCGCACTACAAATAAATGCCATACATGACCTTCCTCGCGAAGCATCTTGGGTAATATGATTTTGGTGCTATGTATCCCTTCTAAATAACGCTTGGCCAAATTTCGACGTCTCGCTGTATCTGCTTCCAAATGCCTCAGTTTAACCCGTAGCAGAGCTGCCTGCACTTCATCCAATCGGCTATTGCCTCCTTTATATTGATTTTGGTATTTAACGGCCGAACCGTAATTAGCCAATGCCCGAATAACTGTTGCTAACCTATCATTGTTAGTAGTAACTGCTCCTCCATCACCCAAAGCCCCCAAATTCTTTCCCGGATAAAAGCTAAATCCAGCCGCATCACCAAAACTCCCCGCCTTTTTCCCTTTGTAGGATGCTCCATGTGCTTGCGCGGCATCTTCAATCACCTTCAAACCATATTCTTCAGCCAGCAAAAGAATAGGTTCCATGTCGCATAGTTGTCCGTATAAATGCACGGGCATAACCGCTTTGGTTTTCGCCGTCACACATGCTTTTATACTGGCGGCATCAAACAAAAAAGTATCTTCAGCAGGTTCTACCAAAACCGGCACAAGATTATTAGCAGAAATAGCCAGTATGCTCGCAATAAACGTATTCGCTGGCACAATCACCTCATCTCCATCGGAAAGCACACCCAACTCCTTATATGCGCGGAGAATCAAACTCAGCGCGTCTAATCCATTTGCTACGCCTATGGCATGCTTCGTCCCGCAATAGGTAGCAAACTCAGCTTCAAAAGCTGCTACTTCCTTTCCCTGAATAAACCAACCCTTATCGATCACCCGTTCAAAGGCGGCCAGTAATTCCGCTTTATGTCGAAGATTGATTTGCTGTAAGTCTAAAAATTTAATCATATAGCCACAGGCTTTCCATCCATCAGTCGATAGTGTTTACCCGTTATTTTATCCTGTAAATGAAGGGTTAACAATAAACCCTCTGGTGTAATATAACCTTGATGTTTTGCTGGATTCCCATACCAGAGGGTATAAGGGGGCACATCTTTCGTTACGACGCTTCCGGCGCCGATAAACGCATAGGCGCCAATGCTAATACCAGCAACCAAGGTACTATTGGCCCCAATAGAAGCCCCTTGTTGTATTTCCGTCGTTTTAAAGGCATCAGGATAAACTTTGGAGCGTGGTACCAGATCATTAGTAAACGTAACGTTAGGTCCAATAAAGACCCCATCACCAAGCCTTACACCATCCCAGAGTTGAACCCCTGACTTAATCGTCACATCGTTACCTATACTAACCTCATTTTCAATAAAACAATGGCTGCATATATTACAATTAGCACCAATGACCGCCTGTGGTAATATCACGACGAATTGCCAAATATTGGTACCCTCTCCAATCTTAGTGCTTTGCACATCGGCCAATGGATGTATAAAATAACTCATTTGTTGGTTTCTCTCTTTGTTAATGTGATAAACTCATCGTAGTCGCGTATGTAATCTGTTGCATCGTAGTGTTCGGAAGCCAATACCAACAAAACAGCGCCAGAAGAAAAATTCACCAAATCTCGCCATATGCCAGGCGTAATTAACAAGCCAACATTCGGTCTATTCAGGCTCACCGTTTTGCGCATGCGTCCGTCATCTAAGATCACATCGAAGCTACCACTTGCTGCTATCAGCAGTTGATGAAGTCGGTAATGGGCATGGCCACCCCTATTTTCGCCCCCTGGAATATCGTAAAGGTAATATACCCGTTTTATAGCAAATGGGATATCCAGATCGCCGTGTATCGGCGTGATATTACCCGAACGGTTATGAATCTTGGGGAGGTCAATAACATTACAATTGAAAACAGAACTGTTGAACATGCTTATACTTTCCTTCTCTTATACGCCAGAAATGCATCATAGTCGCGTATATAATCGTTTTGGTTAAAAACGGTTGATGAAGCAATAAAAGCCAAGGCGTTAGTTGAAAAATTATCCATATAACGCCATAGACCGCTCGGCACGTAAAGTCCGTAATACGATCGGTTCAATGAAAACACCTGTTGATTTGCTCCATCATCTAATACAACGTCAAAACTTCCGGAAAGCGCTACAATCAACTCTTGATTTTTCTGATAAGCATGCGCACCTCGGTATTCTCCTCCAGGCACATCGTAAATCCAATATACGCGTTTAACAACAAAGGGAAGCTGATTTCCTTCCTCCAAAAAAGAAAGGTTTCCCCGTTCATCTTCTATTTTAGGCAATTGGATTATTTTCGCTTCGGCTACCGTCATACGCTATGATCAAAACGCTAAAGTACAAAAAACTTTTTGTAGTGACGCGAATATGGCTTCGCTCCCACTTCGGAGATCCAAACCAACTCTATGCCCGTTCACTGTTACCTCCGTATGACGCCAGCCATTCGAGCTCCGTAGAAGACCAATACGAGTTCCGTTCAAGACCGCATCGAGCTCCGAAGCCAACTCCAAGAGAAATACCAGCCGATGACTAAATTTGGTGCGATTATTACCAGAACATCAGTTTAGTATTTCCAACAATATCTTCAAGTGTGAACTCTTATTCACCTATAACAATTTCATAAATAATTCGATGCCCGTTAGTATCCCTAAATATATTTTAGTGTAAGCCACAGACCATTTGGTGTAAATATTTTGGATAACCCAAATTATACCAGTAGCATTGCACCATAAAAACACCTATTAATTCAATTATTATGTTAACAAAACGACAAACTATGAAACGCTGGTTTATTCTATGTGTGTTCTTTTTTTGCTTAAGTCTAAATGCCTGCAATAAAGAAAAAGACATTAATGATACGCAAGGAAATCCACAACAAGTGGAACAATTGAGGAACTATTTGGCACATGCCATGCAAATGGATGTTAAAGACGTATTTTATGATGAAGAAAAACAGCAATTTTACTTTACCAATTACCGCGATCTCACCCTTGATTTAGTCGACGTATTAGAAAACTACAATAAAGAACACCAATAAACCTTTTTCACATGAGAAAATTAGTTTTTGTTTTTATATTTCTGGCGTGTATATCATCCTCAGCAAAAGCACAATCAGTCTATGTACGTTTGTCTCAATAGGCGGTGGCCAATCAATATCTGTCAATTGGTAAAATTAAATACACTTCGGAAACTGGGAATACTACATTCACGGCAGGATTAAGTTTTCAACGATTTGATGGGTCTACCACTGTTAAAGTGCAGGCTATTGTAGTTATCGATGAAGGAGGAACTGAATCAGCTATTTCAGATAGTTTATTTGTCAGTACCTCTAATTTCACCCAAGCCACTTATTATACACCCATTATGGAAAAAACGGCCACATTGATAGCCAATCATAAAAAAGGCACTGTAAAAGTTAAATGGCGCTATTTTGACACCTATACAGGAGGGACGAATCCAAAATGGTCGCCTTATTATTATGCGGATAAAACTTATGAGACCGTCAACACGGTAATCCCACCAGGTAATCCTCCCGTTAGCAATTCTACTTCAATATATCGCTATTATAAAGGAGGTCAATATTCGGCGGATCATTTTTACACTCAATCCAACGTTCTTCCAAACGGATACGTTTTTGAGTTCATTGAGTTTTATGCGTTGACTATTCAAAAGTCGGGATCAGTCCCTATTTATAGATATTATAATCCAGATACAGGAGACCATTTTTATACTGCTGTATCCAGCAATTCAACATTTCCCTCTTATAATTTTGAAAAAATAGAATTTTATGCTTATCCAACTCAAGTAAATGGAACAGTTCCCGTTTATAGGTATTATAGCCCGACTCTAGGTGATCATTTTTATACAACACATTATAGTGCGAATGGTTATACTGGAGGATATTATCTTGAAAAAATTGAATTCTATACTTATGAAGGCGAAAGAGATTAACTTTTTAGCATATTTAAGTAAAAATACTATTTAATTTCCCTCTACCGACCTAGATCCTCTAAATTCACATTAGCATTCCAAATATACCTAAAGATAATTGGGAGGCAAAATAGATAGAAGTATAGCTCATGACAAAAAACGCATCATGAAACAAGGTATAAGATTATTTATTATATTGACATCAAAAAATCAACGTGTTCTTTTGTTTATGAAAAAGGCAAGTCTATGTTATCTATCATAATTTCTTCTGCAAGTAACGCTCTACTTTCTCAGATAAAAGAAAATATTCAACGAACAGTAGGAATACCCTATGAGATTATCATCTTCAAAAATAGTACTGGTTTAAAAGGGATTTGTGAATTATATAATACTGGAGCTATCCAAGCAAAATATGATATTTTGTGTTTTATGCACGAGGATATCCTTTTTGAAACATTGAATTGGGGACAAAAAGTGATTAACATCTTTAAAAAAAATTCCAATATTGGGTTATTAGGCGTAGCGGGAAGCACTTATAAATCACTAACTCCATCGAGTTGGGCCCCTCCTTTTGCATTCGATAAAACTCCTTGGCGAATCAATATAAAACAGTCTTTCAAAAGAAAAGATTGTCCCGAAAAGTATGACTACGAAAATCCCGAAAACAAAGAAATTGAAAGAGTTGCTTGTATTGATGGTGTTTGGATGTGTAGCAGAAAAGAGATTATACTAGAACATCGTTTTGATGAAGATTTATTAAAAGGCTTTCACGGCTATGATATTGATATCTCCCTAACGATTCATCAAAAGTACGCTGTGTGCGTAACCTACGAGGTTCTATTAAAGCATTTTTCGGAAGGGAACTTCGAAAATAACTGGTTAATGGAAATCATTAAAGTTCACAAAAAGTGGTTAGCAAACCTGCCAATAAATGTAGAAGAGTCTATCGAAAATGGCCCATTAGATCTACAAGAACAAGAAGCATTACATCACTTTATATTAGCTATTATTCCAAAATCCCTATTGCCTGTTCCGCTGTCTGTTGGTTATATCCACAAGCTTTTTCTTCTAAAGAAAATACCATTTTCAATATATGTAAAAAGCATCAAAAGAATTGTTAAACAAAAATTGATAAAAACTATATCGAATAGGTAATTAAACCCTATACCCAAAATTTTCCTCAAAAATAGATCGCCAAAAATCGATATGTTTATCCCAAGCATGGCAACCAAAAGGTAACACGGAGCCATTCTCTTTAAATAGTCTTTCGGGATGATTTTCTATTGAGAATTTTCTGGCAATGCTGGCAGCGGGAATGTTGAGTTGTCTTATTTTTCGATTAACTTCTATACTCCAAAATACATCCTCATTAAAATGATGATCCTCCATCTTACTTAAATATTTCTCAATAGCTTGCTTCTCTCGTTTTGCTATGTGTAGAAATTTGTCCACTTTACGTAAAGAAAAACCTCCATTTCCAACCCCATTTTCAATTTGTACTCGATGAATGCTTGTTTGATCCTTATTTTGAATATCAAAAAATCTATAAATTCGTTTTAAAAAAGCCATTTTTGTAGCCTTCACTAGATCCGGATAAGGTAGTTCAGGAGGCCATGGAGCTCCAATATAATCATAACCGCTTTTGCACCAATATGCTAGTTCATCTTTAAATACAAATGCGTCCAGTTGGTGAATGAGTATGAATTCAGTTAAAGGAGCAAAAACGTTGTAAAAATCATCACTCATCATCAAACGATTGTATCCTTCAATACCATCGAAATAATGATCATGAAATTCGATGATTTCATCTACTTCGCGGGGAATATAAGCGTTAGATAGTCTTTTTGGTTTTATAGCAATAACGGTATATTGGCTTAAAACTGATCTACATTGCTGAAATGAAATCTTTTCATAGCTAGACAGCTGCTCTTTGTAAAAAGGTATAACTACTGCCACCAAACTTCTTCGAACTCCCATTATAAAAATTTATTGATTTTCACCATCAAGTTTGGTAACAAGCCATTCAAAATGTTCTTGTAAATAAAAATCAAATCCATTTTCTCCTTCGGGTATTACATTCGGAGCTTCATAACAAACTTCTAATATACGGGGAACCCTTAATGCCTCAGCAACGGAATAAGGAAAAGATTGATTACCGATAAAAAACTTACAGCCAGCAATAATCTCAGCCATTTCCTTGAAATCTTCAACTTGTTTCCACTTGATATGAGGAATCACCTGGAGTATGTCCTTATATTCACTTTCAATACCTAAAAATAATATATTCTTATGTTTCTTTAAAAAAGAATAGGATATGTGTGGATTTCTATAGCGCTCACTCCTAGCTAGCACGATATAACTTTTATATGTGGTATCTGCTCTTACTGAAAGCCATGCGGATGACAAATCTGGATGAACTCCTGTTGCATAGCTATACCATCGAACAATACTTCCTTTTTCAAGTTGCAATCCTAATTCTCTAAAAGAATCTAATGTAATATCGACTCGCTGACCCTCATAAATTGCTGAACTAGTTAAGTACTCCACATTTGATAATAAAGGTACCAGCATATTAGCCATCTTCCGATTTAACATGACAGATCCTAGCGGATGGGTATAATGCAACGCTAAGCTGTGGGGCTGATCCAAAATGAGATATAAATTAATCGGCTGCTCAATGTGTTTTTGTATTTCTTTTATAGTTGGTAAAGCATATATAATATCACCAGCATTACCTGCGTGAGAGAAATTTAATGAGCCTTGTTTTTTAGCAATTGTTATAATTGCATCTAAATTCAAAACACCGTATTCAGATCGGAAACTATTCAGGGTAGCTTCTCTATCCTTAACGGTTTTGTATTCAAGAAATTCACGTTTATATTTTTTGTACGCTTTCCTATTACTAATTTTTAAAAATAACTTTTCTAACTGATTTATAGGCTTAAACGATTTCGGCATATCCTTTTATTAAAATAAACGTTAAAACGAGTAATATCGATACAGTAGTTAGTTAAATTGGAAAAATACAGTTATTCTTTCTTTTAAAAAAATCATGCTGTCATCAATAATTGATCAAGACCACGAATTTACGATGCTAAAAGTTACTTTGCTGAAAGAAAAAACATTTTTTATACTTTTACCACCTAATCTTTTTTAAGCTCGTATCAATATGGTTTCTGTAATCATCGTATCGATAAATCCTGATTTTCTAAGAAAAGTAAAGGAAAATATTGGTGATACCATCGGTATCTCACATGAAATCATCGCTATTGATAACACGCATTCAAACTACGGCATATGCCAGCTCTACAATGCTGCAGCACAGCAAGCAAAATTTGAAATCGTTTGTTTTATGCACGAAGATATCGTAATCCATACGGAGAGCTGGGGCAAAAAGATTGTAGACTTATTTGGTAACCATCCAAATTTGGGTCTTATAGGTGTTGCAGGATCAGCCTATAAAACCTTCTCCGTCTCAGGATGGGATATATTAGGTGATGATAAAAACGTTCGCTTTATTAACTATATACAGGGATATAAATTTTTAGATAAAGAAAGTGATCATCAACACGCTAATTCTACCAAAAAAAATTTGACTGAGGTGGCAGCTGTTGATGGCATGTGGATGTGCACAAAACGATCTATTGTGCTATCATATCCTTTTGATGAAGAAACCCTGAGCGGTTTTCATGGTTATGACATCGACTTTTGTTTAAGCCTATATAAAAAATATGTAATAGCGGTTACCTTTGATATATTAATCGAACACTATTCGGAAGGGAATTTCGACAAAAATTGGTTTAGAGAAATCATAAAAGTGCATGAAAAATGGCGGTCAATTTTACCCATCAATTTAGCTCAAATAAGAAAACGGGAAATGGAGATATTCGAAAAACGAGCTTTTAAACGAGGATTGCCCTATTATATCGAACTGAATTATACATTAAAATCGATCTTAAAAATACTTAATAGGTTAAAATTGCTAAAACTTATTGGCCGTCTTACCTATTTAAAACTATACTATGCAACGATCAAGTCATTCCTATTCTCTAAACAGCGTTAGACCCCTACATTCTTTATAGATTTTAATAAGATAGCTTACTGTAGATTTCTTTTTATAAATTGAAAAAATCTCTCGTCTATTCATAAACAACGTAAAAAATAATTTAAAACTAAAGCCTTTATTTGCTTTCTGCTTAAGGCCGTCTATTAATGCGTTAATAAGCGTGTTGTCCTTAACCGTGTTTTCTTTAAAAGTTGCCAGGGCTTTAAGATAGCTTATTCTTTCGCTATTTATTTTGCGAAGCCTCTCCAATTTGAAGCGTCTAATTTCTTTATTTTTTCCGATAGTAGATTGAACGTAAGTGTAGGACTCAGGATGTTTTCGATGATAGGCAAGGCGCTCATTAATATATTTTACATTACCTATGGTTAAAGCTGCATAGGCAATCCAATGATCGTAAGGTATTCCCTCTGGAATCGGAAGGACGTTGCCAAGTAGCTCTTTGTCAAACATCATGGCATGACCAGGCACACAATTATTATACATCAGTGGTTTATTGCTGGAAGTGGATAATGCGCCGATAGTGTCAGACGTATTCATTTCAGCAATCAATTTATCATCTTCATCTATCAAAAATGAATTATGGTAAATAAGTAGATGTTGACCTATTTGCGAAATAAGTTGTGAGATTTTATTAGGCATCCAGACATCATCTTGATCAGAAAAAAGCACGTAATCTCCATTACAGAGCGTCATAAGTTTCTCAAACGTTCTTACATATCCGATATTCTGAGCATTACGATACAACATAATATCTGGATATATTCTTTGCTTTTCTTTTAACTGGACAAATGTATCATCAGTAGAACAATCATCAAGAATAATAATCTCTTTTGGATGGTATGTTTGATTAATGATAGAATCTAATTGCTTACACACAAACTTGCTACCATTATACGTTGCCATTAAGATACTAACCAAAGGGTTAGATGATTTGGATGATGCTCCAGTTTTCATCTTTATACTTATTTTAAAAGCCTGTTTCTCTGAAAACCCATTTGATCTTCGAAAACCAAGAAAACTTTCTAATATAAGTGAAATCGGCTATGTTTTTAAATAGGAATAACGCCAACCGTACTCTCCCTTGGAAATTAATGCTGTTCTGATAGTACAAAATTGCTTGATTAATACGGTATTTTAGTTGGCCGGAACTTATCTGATTAAACATATTCAATTGTTGTATTCTGTCTATTCGACTGTATTTTCCTTTATCTATTCGAGTAACGCTTTTTTGGTGTATTCTATGCTGTACAAGCTGTTGAAGAGAAAAGTCTAATTTTCCAATTGATGAGGCACAAAAAGCTAACCACCAATCATAATAAATTCCATTTGGAAATAGGGGTATTTGCTGATAAAATTTCTTCCTAAATAAACAGGTATGGCCAGAAATACAATTAAAAAAAAGGAAATTTATACCACATTTGCCTCGAACAAAACGATGATGGGTAGTCGTCGATTTTCCAAGAGCAATACCATTTTCATCGATGTACAATGAATCATGATAAATTAACGAGGAATCTCCTATCAAATCCATTTGTATTTTTATTTTTTCTTGAGCCCATAAATCGTCTTGATCTGCAATCGCAATAAAATCTCCTTGGCATTCATCTATGGCTATTTTAAAGCTCTTATTTACTCCTACATTAGAATCATTTATCCATAGTTTTATTCTTGTGTCATTCTCCATGTGACTTTTGATGATCGATACGGTTTCATCACTGGAATGGTCATCAACTATTACAATTTCCAAATTCGTATAAGTCTGGTTACTTATTGTAGTTAACTGATCTTTCAGATATTTAGCTCCATTATATGTGCATAATGCTACGGAAACTAAAGGTTTGCCATTAAGGATTTGTCGGTCACACGTATTCCTGTTGCTGTTTTCCATAAAATCAAAAACAATAATCTACTTATTAATAGCTTATCAACGCTTTAGTCGCTTTTTTAAACCATTGTACATCCTAGCAAAAAATAAGCTGATGGCATTTCCCAACAGTAGACGTTCTAGCCAATTTCCAGACAAATGAAAAACAGTAGTTGGCGTCTGTATCCATCGTGTTCTAAAAAATGAATTGTATTTCTGAATTAACTTTCTACGTAAATTCAAATATTCTTGATCTACTTTCCCCCTACTTTTATGTAACAAATGAAAATCAATTGCGTAGCACATTTTACCATTAAGCTCTGCATGTAAACAAAGATCAACCGCATACAAATGAAAACCTTCTAAGTCATCAGAAACACTAAGCAGTGCACTATTCTTAATCACTAAAAAATTCTCGTCCAGCGCTGTAACTCGATGAGGGAAACTTCCTTTGTTAGCAAATGCACCATCTGGATAAGATATATGGTAAACAATATTATTAGGTCCTAAAGCACCTGCATTTCCACATACTGCCCAATTAGCATCCATCTTTTCTAACAAGCATATTTTCTGTTGAAGTTTTACCAAATCGTCTTGGAGCAATAACACATCTTGATGGCAAACAATAATAAACTCTCCCTTTGATTGCCTTAAAAAAAGATTAATCCCTTTGTATGCTTCTATCGTATTACCGGTTGAATTATCGATGTGTAAATACTCACACCTTGTTCTATCAAAGCCCTTATTTAGAAATGACTGGAGCATTTCATTATATTCGCCCCAATCGGTAACCAATGTACAGATGGAAAATAAATAGGGATATGGTGACTGGGTTATTGGCTTCGATAACGAAGCTATGTCGTCATACTCTGTGTTCAAAATATTGCGCTGTTTAGAAAAATAGAAATATTACATAGTTCCATTCAAAATTACTAACTTTAACCAGCTTTTAATGCATAGATGTATATTAACTGTTGAGCACCTAATCTAATAAACATTACACCAATACCGTATGATCAGCATCATAACCACCATACATAATCAGCTAGCGATGAATCGTTTATTCTATAAATACATCACTAAGTATACTGATTTGCCCTATGAGTTGATTATTATCGACAATAACTCAACTGATGGATCCGCCGAATTCTTCGAAGATAAAGGAGTAACTGTTATAAAAAATCCACATAACTATTCGTATCCCTATACCCAAAATCAAGGCATAAAAATTGCAAAAGGACAATATTTGGCATTTTTAAACAATGATCTTATCGTTTCCAAAGATTGGGCTTCTAGAATTTTAGCCATTATGCAGCAAAAACAGATAGAAATTGCTTCTTTCGCTAGCAATGACTTTTTAGAGCGCCAATATTTCAAAAATTATATCCAACGTCGTTGGAAATATATAAAATACAGCCTAAGGCCAATTATTGGCACTGGTTATCTCTCTTTAAAATTGATGAATTTCCTTATGTATGGCAATTGGGAGCGTTTCACTGAAAAACGATACCGTAAATTTGGGTACCAAACATTAGAAGGTTTTAGTGGCCCATGTATTATCATGACAGAAGAGGCTATTAACAAAGTCGGGCTTTGGGATGAACGTATTCAAGAAGCAGACTTTGATCTCTATTTTAGAACAAAAATGCGAAAACTGTCAAACAACGATATACAACCCGTACAAACGGCTTTGGGCATTTATTTTCATCATTACCAGCGGTTAACGTTGAAATCCAAACCGAGGCCTTTTGCCGACGCCAAAAACATTATCCCATTAAAAGATAAATGGGGAAAGCAAATCAATTGGCTACTGAAAGACATCGGCTCTTATACGTAAGCTAATATACTCTGACAATTTGTTTAGTGCGCAATGTTTCTCTCAAAAAAGCCATTACATCTAATAAACTAAATCTCGCGCGGTTGGATTTAATGGTGCCAGGATATTGATTTTTGGCAGCTATGATATCGTTCCTTCGTTTGAAGAACTCCACATAACTTTTCCATATCCAAAAATTTCCTACCAATAACATGGGAAGCAAATCGATTAATATAATGCGCATGAAATAAATATACAATTGAGGGCCTTCCATATGTAACGCATGCAACATAAATCGGTTACGGAAGTAAACTTGTTTTACCCACCTAGCTGTCTTATATTTTTTGGTGCTTGCAGACACTTGATGGAAACAAACGGCTTCATGCTCGTAATAACATTTCCATCCCATACGCCAGGCCCTTAAACCTAAATCAAGATCTTCATAATAAAAGGGAGAAAATAGTTCGTTAAACCCACCGATTTCCAATAACTTTTTACGATCAACCAAAGCATTAGCTCCAGACAAATAAGCCGTATAAACGTTATTATCATTGACCGTATAAAAATGTCGATTGGTTTTTAGCTTACCGCCGTAAAGGTCCAACATCCGTGCAGCGTCCTCTATCTTTTCACCATTTCTACTCATGATCCGCCCCATTACTCCAAATGTGTCTTCCTTCTTAAAGTATTTCCACTGCTGATCAAAATAAGTAGGGGTTAATTTAACATCTGAATTAAGTAATAAAACCAGATCATATTGAGCAATAGCAATACCCTGATTACACGTATAAGAAAAGCCTCTGTTTTCTTGGTTAACAAGTATTTTTATCTGCGGATAATGATTCTGAACAAAATGAACAGAATCATCAGTAGAACAATCGTCTACCACGATAATCTCGTAAGTAGCTGCAGCATGATGAAGTGCTTCAACGGTGTATGGAAGGTATTCTTCCAATAACCTAATGCCATTATAGTTTGGTATGATGACGGATATACTTTTGTTTATTCGGCTTCTTATCATTTACAAACAATGTTTGTTGTTTTATATTATACGTTGAATCGAAGAATATCGCTACAATACATGTTAGTTTTTTCTGTCTACAATCACAATTTATAATATTTCTCAGACTATGCAAAAACCCTGCCACCACCTATAGCCTATTCTCCCTCATCCGAAAACCACTCTTCCTGTAAGTCATCAATCTCCCGTCGATCTTTCTTCGTTGGCCTACCGGTACCCCGATCTCGTCTTAATACCGGCGCATGAAAGGTTGATTTATAACCATACGTCTCTTCCACAGGGGTAAGATCTTCGTAATACGCAGCAGCGGTTTTTGCATCTACACGCCGCTCGAGTAAGTCTATCACCTTAATCACTTTTTTTTCTATGCCCTTTTGGATATGATAGGTTTCGCCAATTTTCACTAAGGCCGAAGGTTTACTGTTTTGGCCATGAAGCTTTACTTTTCCAGCCTTACAGGCCTCGGTAGCCAAACTCCTCGTCTTAAAAATACGAATGGCCCATAAGTATTTATCCAGACGGAGCTTTTCTATAGCATTGCTCATGGGATACAAAAATAATATTTTTTATCGAAAGCGTAAAGCGTAGCGCCTAAAGCGTAAAGCTATATCAATAAAATTTGCTTTCTTTGCTTTTTAAATCGATTACCAAAATGACTGCAGAATTAAAAAAACTTGTTGAAGAAGCTTGGGAAGAAAGACACTTAATAGAATTTAAAGAATATCAAGAAGCTATTGAGACTACTATCATGCAATTGGATGAAGGGATATTACGTGTAGCAGAAAAAGTCGCCGGTCGTTGGCACATCAACGATTGGATTAAGAAGGCCGTTATCTTGTATTTCCCCATTCGTAACATGACAGAAACGCACGTGGGGCCTTTTGTATTTTATGATAAAATGAAGCTCAAAACCAATTATAAAGAAGCTGGTGTACGGGTAGTGCCTCATGGTTTAGCACGCTATGGAGCGTATCTCGCAAAAGGGGTCATTTTGATGCCCTCTTATGTTAACATCGGTGCCTACGTTGACGAAGGCACGATGGTAGATACCTGGGCCACTGTAGGCTCATGTGCCCAGATTGGTAAAAACGTACATTTAAGTGGTGGTGTAGGTATTGGTGGGGTATTAGAGCCTGTGCAAGCTGCACCGGTCATTATTGAAGATAACTGTTTTCTTGGTTCTAGAGCTATTGTAGTAGAAGGTGTACGTGTAGAAGAAGAAGCTGTATTAGGAGCAAACGTCGTACTAACGGCGTCAACCAAAATCATTGACGTGACAGGAGATATTCCGAAAGAATACAAGGGAGTAGTTCCTGCTCGTTCGGTCGTTATTCCGGGATCGTATACCAAGAAATTCCCTGCCGGCGAATACCAAGTACCCTGTGCGCTGATTATTGGTCAACGCAAAGAATCGACTGATAAAAAAACGTCACTTAATGATGCACTTAGGGATAATAACGTAGCGGTATAGCGCCATTTGCATGAAAATTCTGGTAAGACTTCCGAATTGGCTAGGAGACGTGATTATGGGTACTGCTTTTATTCATGAATTACGGAAGCAGTACCCACATGCAGCAATACATGTGATCGCCAAAAAGGAACTTGCCGATATCGTGCACGGCATCGCCGGAATTTCCCAAATACACCTGTTTTCTAAAACGGTGCATCCAGGTGCCCGAGGAGCACTGCGCTTTGGGAGATTACTAAAATCGTATCGCTTCGACTTGTTTTTTTCCTTACCCGATTCTTTTTCCGCTGCCTTAATGGGCTATGCTACAGGTGCCAAAAAAAGAGTGGGTTTTAAAAGTGAAATGCGCTCTTTTTTATTTACCAAGACCTATAAAAAGCCTGATGGCTTGCATCGAGTCGAAGAATACCTATATCTATTAGAACAGTTTACTGGCAAAAAACAGGATCAACCTAGAGTGTCTTTACTGCCACCAAATGAAAAAGACACCAAACGTGACCTCATCTTGGTTAACTTTAATTCAGAGGCTTCATCCCGGCGATTGCCTTTGGATAAAGCGGTTTCCTTAACCAAGAAGTTGGCTCAGGAACTTCCCGATTGTCAATTAGGTTTTATTGGGTCTCCTAAGGAAAGTGCGTATATTACGGCTATTCTGGCCCAAATTCCGTCAACAGGCCGTGTCAGGAATTACGCCGGAAAAACATCACTAAAAGAATTAATGGTTTTGTTAGCCTCCTGCCGTATCTTGTTAAGTACCGACTCGGGTCCGGCTCACGTTGCCAACAGCTTCGACACCCCTTGTCTCGTACTTTTTGGGGCGGGTAATGAAAAAAACACGAGGCCTTATAATCAAGACCATCTGCGTATCATCCGAGCCGGAAAACTGGCTTGCGAACCTTGTGTTAAAAATACGTGTACCTTATATCCAACTCCTGAGTGTATGCATTTGCTGGATGAACAATTGATTATCGACGAATTAAAAGCGGTTTTGACCCATGAATAACGATATTAATAAATCACTTGAAGTCCTCCATGCTGGAGGCATCATCCTCTATCCTACAGATACTATTTGGGGACTCGGCTGTGATGCCACCAATCCGCAAGCGATAGAAAAAATATATCAGCTAAAAGGCAGAGCAAAAGACAAAAGCTTAATTGTTTTATTAGAAAACGAAAACAGGCTCATAAGTTATGTACAGGAGGTGCCCGAAGTTGCCTATCAGCTTATTGAATATACGGATAAACCACTGACGATCATTTACGATGGTGCCAAAAATCTAGCACCTAATTTATTAGCTGAAGATGGAAGTATCGGTATTCGTATTGTTAAACATCCTTTTTGTGAGCAGTTGATCAAGCGCTTTCGGAAACCCATTGTCTCTACTTCTGCCAATATCAGTGGGGAAATTTCTCCTCAAAATTTTGCAGCTATTAGTGACGCCATCAAAAGTGGTGTAGATTATGTGGTACACTATGGGCAAGAAGATACCACACCGAAACAGGCTTCTACCATTATGAAACTCGATACTAGCGGAGCTTTCTCCTATATTCGAAAATAAAATAGTTCATCAGATACAAAAGCAACCCACAACTGGTAACTCGCAACTATTTTCGTATTTTCGCCACATAATGAAAGAGCACTTACATCTTCCTATTTTTAAAACGTTGCGTGATTTAGCGGATGTACACCAGGTAGAAATTTACGTTATCGGCGGTTACGTACGGGATCAATTAATGAAGAGGCCCTTCAAAAATGATGTAGACATTCTCGTTATCGGAAGTGGTATTGACTTTGCCCAGAAGGTAGGTGCCAAATTAAATACCAAAGTAGCCGTTTACAAAAATTTTGGTACGGCAATGCTTCGACATAACCAGTTGACGATTGAGTTTGTCGGTGCCCGCAAAGAGTCTTATCGATCAGATTCACGCAAACCAATCGTCGAAGATGGCTCTTTGGAAGATGACCAAAAGCGCCGGGATTTTACGGTAAACGCTATGGCTTTCAGCTTGAACAAAGCTAATTTTGGAGATTTGCTCGATCCGTTCAATGGTGTCAAAGATATCCAGCTACGCACCATTCGTACACCACTTGATCCTGAAAGTACCTTTTCCGATGACCCGTTGCGCATGATGCGCGCCATACGCTTTGCCGCGCAATTAAAGTTTAAAATCAGCACGGCAACTTTCAGTGCCATAAAAAAACAACGAGAACGGATTAAAATCATTTCTAAAGAACGAATTACCGATGAGCTCAATAAGATTATTGCCTCAGAACAACCAAGTATTGGTTTCAACTATCTTTTTGACACAGGCTTACTTCAGCTTATTTTTCCATTAATGGCGCAGCTGCAGGGCATTGAAGTGATCAATGGAAAAGGACATAAAGATAATTTTTACCATACATTAGAAGTATTGGATAATATTGCTGAACTAACGGATGATCTTTGGTTGCGCTGGGCAGCAATTTTGCACGATATTGCTAAACCTGCAACCAAACGATTTGACCCCAAAATAGGTTGGACTTTTCATGGACACGAAGACCGCGGTGCACGTATGGTACCTAAAATTTTTACAGAACTAAAATTACCGCTGAACGAAAAAATGAAATTTGTCCAGAAAATGGTTTTGTTACACCTAAGGCCAATCGTATTAGCACAAGACATTGTAACCGACTCTGCCGTCCGACGTTTACTCTTTGAGGCTGGCGATGACATCGATAGCCTGATGAAGCTTTGCCATGCAGATGTTACGACCAAAAACGAGTATAAACGCAAAAAATATCGCGACAATTTTGAATTGGTTAAACAGAAGTTAAAGGATGTAGAAGAGCGTGACCAGATTAGGAATTGGCAACCACCAGTAAGTGGCGAAGATATTATGCAAATGTTTGGCCTACCACCCGGCCGTGAAGTAGGCATCATAAAAAATGCCATTCGGGAAGCAATACTAGAAGGCGAAATTAAGAACAATCGCCAAGAGGCCCTTCAATTTATGGAAACAAAAGGAGAGAAACTGGGTTTATCTGTACAGCGTAAAACGTGATTAGCTTCTAATTGCTGGAGACGATCTGCAACTACGCTTTTCGCTTTTTTTTAGCGCACATCCAGTATTAAGACACTAAGGTGGCTTCCCGATTCGTAGTTTTTTTGCTTCTGGCTTTTTGATTTTTTAATTTTGACTTTTTAATTTTTTAATGATATTAGCGGTTTAAAATAGGTTTTCTATCATGGCTATTTATAGGTTTAGAGTTACATTTGAGGATTATGATGAAATTATCCGTGAGATTGATATACAATCTACCCATACGTTTTTAGATTTACATCAGGCCATTCAACAATCAACAGGCTATAATCCAGAAGTATCTTCTTCCTTTTATATTAGTAACGAACAATGGATGAAAGGTGAAGAAATTGCCTATTTGCCCAATGCCCGAAAGAAGGAAAAAGGTATAGCGCTTATGGAAAGTGCTAAGCTGAATAAGTTTATAGATGATCCGCATCAAAAGTTTTATTATACCTATAATTTTGAACGGCCTTTCGACTTCCATGTGCAATTGATCAAGATTTTACAGGAAGAAAAAGGAAAAACCTACCCTTTAATCACCAAGTCTGTTGGAACGGCACCAAAGCCTTTCGGCGCAGCAGTAATCCCTACCGAAGAATCGACTACCAAGAAAGAGGATAAAGAAGACTACGACTTTCTCAATGAAACCGAATATGGTATTGACGATACGGAAGATTTGGATCTTGATTTAATGGACGATGAAGAAACACAAGAAGATGCTGAGGAAAAGGACGACTTCTCGGGCGAATTTTCAGATAACGAGAATTTTGAAGACGACTATTAATTAGCCAATTGGCTAATTGGCTAATTAAATATTATCAAAACACTCATCACCATAGTAGGTCCAACAGCGATAGGCAAAACAGCTTTGGCTATTGAAGTAGCGAAGGCCTTTCAAACCGTTATTATATCTGCTGATTCCAGACAATTTTATCGAGAGATGACTATTGGAACTGCGAAACCGACAGCAGAAGAGTTGGCTGCAGTTCCCCATTTCTTTATTAATTCATTAAGTATACACGAAAACTATAGCGCCGGAGACTTTGAGCGGGAAGCCCTAACTAAAATCAATGAATTATTTCTGGAAAAAGATGTCCTAGTGCTAGTGGGTGGCAGCGGTTTATTTGTTAATGCGGTTTGTATAGGTCTAGATGACTTACCAAAACCTTTGCCTGGTATTCGAGATAAACTAAACCAACGCTATCGCGACCAAGGCCTAACATGGCTACAAACCGAATTAAAACGCGTAGATCCGGCATATTATGCCGTTGCAGACATTCAGAATCCACAACGACTTATTCGGGCGCTTGAGGTTTTCGAAAGTACAGGAAAACCTTTCTCTTATTTTAGAAAGGAGCAACGGAAGTCTAGACCATTCAATTGCCTCATGGTTGGCCTGAACACCAATCGGGAAATAGTATATCACCAGATCAATAAACGGGTAGACCATATGATGCAAGAGGGTTTATTAGCAGAAGTTCAAGACTTAGTTCCTTATCGCCATCTCCCACCACTGCTAACCGTGGGGTATGTGGAATTATTTGCGTATTTAGATCATAAATACTCCTTAGAAACGGCAGTGGAGAAAATAAAACAACATACCCGCCAATTCGCTAAACGACAAATTACGTGGTTTAAAAAAGACGAAAAAATCCATTGGTTTGAGCCAAGCGAAGTACAGAGAATTATTGCTTTTATTAGATCGGCATTAGGCTAAGCCTCTTTTATCTTTTTACGCCATTTTTTTATTTCATATGCTTGCACGAATAAAATAAATAATTTACATTTGGCCACTCATAAATGCAAACGCTAACTCATTATAAATTTAAAACTTTCAAGGGAAGCCTCTGTGAGGTTTCCCCTTGAAAGTATCAAATTTTATTCCCTCCTTCCC
Organism: Olivibacter ginsenosidimutans; assembly: GCF_039542865.1. Classification (NCBI taxonomy): domain Bacteria; kingdom Pseudomonadati; phylum Bacteroidota; class Sphingobacteriia; order Sphingobacteriales; family Sphingobacteriaceae; genus Olivibacter; species Olivibacter ginsenosidimutans. Next base: position 414,897 of record NZ_BAABIQ010000003.1, on the reverse strand, counting down.
CGATTGCAACTTTAGTTTACGAACATATTAAAACGTGCTTAATTGGATTAAAACTTTTTTACGCCTCCTTTGTTGTTAGTATCGTATACATCACAATATTTAACCAACGGATAAAATTTTTCGCTTTATTATGAAATTTATTTTTATTACATACCTCCTCATCCTTTCCTGTTTTTATTTAACAGATGCACAGGAGCAACAAAACCGTAAATTCTATATAAAAGCGGGTGGTGCTTATTTTATCAAAGTCACACCTGTTGAATTTCCAGCCATTGGAGGGCAACCTGCAAGGGACCGAATTTTTAATATTATTCCAGGCAATCCACCTACCCAACAAACAGTTTCTGAAAGTACCATTACGGGGTCTTTCGGTGAAGGTTGGCGTTTTGGTATCACTCCGGGTTATCGTTTCAGTAACATTCTTGGTATTGAAGTAGGTATCAATTATTACCAAAGTCGATCACAGGATATGATGCGGCAACAAGGATACATGGAAGGCAGTGAAGTCCTTCAGTTACACAGCTCGGCTAAAGCAAAAGCATTTGACGTTGCACCGGCTCTAGTTGTACATATCCCAAACCATACGGCATTAAAACCTTATACTAAAGTAGGACTTATCATTCCTGTTGGCGGATATATGGAAAGCATCACTACCGTAAATGATCTTACAGGCAGCGTGGCACAAAGCATGAATTTACTGCCAACAGATTTACCACCGAACGCTATAATGATTTTAACGGACGTAAATCGTGTTGATCACGTTAAAGCTAATCCTACGGTGGGTTTCCAAAGTGCTATTGGCTTTGATTGGGCAATTCATAATCAATGGAGTCTATATGTAGAATTGGAATATCGGAATATTTCGGTTGGTTCACGAAAAAAGGATCTTGATCAATTAAGTGGCGAATATACAATCGTCAATAACGGACAACCAATTGCCAATGGTTCGCTAAGTACTGAAACAGCAAGCGAGAGCAGTAAACAGGTATACTATCACAAAACGATTACCGAGCACGATAATGTTGCTGGAGCGGACGGCTTTGATCCTAACAAACCCGCAGACGATCTGACATCTTATGTCAATATCGGCGGTTTAGGTATAAATTTAGGCGTTAAAATGGCTTTTGGAAATTAATGACGCGACTTCTTTTTATACGTAATCTCAACGGGAGCAGTGCCTGATTGAAGCATACCTAAACGACGGGCCGCCTTTTTGGATAAATCTATTATTCTGCCGGATACAAAGGGGCCACGATCATTGATCTTTACTTTCACCGTACGACCATTATTCAAATTTTTAACCTTAACCTTTGTGCCAAAGGGTAAGGTTTTGTGAGCGGCCGTTAGTTTATGTTGCCTGAATTTTTGACCGCTCGCAGTACGCCTGCCTTTGAATTCATCGCCATAATAGGAAGCACCTCCTGTTTGATGCAATCGCGGCGCACATGCCATCAATAAAAGCAAGCAGGCACCATAATAAAGTACCTGTTTGTTTACCCGTTTAGCGTATTTCATGTTTATCTTTCGGTATCAATAGCCGATTGAGGCCAACTTTCTTTTTTCTTGCCCCATTTTTTATTTGGCTTGTTTCCCATAATAAACTCTATTTCCCCTCCCTTTAGTATATCGGTATGCTTAAAATAAGTTTTATCGTATTTCTTTCCATTAAATTTTACTTCTTGCACATATATATTTTCTTTACTGTTATTAACGGTTTTACACCGTAATGCTTTTCCATTCCCTAGTTTAAAAACGACTTCATCCGCAACCGGACTTCCGATCACATATTCACCACTAGCCGGATTAGCCGGATACAAACCTGCAATACTCCAAACTGCCCATGCACTCATCTGTCCACAATCTTCATTGCCGGCATAACCATCGGGTTGATCATGATACATCGAATCAACAATCTGCCGTACGCGTTGCTGAGTTTTCCAGGGCTCACCAATAAAATCGTACATATAAGCAATATGATGGCTGGGTTCGTTGCCATGAGCGTATTGACCAATCATTCCGCTTACATCTGGTGAAGTATTTCCTCCTGTTAAGTGAGAACTTACAGCAAATAAGGAATCTAATTTCTCACTCAATTTAGTGTGACTACCGTAAAGTTTAGCTAAACCACGCACATCATGTGGTACGAAAAAAGAATGCTGCCATGCATTTCCTTCTACATACTGGGCTTTAACTTCATCGTGTTCTGACAAATACGGATCAAAAGGAGTTGCAAAACGACCATCACTGTTTTTCGCTCGCATAAACCCTGTCTGTGCATCGAAGATATGCTGATAAGCCTGCGCCCGTTTACTAAACGTTTCATAATCGGCCGTTTTTCCTAATTGCTTAGCCACTTGTGCAATGCACCAATCATCGTAACCGTACTCTAGGGTTACACTGGCACTATGCCCCATTTTATCCTGCGGCATATAACCATATTGAATATAATAAGGTACCCCTCTACCCTTTTGATAAGCCGAAGCCAACATGGCTTGATAAGCTTTCTCTACATCAATTCCGGGTATCTTTTTTAAAATGGCATCCGCTAAAACCGGAATAGCATGATAACCGGTCATAGTATTGGTTTCCCAAGTACTTAAATCCCAAACAGGTAACAAACCGTTCTCATCATAAAAAGCTAACAGGCTATTCACTATAGCTGTATATTTTTCTGGTTGAGTGAGCGTAAACAGCGGATTTAAAGCCCTGAAGGTATCCCATAGTGAATAAGCAGTATAACGCTGATTATTACCAACCATCTTATGAACTTCGCCCTTTGCATTCTTATAAGTGCCATCGGCATCTGAAAACAATGTCGGAGCGATACAAGTATGGTATAAAGCGGTATAAAAGACACGATTTAATTTACTATCCGTAGAGGATAGCTGCACTTTTTGTAACTCACGTTCCCATTTATCCTCAGCTTCTCGCTTAACCCGATCAAAATCCCAATCCGGAATTTCCTGAAGCGCTTGTAGCGCATGCTGCTCATCTGTCATAGAAAGCGCTACTTTGAGTGCTACATTTTTCTGTTGTTCATTAAAGACCAATTGACTAGAGACGCCCTTTCCCTTTTCTTCAGTCTTTGCTGCTTTTATTTGCGCAGATTGTATGCCGTATCCAGAAAGGATAGCTTCTTTAAAGGATACGGACGTACGAAGGGCAAAATATACCCGCTGCACTTGTGCCCAACCGGTAGAATAGCGATAGCCTATTAGCGTAGAATCGTCTAACACCTTAACGTAGGTCTCTGTAGGTGCATCCCAATTAAGATTAAAAGCCAAATCTAACCGGATAACAGGGATACTTCGTGCAGGAAATTGATAACGGTGAAGACCGACCCTTTCCGTAGCCGTTAATTCGACGCCAATCTGATTATCTAGCTGTACACGGTAATAACCAGGAGAGGCTTGCTCATGGTCATGGCTAAACGTTGCTCTTAAGTCGCCCGGCTCCCCTTGTACAGGTTGAAGCATCGGCATTACGGAGATATCTAACCAGTCGCCTATGCCTGTACCGCTTAAATGGGTATGGCTAAACCCGACAATATGATTGTCACTGTAATGATATCCGCTACACCAATCCCATCCGGCAGTTCCATTGTCTGGACTTAATTGCACCATGCCAAAGGGAACGGTTGCACCAGGGAAGGTATGTCCATGCCCACCCGTTCCTATAAAAGGGTCAACGTAATCTATCAACTTTTTCTCCTGGGCACTTGCTCCTATGGATAGGCTCAATAACGCACTGCATGCGATCAAAGAGATCTTTTTATTCCTGTTAAACATTTTCCACGTGTTATAAATCGATTGACTAAAATAAAGATATATTTTGTTATGGGTTATATAAAAAAGCAGCGTAACGCCCAGACATTTGTTTTATTGAGGAAAGAAATAACGATTTTTAGATTCTCTTTTGAGATCATATGTATCACCGCTTCGCACAAATGACGGGGATAGCAAGGTGTTTTTAGCGCTCCAGCGGAATAAATTTCATGGATATGGAATTTACACAATGGCGCGTATTTTTACTAGTAAACCCTTCTCCTAGAAACACGTGGCCCAAATGTGCTCCGCAATGTGCACATACAATTTCGGTACGCCTGCCGTCCGGATCTGGAATCCGTTTTACGGCACCTTCAATCTCGTTATCAAAACTTGGCCAACCGCAATGGGATTCGAATTTATCTTCTGAACGATAGAGTGGTAAATTGCATTTTTTGCAAAGATAAACACCCTTAGCCTTGTTATCCAATAACGCTCCGGTAAATGGTCGCTCAGTGCCTTTTTTTTCGATCACCCAAGCTTCTTCTGCTGTAAGTGGATTATAATTTCCAGCGGATTTAATATCTGTATTTACTTCGTTAGGTTCCATAAATCTTCTTTTTTTGATCATCAACTTTATAATGAAGTATCTAAAAGATCCTATCATCATATCAAGTCTAAGACAACATCATCAACGCATCATGCTGATTCCCAGCACCCAGGAAGGAATCTCACCTTGCTGAATAGACCTTTCCACTACAGCTGAGATAACGAGGGAAAAAGATCGGATGAAAGGAAGTCAGCACGCCGACTTTTAAACATCTTCATATTGTTTACTATAGAAACAATATACGCAAAAAGCCCGTAAGTAGTTTACAGGCTTTTTATTTTTCACGTCAGTAAATCGTAATTTATAGACGGATAGCTATTAATTATAGGCTGTGTTTTCCACGTAAAGCTTTTTTACGTACAACTAAGCCTTAACTTTTGCTAATTCCTCAGCAATTGCCGCTCCAATTTCAGCAGGTGATTCTACCACACGGATACCGCATTCCCGCATAATTTTCATTTTTGCTGCTGCAGTATCATCAGCTCCTCCTACAATAGCACCTGCATGCCCCATTCTACGGCCCGGAGGCGCTGTCTGGCCAGCAATAAAACCGACAACGGGTTTTGTGCCATGCTCTTTAATCCATCGTGCAGCCTCAGCTTCCATTCCGCCACCGATTTCGCCGATCATAATAATACCTTCTGTTTCTGGATCATTCATCAGTAATTCAACAGCTTCTTTCGTGGTGGTACCGATGATGGGGTCACCGCCAATACCAATAGCAGTGGTAATACCTAGCCCAGCTTTAACCGTTTGATCTACCGCCTCATAGGTTAAAGTACCTGATTTTGACACTACGCCTACATTTCCCTTTTTAAAGATAAACCCGGGCATAATGCCAATTTTAGCTTCATCGGCTGTAATGATACCTGGACAGTTAGGACCAATTAAGCGCGATTTTTTATCTTTAAGGTATTCCTTAACCATAATCATGTCTTTGGTTGGAATGCCTTCGGTAATACATACAATAACCTCAACTCCAGCGCTGGCAGCTTCCATAATTGCATCAGCGGCAAACGCTGGTGGAACGAATATAATGGAGACATTCGCACCCGTATTATCTACCGCATCTTGAACTGTGTTGAAAACCGGACGGTCCAAATGGGTCTGACCACCCTTACCAGGTGTAACACCACCTACCACTTGAGTACCATACTCAATCATCTGCGAAGCATGGAAAGAGCCTTCATTTCCTGTAAAGCCCTGAACAATAACTTTTGAATCTTTATTTACAAGTACACTCATTAGTCGAATTTTTGTAGCGCAAACTTACTAAAATCATTTTAAATAAGGGAATACTTAATTAAGTTTTAGGAGCGGAAAGCTTAAAGCAGAAAGCGAAAAGCTGTCACAACCCTACTCATATTACTGCCCGTGCTACTGCAACTTCTAAAAACCAACATCCAACAACTTCAAGACGACATAAGACACAAGTAGCAAGACACAAGACCTTAAGTGAAAAACTTAAAGCCAAGAGCGTTAAGAATATCTTGATACTTGATACTGATATCTTGATACCAACAGCTAACAACCCTAAATGCTTGCCGAATGAAATTGCAGATCATAAAGCCGCTTATAGTATCCGTTAAGGCGCAGTAACTCTTGATGATTACCTATCTCCTTAATTTCGCCATGATCCAAAACAATAATTCGATCTGCTTTTTGAATCGTCGATAAGCGGTGGGCAATAACAATTGAGGTGCGATCTTTCATTAGAGTATCAATCGCAGCCTGTATAAGTAACTCGGTCTCCGTATCAACAGCCGAGGTTGCTTCATCTAAGATTAAGATTTTTGGATCGTGCACCAATGCCCTGATAAAAGACAATAACTGTGCTTGACCAGCAGATAATGTAGCACCACGTTCTTTTACCTCATAATCGTAACTGCCAGGTAATCGTTCGATAAATTCATGTGCACCAACTTTTTTAGCGGCCTCAACAATAGCTTCACGCGTAATTGATGGGTTATGAAGGTTGATATTATTAGCCACCGAATCGGAAAATAGAAAAACGTCTTGTAAAACGGTACCTATTGTTTTCCTTAAAAAAGAAAGCTCATACTGACGTATGTCTATCCCGTCCAATTTAATAGTTCCGTTGTTAATTTCATAAAATCGGCTTAAAATACTAATGATAGATGATTTTCCGGCACCTGTTGCACCTACTAGTGCCAGTGTTTCTCCCGGTTTTACTTCAAAACTAATATCTTTAAGTACCCAATGCTCCTCATTATAAGCAAACCAAACATGGTCAAATACAATTGCCCCATGGATATGATTCGGTTTTAAAATACCCTTATTAGGGGTGCGCTCATCCGTATCCAACACACTAAAGATACGCTCTGCTCCTACCATGCCCATTTGTAGTGTATTGAATTTATCTACCAGCTCCCGTATAGGACGGAAGATCATGTTGATATACATGATAAAGGCAACCACTACACCCGCAGAAATTCGTTCGGAAAGGATAGATTTAGCACCATACCAAACCAATAAACCCAATGCTATGGCCATGATGATTTCGATAACCGGAAAAAAGATTGAAAAATACCAATTAGAACGTATATTGGCATCTCGATGTTCAGCATTGATTGCCTTAAACTTATCCATTTCTTGTTTTTCCCGGGCAAAATATTGGATAACACTCATCCCAGAAATATGCTCCTGCAAAAAGGTATTCAGGTTGGCTACCCAATAACGTACATCCTGAAAAGCGGACTTCATCGCTTCTTTAAAAAAATAGGTTGCTATCACCATAATTGGCATCGGAATCAGAACAATGAGTGTCAAGCGCCAATCGGTATAAAACATAACCGCGATGATCACAATAAGCTGCAAGATATCCCCAATGATCTGAATCAATCCCTCAGAAAAAATATCGGCTATAGTTTCCAGATCAGAGACCGTTCTGGTAATTAACCGACCTATCGGAGTATGATCAAAATACTTTAATCTCAAATCCGTAATGTGCGCGAAAATCTGCGTTCGTAAATCACAAATAACCGACTGACCCAAGGTATTGGTCAATAAGGTATGGTAGTACCGTACAAGGGTTTGAAACAACAATAGCCCTAACATCAATAAGGTTAATAGCGTGAGCCCACTATAATCTCCTTTCAAAATAAAATGATCTAAGGTATATTCAACCAATAAAGGCAAAAGAGGTGCAGTTGCGGCAATAACGATGGTTAAGACAACCGACCATATAAAATACGCTCGATAAGGCTTTAAATACGCGCCTAATCTCCGGAGTAGCTGAATGTCGTATGTTTTTCCTGTTACCTTTGTTTCTCGCATAAATCCCAAGGATAAACCACTTCCGTTAGATAAAGTCCACAAGCAGGTACCGAGGTTCCGGCTGCCCGCCGATCTTTACTTTGAAGAACCTCATGTATATAAGTGGGTTGTTGCTTACCATTCCCAATAGCGATTAATGTACCGACAATTGCGCGCACCATATTCCTTAAAAACCGGTCGGCAGAAATGCGAAAAACCAAGCGTTCTTCCGAAAGCCACTCCCATGAAGCGTGCATCAGCTGGCAATTATTGGTAAAAACCTGTGTATGCGATTTGCTGAAACAAGAAAAATCTTGATAAGCCATCATGAATTGGGCAGCCTCATTCATAGCCGTTATATCCGGCTTATCCCGTAAGCGCCAAGATAAACCATTTAAAAAGGGGTTCTTATTAAAATGAATATAATAGGCATAAGAACGCTTTATCGCATCAAATCTTGCATGCGCATGATTGGCTACTTCAAAAATATTTTTAGCCGCAATATCAGGAGGTAAAAGGGCATTAATGCTATTTAGTACTTTTGCTTCATTGTCTGCAATGATATTTCCGTCAAGATCAAAATGAGCAAAAAGCTGTTGAGCATGTACACCAGTATCTGTTCTTCCACAACCTACCGTATTGACCGGCTGTCGCAACACCTGCCCTAAAACGCGATCCACCACTTGCTGCACACTTAAAGCATTTGGTTGTATTTGCCAACCGTGATAAGCATTACCGTTAAAGGCTAGTTCTATAAAATATCGTTTCGTTACTGGGCTCACCGCATGCAAACTTAGCTATTTTGCGTTTGAGTATCAAGTTGTGTGTTACGCTGAATATCTTATCTTTGTATGAACTTATTTATATATCCCATGATACAACGCATACAGACTATTTGGTTGTTACTTGCTTCTGTGACTATTTTAGCTTTATTCTTGTTTCCTTATGTTCAATATATCGATACCAATGGTATAGCAATGGCCCTCAAGGTAACAGGCAAGCTGGATAGTGCAGGAGGACAAAATCAATTAAACACGTCTTTTGTTTTTGTATTGCAAACCATAGCAACCGTTTTATTAGGATTTTTACCTTTATTAACCATTGCCCAGTATAAAAACCGGAAAAAACAGGTAAGCTTTATTTTAATCACCATCGTTTTAGTTTTATTGTTTGCGCTATGGCTTTATATAGCAGCAAACAACGCCCTTATCGAAGTAAGTAAAACCTTGAATTTAAGCAATATCGGCATCGGAACACTTTTAATTCCGATTAATCTCATCTTCCTCATCTTAGCGTTAAAAGGGGTAAAAAAAGACATTAAATTAATACGGTCAGTAGATCGATTGCGCTAAATAACGCCTTAGTGATATGGGCGGTTTCGATGGAAAACCGTCCTTTTTTTAGCACAGCCTAGCCCAAGCGTAAACCTAAACAATCTTTTGATTTTCAGAAAGTTAAAATCGGCTTATTTTTTGTTTAACAAATACCGAATTTCATAATGAAATACAGATTTTAATCAAAATTAAATTTCATGATAAAAAGAAAAACTTGCCTTATTGCAACTATCGCTATAGCTACTACCACCAGCGTATTTGCACAGTCTACCCAAGTTAATGAGGTTAAACCTTTTGCTCCCGAGTCAGAGTATAGAACTTGGTCAATAGGTGTCAATGGCGGCGTATTAACCCCATGGAACCCTTTCGGGTTTCATAGAGACTTCAAAGGATCGGAATATAATCTTGGCTACAGTGCTTATATTAAAAAGCAGATTTTACCCGGTTTTGGTATTCAAGCAGCATACATGGGTGGCAAAGTAGCCGGAAAAAATGGACCTGAAAATTCCTCTTTTGAAACCAAAATACCTTGGTCTGCTTCCTTATCCGCTAATATAACATTGGCTAATGTGAATTGGAGACATGAAAATGGATTAATCCAACCTTACTTAACCGCAGGTGGTGGTGCAATGACTTTTGAATCTACTTTTATTGCAAGTGACGGTACGGAAAATACTGCGGAAAGTACTACCAAGTTTTTTATTCCTTTAGGATTAGGACTTAAATTTGGTGTTGCTCCAGGCATCAACATCGATTTAGGTTATACGATGAATTTTGTTAAATCACCCGACTTTGATGGGGTTAATTTAGGTACTAACGATAAGTTTTCTTATGGTCACGTAGGTCTCGAATTCGCCTTGGGCGCTAAGGAAAAACCATTCTTGGCACATAGCAACCCGGTTGCCGCCATGAAACGTGACTATCAAGCAAGCTATGATGAATTAGCTGCCGCGTTAAAGGCACAACAAGAAGAAAACGAAGCGTTAAAGGCACAGTTAGCAACAGATTTGGCTGACGATGATGAAGATGGCGTAGCGAATAAATATGACAAGTGCCCTGGAACCCCAGCAAATACAAAAGTAGATGGATCGGGCTGTCCACTTCCTGAAGCGAAACAAGTAGTTCAGCAGATTACGGTTACAGAAGAAGACCGTAAGGTAGTCGATGAAGCCATTAAAAACCTAGAGTTTGATTTAGGAAAAGCAACCATCCGCTCTACGTCTTTTGCAAGTTTAAACCGTGTAGCTCAATTATTAGTAGACAAGCACTTTAGTCTTAAGTTAGCTGGTCATACCGATAATACCGGTTCGATGCAAACCAATATGCGTCTGTCTAAAGAACGCGCAGAAGCGGTAAAGGCCTACCTTGTAAGCAAAGGAGCAAATCCATCACGAATTGAAGCTACAGGATATGGTCCTACACAACCGATCGCTTCCAATGCAACCGCAGAAGGACGACAAGCAAACCGGAGAGTAGAGTTTACTTTATATTAAGGATTTAAAAAAAACAGTCCTACTAAAAAACAACGGCCTGTCTTTCAATGAAAGGACAGGCCGTTGTTTTTTAGTTTAAACCTCTAACACTATTCCTTTAACCCGTCTTAATACCTCAATTCCTTTTTATTTGCACTCCAAAGACGGCGCTCGGATTAAAAATAGTTTAAGAAACTCCAATATTTTCTTTCTTGCAAATAACCGGGGTTACCATCATTTGCATAGGCTTCTTTCTCTAAGGATATTTCTCGATAAGCTTTCTTCCGATCACGGTAAATCAGCCATCTGACTAACCATTCTATGCTGTACCAAATATAAAAAGGAAGCACAAGCATTTCCAATTGTTGTTGATGATGAATCTTTTCATGACGTAATATGTGCGTAGGAACCCCACATGCCTTCCACGATTTATTGGCCAAAATTATAGGCCAGAGTGCTACCGCTTGAATACTACTTGTAATTGGAAGGATATAGTAGATATGCTTCATTCAAATACACGATTATTTTTTCAAAAAGCACAACGGTTTACACTAAGAACGACCTAATTAGAAGTTGGTAATTACACGAACACCTCCATAACGAAGGTTCATATCCTGTTTAGACAACTCTCCTATAGGGATCTTTATAAACGGTTCTACAGACAAACCAACTTTTTTGAAAACAGGCATCTTCCGTCCTACAGAAAAATTGAGGAATCCTGAATAACTATTTCCCTGATAAGGCGTCTCAGAAGAGGCTTCATGCACGCTTTTTACTTGGAACTCAGGTTGAGAAAAAGCGTATCCGTCCGTATTTTGTAATGTTCTATTCGTCGGAGTAGTTGTTGTATAATTATTCACACGATCTTCGTTTAACACCGCAAAAAATGATACACCAGCGCTTACATAAAATTGTTTACTCAGGTCGTATTTCAAGTCTATGGGTACATCTAAGGCCAGTAGCTTCGTATTCACGGAAACAAGTTCCTTCGTTTCACTGGACTTGGCGCTTAACATAGCGCTCCTGCTGCTCAAAACATCGGTAGATACGGGAGCGTTCATTTGGCCAGACGAAGAAGGACTGAAGGGGGTCGAGTTATGCAAACCGAGATCGACTACCGAAACTCCCGAACCTATCGATAATCTATTGGAAATACGGTAAGCAACGGCCACACCTCCACCCATATTTAACCGCTCTCCGGTTACCGAGGGCGCGAGTACTACACCTACATTCCACTTACCGCTATTCGTCTGACTAGCCATATGCATCTTTGATTCTTCTCCTGAAGAAATATACGAATCGTTTTCTTGTAGCATTTGCATTAAAGCACTTTCTTCACCATCCTTTTTGCGATTTTCCGTTAACTGTTCATGATCTTTTTGCACTGTTTCTTTTTGCTGCACCACATAGTCCTGACCTGCAGGCGACGATTCCTGTAAATCAGCTTGTTTGCTTGCTAAAGCTTCTGTAGGATGGAAGTCCTTGTTTATTTCCTGTACAGTTTCTCCGGTTTCATCCGGTATGTGGTTTTTATGTGTTAACGGTTTAGGTACCGCTACCGCCAAAGCATTAGTGTGATCATTCATTGGTATTTGTTTTTTAGATTCAACCACCAATGAATCTCCTCCATCTACAGTATCATTAGATTTATTTATTTCTGTTACACGTTTTGCAAAGTTGGTAGCTGTTGGATGAATCGATGAATCAAAATTTCCTCTATATAGGTAGAGGGCCACACCGAATATTAAGGTGGCAGCGGCCCCACTTAAATACCAAAGAGGAATTACCCTTCTTCTTTTCCCATGCTTGGCAACAAAATGCTCCCACGCCCCTTCTTTATAAGGTGCTGAATGTCCGCGCAAGACATCTGCCATACGTTCTATCAGTTCCTTATGTTCGTTTTCTTTCATGTATTTATGCTCATTATAGTACTTGGACCGTCCAAAAAATTCAACTTCCTTTAACGATTTCTCCCATATATAATTTTCTTAATTTTTGTTTCGCCCGGGTTAGGTATGTTCTGGAAGTGCTATCTGGAATATTCAGCAATTTCCCAATCTCATCATGTGCATATCCCTCCACTTCATAAAGATTAAATATTACTCGCTGGATTTCCGGAAGCTTATCCAATAACCTTAAAATATCTTCCGCATACAGTTTATCTGCCACCGTTACCATTACTGGATTAACATCATGTTCGCTTACTTCGTCTGTGGTTACCATGTTCTTTTGGCTCCGTAATAAATCGATAGAAAGATTTGCCGCAATCCGTGCTAACCAACCCCTAAAAGACTTTTCTAACACGTTTCCTTCGCCTACATGATTGAATTTTGGAAGATGCTTGAATGCCTTAATAAACGTTTCATTGACTAATTCTTCCGCGTCATATTCATTTTTAATATACCGAATAATCACCGCCAGGATGTAACCGTAGTATTTTTTATAAATAAACGCTTTACTTCGTTCATCATCTTTTTGGACACAGCCATCCAATGCACTTTCTAGTGTTAATTTTTTGTTTTTATTTAAAATTCCTAGGCGGTACTTCACTACAGCAATTAAACAATAATTCAAAAATACGCAAAAAACCTATTAACTCTTATTGTCAAGCTAGCGTACTACTGCCATAGCAAAACCCGCTGCGTAAAAATTTTTCTCATGTATTTAGCTAACGTAACGCGTGCTGTAAATGCTACAATAATTGCATATAAAGCCAATTTTATCTAAGTTTGCGAAATTAAAGAATAGGGTAATTTCCAAACAAAACGTTAAAAAAATTAAATGAGCAGTATGCTATCAGAACAGGAAGTATTGCGCAGGCAAGCCCTGGAACAATTGGAGAAGTTAGGCATTAATCCTTATCCGGCCGAAGCGTTTGAAGTGAATGTAAACGCACAGGATATTCATAAAAATTACGAACGCGACAAGCTAAATTATAAAAACATTAGCATCGCTGGGCGGATGATGAGTAGACGGGTAATGGGAAGCGCTTCTTTTATAGAACTTCAGGATAGCACTGGGCGCATACAGGTTTATCTTAACCGAGATGAACTTTGCCCGACAGACGATAAAACCTTATACAATACCGTTTTTAAAAAACTGCTCGATATAGGTGACTTTATTGGTATTAAAGGTCATGTATTTACTACGCAGACAGGCACCATATCTATTCACGCAACGTCATTAACAGTACTTTCCAAATCACTAAAACCCTTGCCTGTAGTAAAAGAAGCTGATGGAAAAGTATTTGATGCCGTTACCGATCCTGAGTTCCGGTATAGACAACGTTATGTAGACTTAGTGGTTAACCCGCATGTACGCGAAACGTTTGCTAAGGTAAGTAAAGTGAAATCAGCTATCCGCAGTTTTTTAGATACTCAAGGAGCTTTGGAAGTAGATACTCCCGTGTTACAAAGTATTCCAGGTGGTGCCGCAGCTCGGCCTTTTATTACCCACCACAATGCACTGGATATTCCGCTTTACTTGCGTATCGCCAATGAACTCTACTTAAAACGCCTAATTGTTGGCGGCTACGATTGGGTTTATGAATTTAGCCGAAACTTCAGAAATGAAGGCATGGACAGAACGCATAATCCAGAATTCACCGTCTTGGAATTTTACGTTGCTTATAAGGATTACCTATGGATGATGGACACTACCGAAAAACTCTTTGAGCAGGTAGCTTTGTCTACCAATGGTAAAACAACTGTTCAAGTTGGTGATCATCTCATTAATTTTGCAGCTCCTTATAAACGGATCAGTATATATGATGCCATTCAAGAACATACCGGTTTTGATGTTAGTGCGCTTGACGAAGATGGGTTAAGAGCCATTTGCAAAAAGCTGGAAATTCCTGTCGATGAAAGCATGGGTAAAGGTAAACTAATTGATGAGCTATTTGGTGAGCAATGCGAGCATCACTATATCCAGCCGACATTTATTATTGACTATCCTATAGAAATGAGTCCGTTAACAAAAAAACACCGAAGCAAAGAAGGATTGGTGGAACGCTTTGAGTTGATAATTAATGGAAAAGAACTCGCTAACGCGTATTCAGAGCTGAATGATCCGATTGACCAATTAAAACGATTCGAGGATCAGCTAAAATTGATGGAGCGCGGAGATGACGAGGCCATGTTTATTGACTATGATTTTTTAAGAGCGCTAGAATATGGTATGCCTCCAACAGCGGGTATCGGTATCGGTATTGACCGATTGGCTATGCTGATGACCAATCAATCGAGTATACAGGATGTGTTATTTTTCCCGCAAATGCGTCCTGAAAAAATTGTTAAAATGGCTTCTGTTAATGACTATGAGTCGCAAGGAGTACCTGCCATCTGGGTTCCTGTATTACAGAAAATGGGGCTTACGACTATTGAATCATTAAAGACTGCTAATCCCAATAAAGTCTTTAACGACTTGGGAGGATTACGGAAAAAAATGAAAATTGAAGCCACTATGCCAACAAAAGACGAAGTAATGGAGTGGTTTAAATAAGTTGTGTGTTACGCGTTGTGAGTTGTGCGTAAAAAATCTCATAACTCACAACTGGAAACTCACAAACCCGAATGTTTATCCAACGATTTCTTGTAGGTCTTACCTGTTTGCTTGATAATAAAGTCTTTTCGAAGTAAAAAGGACAATTTACTGCTTAGGCGATTGAAAAATCCTGGAATATAGGTAGGTCTTCTTTTCTTAAACGCTGTCAACCCCTCTTTTGCCACTTGTTTTACAGGCATTAAATAACCACGGAGTTCATTAAAACCATTGCCCGCCGTCATTTCCGTTGCAATGCCTCCTGGCATAAAAACGGTAATAGAAAACTGTTTATTTGTTAATTCTTGAGATAAAGCAGAAGCAAAATTTAATAAATAAGCCTTTGTTCCCGCATAAGCTGCTTGAAATGGCGTTGGAAAGATGGCCGCCATACTTGATACGATCATCATCCCTCCCTTAGATTGCCTCTCTTCAAAATAACGTGCCAATAAGGTGGTCATATAAGTAATACTCACAACATTGGTTTGGATCATTTGATTGAATCGCTCATTGGATAATGCTAGATGCTCCCCCAAGTAGGTTATACCAGCATTTAAAATGGCAGCATAAATAGCTCGTTTATCCAAAATGGACAAAAACAATTCTTCTACCTCTTCTGATTTCGACAAATCGGCAACCACGACATCCACTTTTGAGTTGGTCTCCCGCTCTATCAACTCTCGCAGTTGTTCTAAACGCTCTTGTCTACGCGCCAACAAAATGAGATGAGCACCATACTGGTAGGCCAATTGTCTCGCCATTTCCTCTCCCAAACCAGAAGAAGCTCCCGTAATCAATACCCACTTTCCTTTAAAATCCAGATATTTCATGTATTTTTTATTGGTTATTCGTTATTGGTCAAATCACTATACGTTTCATAAAAATATTACAAGGTTAAAACGATTAACCATCAACGACCAACTAATAACTAAACGCTATGCTTGCGCCGTTGGACCTCCAAAATTCATGGGAAAAGGAGGCTCTTCATGGGTGTCAATTTTTCCATTCATAGCCTCGTATTTTGCGATATTATCTTGAAACGCCTTCATTAACCGTTTGGCATGCTCAGGTGTCAACACAATTCTTGATTTCACCTTTGCCTTTGGAACTCCAGGCATAACCCGAATAAAATCAACAACAAATTCGGTATGTGAATGGGTGATAATAGCTAGGTTGGAATATATTCCTTCTGCCGTTTCTTCCGTTAATTCTATATTCAGCTGATTATTATTATTTTGTTCTTCCATATGCTCTCCTAGTTCGTATTATAGGGTGTTTATTCGGTAAAGATAAAGAAACTAATATAAAAAGGGCCCCGCAAAATGAATTTGCGAGGCCTTTTAATAGATGCTCCTCCTTCCCCTCCACCAGTAACAATGGAAGGAAGTGTTATCACAGTATTATACTTCTTCTTTAGAAGCTAATAACTGATCATATTCCTCTTTTGATCCAACGATGATCCGATCATAATTGCGCAAACCAGTTCCTGACGGAATAAGGTGCCCAACAATGACATTCTCTTTTAGACCTAATAAGTCGTCACGTTTACCACTGATAGCTGCCTCATTCAACACCTTAGTTGTTTCCTGGAAGGAAGCTGCGGAAATAAATGATTTCGTACCTAACGAAGCACGGGTAATCCCTTGGAGCATTGGGCTAGACGTAGCCGCAATAGCATCCCGAACCTGAACCAATTTCAGGTCTCTTCGTTTTAAGCTAGAATTCTCTTCGCGCAATTTACGTAAAGATACAATTTGACCAGCCTTCAATACATTGGAGTCTCCCGAATCAACAACAACCTTCTTATCATACATGGAATCGTTTTCTTCCATAAAATCCCATTTATTGACTGCATCTTTTTCTAAGAAACGCGTATCTCCTGGATCTTCAATCATCACTTTCTGCATCATCTGATGTACGATGGTTTCGAAATGCTTATCGTTAATCTTCACACCTTGTAGACGATAAACCTCTTGAATACCATTTACCAAGTATTCTTGTACGGCAGCAGGACCTTTTATCGCTAAGATATCCGAAGGAGAAATAGAACCATCAGAAAGCGGCATACCAGCCTTTACAAAGTCGTTATCTTGCACCAAGATATGCTTAGAAAGTGGCACCAAGTATTTTTTCACTTGGCCATCGCGCGATTCAATTTGAATTTCACGGTTACCACGCTTAACGCCACCTAAGGCAACTACACCATCAATTTCAGTGACAACCGCAGGATTAGATGGATTACGCGCTTCAAACAATTCTGTAACACGCGGTAAACCACCTGTAATATCGCGCGTTTTACCTGCCGAACGTGGAATCTTTGCAATGATTTCCCCCACTTTTGCTTTTCCAGCATTATCCACAGCAATGTGTGCTCCTACCGGTAAATTGTATGTACGAATGACATCACCTGTGTTATCTAAAATCTTAATAGCGGGGTTCTTCGTTTTATCACGGGTATCAATAATCACTTTTTCACGGTGACCAGTTTGTTCATCCGATTCTTCACGGTAAGTCACGCCTTCAATAATGGCATCGAATTCAACCTTACCGGCAAATTCTGAAATAATTACTGCATTATATGGATCCCATGAACAGATGCGATCACCCTTAGTTACTTTGTCACCATCTGCCACGTAAAGGAACGAACCGTAAGGAATATTATTTGTCATTAAGACTTTCTTAGATTCCGGTTCCAATATACGGAACTCACCAGAACGACCTAATACAATATGTAACTTTCCTTCCTCTGTCTCCCGTTCTACAGAACGCATATTTTCGAACTCAATGATCCCGTCAAATTTAGCGGTAATTTGCGATTCTGCTGCAATGTTAGAAGCGGTACCCCCAACGTGGAAGGTACGAAGGGTAAGCTGTGTACCAGGCTCACCGATAGATTGAGCTGCGATAACTCCAACCGCTTCGCCCATTTGCACCCGTTTACCAGATGCCAAATTACGTCCGTAACATAATGCGCAAACACCACGTTTGCTCTCGCAAGTCAATACCGATCGAATTTCGATACCTTCTACTGAAGACTGTTCAATTTTTTCAGCAATCTCCTCGGTAATATCCTGATCAGCGTTTACGAGTAGTTCATTAGTTACCGGATCATATACATCATGAAGCGAAGTACGTCCTAAAATACGGTCGTACAACGGCTCTACAATATCCTCATTATCTTTTAAAGCAGTGGTAAAGATACCTCTTAACGTACCACAGTCCTCTTCGGTAACAATCATATCCTGCGCCACATCATGCAGACGACGAGTCAAATAACCGGCATCTGCCGTTTTCAAGGCTGTATCCGCCAAACCTTTACGAGCACCGTGTGTAGAGATAAAATACTCCAATACCGATAATCCTTCTTTAAAGTTAGATAAGATTGGATTTTCGATAATCTCACCACCTGATGAGCCGGATTTCTGAGGTTTCGCCATCAATCCACGCATTCCACACAGCTGACGAATCTGTTCCTTCGAACCCCGTGCTCCAGAATCCAGCATCATGTATACCGAATTAAAGCCCTGATTGTCGTTAGATAAAATATCCATTACGTTAGCCGTCAAACGATTGTTGATACGTGTCCAGATATCGATGATCTGGTTATAACGCTCGTTATTGGTAATGAATCCCATATTATAGTTATTCATTACTTCTTCGACTTCTCTGGTTGCCTGCTCGATCAATCCCGCTTTAGCGTCAGGAATATTTAAGTCTTGCAAGTTAAAGGATAATCCACCACGGAAAGCCATTTGGAAACCAAGCTCTTTGATATCATCCAAAAACTGGGCGGCTCTTGCCATACCTGTATTCTTTACAACATCGCCAATGATATCACGCAATGACTTCTTCGTTAAAAGTTCATTGATATAACCTACTTCTTCCGGTACAACTTGATTAAATAATACTCTTCCAACAGTAGTATCGATGACTTGTTTAACGATATTACCATCTTTATCCTTTACATTGGTTTTAACCTTAATAAAGGCATGAAGATCAATTTTCTTTTCGTTATAGGCAATAATCACTTCTTCTGGCGAGTAAAAAATCATATCCTGACCTTTTACAACTCGCTCTTTATCCGTTCTACGCCCTTTCGTGATATAGTAAAGTCCTAATACCATGTCCTGAGATGGTACGGTAATCGGCGTACCATTAGCAGGATTTAAGATATTATGCGCGGCCAACATCAAAATTTGCGCTTCCAAAATCGCCGCATTACCTAGAGGCAAATGTACGGCCATCTGGTCACCGTCAAAGTCAGCGTTGAACGCTGTACACACTAAGGGGTGTAACTGAATCGCCTTTCCTTCCACCAATTTCGGTTGGAAAGCTTGGATACCTAAACGGTGTAATGTAGGGGCACGGTTCAAGAGAACAGGGTGTCCTTTCAATACATTTTCTAAGATATCCCAAACGATCGGATCTTTACGATCAACAATCTTTTTTGCTGATTTCACCGTCTTCACTACACCACGTTCAATCATTTTACGAATGATAAATGGTTTGTAAAGCTCTGCTGCCATATCTTTAGGTAAACCACATTCATGTAATTTCAGGTTTGGTCCAACCACAATTACCGAACGCGCTGAATAGTCGACACGCTTACCCAATAAGTTTTGGCGAAAACGCCCTTGCTTACCTTTTAAGATATCTGATAAGGATTTCAACGCACGGTTACCTTCTGTCTTGACTGCATTCACTTTACGTGAATTATCAAATAGTGAATCAACCGCTTCCTGAAGCATCCGTTTTTCATTACGTAAGATTACTTCAGGGGCTTTGATTTCGATTAATCTTTTTAGACGGTTATTTCGGATAATTACCCGACGATATAAATCATTTAAATCAGAAGTCGCAAAACGCCCTCCCTCTAAAGGCACTAATGGACGTAATTCAGGAGGAATAACCGGAACGATTTTAACGATCATCCATTCTGGACGATTTTCAATACGTTCACGAGAACCGCGGAACGCTTCTACCACCTGCAGGCGTTTTAATGCTTCATTTTTACGTTGCTGCGAAGTTTCATTAGCGGCTTGATGACGTAAATCATAAGAAAGTTGATCTAAGTCTATGCGTTGTAACAATTCTTCCAACGCTTCAGCACCCATCTTAGCGATGAACTTCTGAGGGTCTTTGTCTTCAAGATATTGATTTTCTTTTGGCAACGTATCCAAAATATCCAAATACTCTTCTTCCGTTAAGAAGTCCATATATTGGATACCATCTTCCTCTTTCACACCTGCTTGGATAACGACATATCGTTCGTAATAGATAATCATATCCAACTTCTTGGTAGGAAGACCAAGTAAGTAACCAATCTTGTTAGGCAACGAACGGAAATACCAAATATGGGCAACAGGCACTACTAAATTGATGTGTCCCATTCGTTCGCGACGTACCTTTTTCTCGGTCACTTCAACACCACAACGATCACAAACAATTCCTTTATAACGGATACGCTTATATTTACCGCAATGGCATTCATAATCCTTTACCGGACCAAAAATGCGTTCACAGAACAAACCATCGCGCTCAGGTTTATAAGTACGGTAGTTAATCGTTTCCGGTTTTAACACTTCCCCACTAGAACGTTCCAAAATGGCTTCTGGAGACGACAAGCTAATGGTTATCGAAGTGAAATTGCTTTTTATTTTATTATCCTTTTTGTAAGACATAGCTTTTTTAAGGTTTTAAGGCTTAAGGCAAAAGGTAAAAGGCATTGGCCATCATAGCCTTCAACCTTATACCTCATACCTTATACCTAAATTACTCTAATGTGATATCTAAACCTAAGCCGCGAAGCTCGTGTACCAATACATTAAATGATTCTGGCACAGATGGTGTTGGAAGGTTATCTCCCTTAACAATCGCTTCATAGGTTTTAGCTCTACCGATAACATCATCTGACTTAACAGTGAGTATTTCTTGTAAGATATTGGATGCACCAAATGCTTCCAATGCCCATACCTCCATCTCACCAAAACGTTGTCCCCCGAACTGGGCCTTACCACCCAATGGTTGCTGTGTAATGAGTGAGTATGGTCCGATAGAACGAGCGTGCATTTTATCATCTACCATGTGGCCTAATTTAAGCATGTAAATCACGCCTACAGTCGTTGGTTGATCAAATCGCTCTCCTGTTAAACCGTTATACAGATAGGTTCTACCTGATGCAGGCAAACCAGCTTTGGCTACCCATCCTTCCACTTCTTCAGTAGTTGCACCATCGAATATAGGTGTCGCAAACTTAACACCTAATTTTTGTCCGGCCCAGCCTAAGACGGTCTCATAAATCTGCCCTAGGTTCATCCGCGACGGCACACCAAGCGGATTCAGTACGATATCAACAGGGGTTCCATCTTCCAAGAAAGGCATATCTTCATCCCGTACAATACGAGCAACAATACCTTTATTTCCGTGGCGACCCGCCATTTTATCTCCTACCTTGAGTTTGCGTTTTTTAGCAACGTAAACCTTCGCCATTTGAACAATACCGGAAGGGAGCTCGTCTCCAACAGTGATCGCAAACTTTTCCCGACGATATGCACCAAGTTCTTCGTTTAACTTGATATTGTAGAAGTGCAATGCTTGTTTTACCAATTCATTCTTATCGTCATCGGTAGTCCACTTTGCAGGATTAATATTCGCAAAATCCAGCTCTGCTAACATCTTCTGTGTAAACTTGGCTCCTTTAGGTATCAACAACTCTTTATATACGTTGTAAACGCCTTGCGAAGTTTTACCATTGACAATAGCGAATAATTTATCCAATAACCTTTCTCTTAACACACGAACAGCACGCTCATGATTAAGTTCCAGTTTTTCTAAAGCAACTTTTTCTTCTTTTTTATCGGCCTTCTTTGCACGTGAGAATAGCTTTGTATCGATAACTACTCCCCTAATAGAAGGTGGTGTTTTCAATGATGCATCTTTTACATCTCCCGCCTTGTCTCCGAAAATGGCACGTAGTAACTTCTCTTCCGGAGAAGGATCGGACTCACCTTTAGGCGTAATTTTACCGATTAATATATCCCCTTCGCGAACTTCCGCACCTATGCGGATAATACCATTTTCATCTAAATCCTTAGTCGCTTCTTCCGAAACATTCGGGATATCAGCGGTTAACTCTTCTTCCCCACGTTTTGTATCACGAACCTCTAGCTCAAATTCTTCAATGTGAAGTGAAGTAAAGATATCTTGACTAACAACGCGTTCCGAAATCACGATTGCATCTTCAAAGTTATACCCTTGCCAAGGCATGAACGCTACCTTCAGGTTACGACCTAGAGCCAATTCGCCATTTTCCGTTGCATAGCCTTCGCATAATACCTGTCCTTCTACTACACGTTGTCCTTTACGAACAATGGGTTTAAGGTTAATACACGTACTTTGGTTGGTTTTCTTAAATTTAATTAAGCGGTATGTCTTAATATCATCATCGAAAGAAACAAGCTTTTCATCTTCATTTCTATCATAACGGATCTTGATTTCATTAGCATCTACATACTCCACTACACCGCTGCCTTCAGCATTAATCAATGTCCGCGAATCACTGGCTACCCGGCCTTCCAAACCGGTACCTACAATTGGTGCCTGTGGGCGCAATAATGGAACGGCCTGACGCTGCATGTTCGATCCCATTAACGCACGGTTGGCATCATCATGCTCCAAGAATGGAATCAAAGACGCCGCAATTGACGTAATTTGGTTTGGCGCTACGTCCATTAAATCCAACCGCTCAGGTTCGATAATAGGAAAATCGCCTTCAAAACGCGCTTTTACTTTTGGGGTTGTGAAGTTACCTTTTTCGTCATACTCCGCATTTGCTTGAGCAATGGTTTTACCATCTTCGTCTTCTGCTGATAAATATATGACAGGTTCTTCCACCACTACCCTACCTTCTTCAACCTTACGATAAGGTGTTTCGATAAACCCGAGGTTATTAATTTTTGCATGTACACAGAGGGAGGAGATCAAACCAATGTTCGGTCCCTCCGGCGTCTCGATCGTACAAAGGCGACCATAATGTGTATAGTGCACGTCACGTACTTCGAAACCTGCACGCTCACGGGAAAGTCCGCCTGGCCCAAGCGCAGAAAGACGACGCTTGTGGGTAATTTCCGCCAATGGATTTGTTTGATCCATGAACTGCGACAACTGATTGGTTCCAAAGAAGGAGTTGATCACAGATGACAACGTACGTGCATTGATCAAATCTGTTGGTGTGAACACCTCGTTATCACGAATATTCATCCGTTCGCGAATGGTACGTGCCATACGAGAAAGCCCCACACCAAATTGCGCATATAACTGCTCGCCTACGGTACGTACACGCCGATTAGACAAGTGGTCGATATCATCGACTTCCGCCTTCGAGTTAATTAAGTTGATCAGGTATTTGACAATGGCAATAATATCTTGCTTGGTTAATACCTTAATTTCATCTGGCGTATCCAGTTGCAATTTACGATTAATGCGGTAGCGCCCCACATCACCGAGGTCATATCGTTTATCAGAGAAGAACAAGCGTTCAATGATACCGCGCGCCGTTTCCTCATCAGGTGGTTCAGCATTACGTAATTGACGGTAAATATGTTCTACCGCTTCTTTCTCTGAGTTGGAAGTATCTTTTTGTAAAGTGTTATAGATAATGGAATAGTCGGCATTATTCGCTCCATCTTCTTTGGTCAAGATGATCGATTTAACGCCAGCATCAATAATCATGTCGATATGATCGTCTTCCAGAATCGTTTCTCGTTCTAAAATAATTTCATTACGGTCAATCGATACCACTTCACCTGTATCTTCATCTACAAAATCTTCTACCCATCTCTTCAACACCCTAGCGGCCAATTTACGGCCTACCAGTTTCTTTAAACCGGATTTACTTACTTTCACTTCATCAGCTAGTTCGAATAATTCCAGAATATCTTTATCCGAGTCATAACCAATTGCACGCAAAAGCGTTGTTACGGGGAATTTCTTTTTACGATCGATATAAGCATACATCACATTATTAACGTCTGTTGCAAATTCGATCCATGAACCTTTAAAAGGAATAACTCTTGCAGAGTATAGTTTGGTGCCATTGGTATGGCGACTTTGGCCGAAGAATACACCTGGAGAACGGTGAAGTTGTGATACAATAACCCGTTCTGCGCCATTGATAACGAACGTACCTTTAGGCGTCATATAAGGGATAGTTCCCAAATAAACATCCTGTACAATAGTTTCGAAATCCTCGTGTTCTTCATCATTACATGATAAACGCAACTTAGCTTTTAGCGGAACACTATAAGTTAAGCCCCGTTCGATACATTCCTGAATATCATAACGTGGCGGATCTATAAAATAATCCAAAAATTCAAGCACAAATATGTTTCTTGAATCAGAAATAGGAAAGTTTTCGGAAAAAACTTTGAACAGCCCTTCCTGATGGCGGTTATCAGAAGTCGTTTCCAATTGGAAAAACTCCCTGAAAGACTGTAATTGCACATCCAGAAAATCGGGGTAATCGATAACCTTTTTGCTGGTTGCAAAGTTTACTCTTTCGTTACGAATATCTTTGTTTGCCAAGGGAATTAGATTTTAGTTTAAATTAAACTTCAAGTAACAGGTTTCAATCGGCTATAGCGACTTTGTACTGTCAAACATTTTTTTGGGATTATATAAACGGCAATAGACCCCGGTGAACAACCGGAGTCTAAACCATTTAGGATCTCTTTAGATGAGAATTATTTAACCTCAACAACAGCTCCTGCTTCTTCTAGTTGTTTTTTCAACGCTTCAGCTTCATCTTTAGAAACACCAGCTTTTAATTCTTTTGGTGCTCCATCAACTAAATCTTTTGCTTCTTTAAGACCTAAACCAGTTAAGTCTTTCACTAATTTAACAACAGCCAATTTTTGGCCACCAGCTTCTTTCAAGATGACATCAAAAGATGTCTTCTCTTCAGCAGCAGCAGGAGCATCACCACCTGCAGCAGGGCCAGCAACAGCTACAGCTGCAGCAGCTGGCTCAATACCATACTCATCTTTTAAGATTTGAGCTAACTCGTTAACTTCTTTTACTGTTAAGTTTACTAACTGCTCAGCAAACGCTTTTAAATCTGCCATTTTATTTTAAATTTTTGAATTTACTTTTTTTAATAATTATTTAATACAACGATGTTTAAGGTACCGTTAACCTCTCTCTTGTAAAGTTTTAACCAAACCTGCAATTGTACTGCCACCAGATTGAAGAGCAGAAACAACATTCTTAGCAGGCGATTGAAGCAATCCGATAATATCGCCGATAAGCTCATTTTTAGATTTCAGCGCTACAAGAGCATCTAATTGATTATCACCAACAAATACAGCGGCATCAATATAGGCACTTTTTAGCACCGGCTTATCACCCTCTTTACGCAATTCCTTTATTAACTTCGCAGGTAAATTACCCGTTTCTGAAAATAATATAGTCGATGCGCCCTTTAAGGTATCTCTCAATTCAGAAGAATCAACACCAGCCGCTTCTAATGCCTTAGCAATTAATGAATTTTTTGCTACTTGTATTTTAATTCCTCTTTCAAAGCATTTACGACGAATACTATTAATTTTTGCTACAGTCAAATCAGCAGTATCGGTAATATAGAAATTGCCATAAGATTTGATCTGATCAGTTAAAGCTTGAACAATTTCTTGTTTTTCTTCTTTTCTCATGATTAAATCCCCGCTACTGATTTAGTTTCGACCTGAATACCCGGGCTCATCGTAGATGAGAGGTGGATACTCTTAAAATATGTTCCTTTCGCTGCAGAAGGTTTCAATTTTGAAATGGTTTGAATTACTTCCAACGCATTATCGTAAATCTTATCTGCATCGAATGACACTTTACCCACTGAAGCATGAATGATCCCGGTTTTATCTACTTTGAAATCAATCTTACCACCTTTTACTTCTGTCACAGCTTTACCTACATCTTGGGTTACTGTTCCCGATTTCGGGTTTGGCATTAGGTTTCTAGGTCCTAAAATACGACCTAATCTACCTACTTTAGCCATTACACTAGGCATGGTAATAATGATATCAACATCGGTCCATCCTCCTTCTATCTTGCTGATATACTCATCTAAACCTACATAATCCGCACCTGCTGCTTTAGCCTCTTCCTCCTTGTCAGGAGTACATAAAACTAAAACGCGTACGGTCTTACCGGTTCCATGAGGCAAAGTTGCGATGCCACGTACCATTTGATTTGCCTTACGAGGATCAACGCCCAAACGAACGTCGATATCTACGGATGCATCAAACTTAGTTGTGGTGATATCCTTTACAAGTGCTGCTGCTTCCTGCAAAGTATACGCTTTACCAGCTTCAATTTTGGATAGTGCCGCTTTTTGATTTTTTGTTAATCTAGCCACTTTCTTAAACTGATTTCTGTTAATTAATTGTTCCAGGGCGCATCACCGCTTACCGTGATACCCATACTACGTGCTGTACCAGCAACCATTTTCATGGCTGACTCTACCGTAAACGCATTTAAATCGCTCATTTTATCTTTGGCGATTGTCTCTACTTGTTCCCAAGTAACTTTACCTACCTTTTTACGGTTAGGTTCGCCTGACCCTCCTTTTATTCCTGCAACCTCAATAAGCTGAACAGCAACGGGAGGTGTCTTAATGATAAAATCGAAAGACTTATCTGCATACACAGTAATTACAACGGGTAATACCTTACCTGGCTTGTCTTGGGTACGCGCATTGAACTGCTTGCAAAATTCCATGATGTTTACCCCCTTAGCACCTAATGCAGGTCCTACTGGAGGCGATGGGTTAGCTGCCCCACCCTTCACTTGTAATTTCACCAACGCACTGACTTCTTTTGCCATTTTTCGATTTAATTTTTAATTACTAAATGTTTGTTAGTAAATTGGAAGCAATATAACGTAACATTTGTGTTTTCTAGTAAAGCGGAGAGCCTTAACTCGGCCGCTCTTTTTAGAGTGCGCAAAAATACAACAAATTTCAGAATATACAAATAATTATTTGCTATTTCTGAATTTTGTTGTTGCTAATTTCTGTATCAAATGGTCTATTATAGAAAAAGGCGATGGGTTATTCCTTCTCTACTTGCATGTAATTCAGCTCCAAAGGTGTTTTTCTACCAAAAACCTTAACCATTACCTTCAACTTTTTCTTCTCTTCGTTCACCTCTTCTATTTCTCCGGAGAAACCATTGAATGGACCATCGGTTACTTTGACGGCTTCACCCACATAATACGGTACATTCATCATTTCGCCTTGCTCGCTCATTTCGTCTACCGTACCTAAGATACGATTGACTTCAGCCTGGCGAAGAGGGATAGCATTACCCGCCTTATCTCCTAAAAATCCGATAACGCTATTAATATTCTTTATAATATGTTCAAGCTCTCCATCTAGCGCTGCTTCTAATAAAACATATCCGGGATAATAATTGCGTTCTTTTGCAATTTTCTTTCCCTCGCGCATCTGAAAATACTTTTCCATAGGAATTAAAACCTGTGGAACAAGGTGATTGATGCCTAAACGATTAATTTCAGCTTCAATATATTGCTTTACTTTCTTTTCCTTTCCACTAACCGCCCGTACGACGTACCATTTCAATTGCTGTTCTGCCATGCTTAATTATCCTCCCTTGATTTATTAGGTCGTTGTACCGTAAAGAAGGTTCAATACTGCACTTGACGATTGATCCATAGCTAATACTAAAAGTGCGATTATAATGGACGCAATAAGTACTACCACTGCCGAATTCTGCAACTCTGACCACGTTGGCCACGATACCTTTTGGGTCATCTCGTGATAAGAATCCTTTATAAAATCAAGTACATTTGCCATGGTTTGTTAGAATTATTTATACTTACGATCTCGGTTAACAAAAGCTATTAATCGATGGATTGACTCGTTATTTAGCACGGGCACAAGGATTCGAACCCTGATCAAAGGTTTTGGAGACCTCTATTCTACCATTGAACTATGCCCGTAAACAATTAGCTAATTGGCCAATTTACCAATTAGCTAATGTTATATGCTTGATATTAAGCAACAATTTCAGTTACCTGACCAGCACCTACTGTTCTACCACCTTCACGGATAGCGAAACGTAAACCTTTTTCCATTGCAATAGCGTTAATCAATTTTACGTTGATCGTAACGTTATCACCAGGCATAACCATTTCAACACCTTCTTGTAAGGTAATTTCTCCAGTTACGTCTGTGGTACGGAAATAGAATTGAGGACGGTATTTGTTAAAGAATGGAGTATGACGTCCACCTTCTGCTTTTGATAATACGTAAACCTCCGCTTTAAATTCAGTGTGAGGTGTTACACTACCTGGTTTACAGATAACCATTCCACGACGGATATCGGTTTTCTCAATACCACGTAACAATAAACCTACGTTATCACCTGCTTCACCGTAGTCAAGGATCTTGCGGAACATTTCCACCCCTGTTACAGTAGATTTTAAGTTCTCAGCGCCCATACCCAAAATCTCTACTGGATCACCAGTATTGATTACACCACGCTCAATACGTCCCGTTGCAACAGTACCACGACCAGTGATAGAGAATACATCCTCGATTGGCATCAAGAAAGGTAAATCAGTCAAACGTGGAGGAATTGGAATGTAGTTATCTACAGCATCCATTAATTCCATGATTTTATCTACCCATTGTGCTTCTCCATTCAAGGCACCTAAAGCAGAACCTCTGATTACTGGAATATCGTCTCCTGGATATTCATAGAACGATAATAATTCACGAACTTCCATTTCAACTAAGTCTAATAACTCAGGGTCATCAACTAAGTCTGTTTTATTCATGAACACTACCAATGCCGGTACACCAACTTGACGAGCCAACAAAATGTGCTCACGTGTTTGAGGCATAGGACCGTCTGTTGCAGCAACAACGATGATCGCACCGTCCATTTGCGCAGCACCCGTTACCATGTTTTTCACATAGTCAGCGTGACCCGGACAGTCAACGTGCGCATAGTGGCGATTTGCGGTTTGATATTCAACGTGAGCGGTGTTAATAGTAATACCACGCTCTTTTTCTTCAGGAGCAGAGTCGATTGAATCGAAAGAACGAGCTTCTGATAAACCTTTGTCTGCTAAAACTTTGGTAATAGCAGCTGTTGTAGTAGTTTTACCGTGGTCAACGTGACCGATTGTACCAATATTTAAGTGCGGTTTACTGCGGTCAAATTTCTCTTTTGCCATTTTTTATGCGTATTAGTAAGTTAATTTTTATTTTGGTTCTTATTATTTTACACTTACGAGCCAATGATGGGACTTGAACCCATGACCTCTTCCTTACCAAGGAAGTGCTCTACCGCTGAGCTACATCGGCTTGTTTTAACAACAAAAAGCTAAAGCCGATATCGGTTTTAACTCTTTGATCGAAGAGCGGAAGACGGGTCTCGAACCCGCAACCTATAGCTTGGAAGGCTATCGCTCTACCAATTGAGCTACTTCCGCTTTTATTATAAGGATTTAACCCAAGCTTACGTTAGTAAGCAACAAAACCTATCATAAGAACTTAACCGAAGTTAAGAAATACAAAGATTTTGGTGGGGGGAGAAGGATTCGAACCTTCGAAGCCGAAGCAACGGATTTACAGTCCGTCCCATTTGACCGCTCTGGAATCCCCCCAACTTAGAGCCCCCTGCCGGGATCGAACCAGCGACCTACTGATTACAAGTCAGTTGCTCTACCAGCTGAGCTAAGGAGGCAATATTTTTACTCAAAGAACATCGAACGCTATACCCAAAGAACCCATTCTCGTCATATAGGAAGCCCTCTTTTGAACCACCAAGCCCTCGCGTTCCCTTTGGGACTGCAAAGATAGACAAGAAAGTATTAATTCAAAAAAAAAGTGAAAATATTTATCGTTAAACCTGACGCTTTCGGATAAAGACATTGTTTATCAATGGGATATTTTTTCTTGCTGATAAACAAAATACCGTAGAGCATAAACGAAGTATACTACAATTTTTGTATTGCGGTTAATAAATTAAAAAAGCCCTTTAAGAAGCATTTCTCAAAGGGCCCCTCTTCTTATCCAACGTTTATCCAAGTTCTTCTTCCTGTACCTCGGCCATTATTTCTTTTTGGTGTGTTACTTTAGCTCTTGTTTTAGTTTTATGTTTATTTATTTGTCTACGCAACGATTCAACAGCCAAATCTGTTGCCTCTTCAAAACTCTTGGCTTGTCCTTTAGCAAAAAGCTGGTTCCCTGGGATATTCAACTTGAACTCCGTAATCTTATTGGCTTCATCCTCCACATTCTCTAATTTTAAGTAGCATTCACCTGAAATGATCTGGTCAAAGAACTGATCCAATTTATCTACCCTACGTTGGATAAAGTCTATCAATTTCTTGTCAGCCTTGAATTGAATTGATTGCGTGCTAATGTTCATAATTTCCTCCTTTTTTAAGCTTTAGGATGAGCTTGTTTGTAAATAGATTTTAACCGTTCCACTGAATTGTGTGTATACACTTGCGTAGCCATTAAATTAGCATGACCAAGCAACTCCTTAATAGCATTCAAATCTGCCCCCTTATTTAACAACGCCGTAGCGAAACTATGCCTAAGCACATGTGGGCTCTTTTTTTGCTGTGAAGTAATCAGTGACAAATAATGTGTTACTACTCGATAAATAAGCTCTGGATAAGCTTGTTTACCTTTTATAGTAACGATTAAAGTTAAGGATTTGTTATCAAAATTTTCATTTTTTTTTAACAATAAATACGCCTTAATTCGTTGTTGTAAATGTGGCAATAAGGGAACGATACGTTCTTTATTTCTCTTCCCTAGAATCTTAATTGTCTGTTGGTGAAAATCGATGTCCGTTTCTTTTAAGTAAATAAGTTCTGAAAGGCGCATACCTGTACCAAAAAGCAGCTCAATAATTAATCGATCACGTTCACCAGCAAAATCTTTCTCGAAAATCGTATCATGATCTAATAGCCAATCTAATTTCTCTTCTAGTATAATAACCGGTAATTTCTTTTGTGTTTTTAAGGCTTTAACCATCAAGGTAGGATTCTCGTCATGTAAGCCTTCTCGCACTAAAAATTTATAATAGGTTCGCAAGGAAGACAACAAACGATTAATAGAGGTCGCTTCGATTCCCTCTTCCATAAGTTGAGTCAGATAAGACCGCAACTCCCGATATCCTATCTCCGCAAATGCGCTATCCTTTTCCTCCCAAAACTTGAGGTACGACACAATATCCTTTTCATAAGCCTTTAACGTATGAACTGAATAATGTTTTTCAAATTTTAAAAAGGCTAAAAACCGATCTAAGTACATGTTCTAATTATTTTGATAGATGACTACCCGATATTATGCCTAACAACTCTTCTATTAGTAATAAGGGCTACCTGTATACCATTATTCTATACGAGGACAGAATTTATAATTGACTTCTGGTGATTTTCCCTTTCACAATAAACAATCGTACAATAGCTTCTTTTTCCACAACCGTATCGCCTTGAAAGTCAGGATTTACCGCCCTTAGAATTAATTTACTTTTATCTTGATGCTCATATAGCAATTTCACCGTCACCATGTTATTGGCCTGTTCATTAGCGACCACTAAATAGGCCTCACCCCATTGGATGACGTTCTTGTTAAGTACCTCTTTGACGGCAATAATTTCGCCGCTTGCAAATTTTGGATACATGCTATCCCCATAAATCGGCAAATATGCCGTACAATCATTAAATGGCCTAAAATTCACATAAAATTCAGGAACTTCCTGAAAAGCATTTGGCCCCTCAAATACCATATCTGCCAACTGCATATTATAAAAAGGTACATCCCTAGAAATGGGTTCTTGATCGACTAAGGTATTCTTTTGACGTTTGTGTACATCAGGTACTTGAGATAAGAAAGGAGTTCCTTCTTTATTCTTCAGCCATTTTAAATTTATATGATGATAATCTATAATATCTTTTGATAATCGTTTTCCAATAATCCGACTTCCGTTTTCAATGGCCGAAAAGTTGTTCACATGGGTTGCAATGTTACCGTAAAACTGCTCTAATGTCATATGCTTAAGTAATCTTATCTCCTTAAATAGCGGACCTAACGTAGTCCTATCTAACTGATCAATCATAAATAAAAAAGATATTATCAAATTATATCAAAAGATAGTATATTTGCTTTATCAATATATAAGCAAGATACAAAATAAATCAACTCTTTAAAAAACAGAATTTTCATTTTTATAAAACAGTTATGGAAAACACAAATCAACATCTTTCTCTGGGTCATTTTCGTTATGCGAAAGAAGAGGCCTTCAAAAATCCACTCGCATTTATCCGGGACTTTTGCTCACAAATCACCACAATTGAGCTTTTTAGACAGGACAATTTAAATTTATTCTACGCAGCCTGTACCCGTATGTCGGATCATAATGGTAAATTTCACAAACATGCTAGTGAATATGTCTATGACCACAGGCAGCTTATTGAAGTGATCGAAATACTATGGACCCTGTATCATCAAGAGTCAACACACCTTAGTCTTTCAAAAAATCATCCGCTCTATCAGACTAGTCAATGGAAAGATAATGGGATTGATCTGGAAGCTCGATTAAATAGCCCAGCAAAATATTATCGTAAGTTGGAAAACCAAGAGATAAACGATATTATGCTTTTTCTAAAAGATCTATTTTTATATCGTAATCTTGACGAATGGCGAGAATTACTTGATGATATTCTTTCCTATGCATATATTGATGAGAGCATTGGTTCTGGAGCAGATATCAGCAGTGAACTTATACCCATTGCTGAATACCTTGAAAAAATCGCTGAAGCAGTCTTTCTTATCCGGGACTTAACCGCCGAAGAAAAGGGTAGAATCGACACGATCGACACATCTAGTAACGATGAAAACGAAGATGAGCATTACAAAACCCTATTGGCCGAACTAAACGATCCCCATTTTACAGAGAGCCTGATTGCTTACCTTAATACCTTCTGGGCTCATTTAGAAAATGAAAATATCGGCCATATTTCTACTTTAATAAGCCTTCCTAGTGCATTGGAACAAGACCTTATCGATTATTTCGAAAGTTTCCACCCAAAATTTATTAGTAGAAACTTCCGACGGATTTATATGGGTTACCTCGAGCATCTCTTCGAAACCGGTACACCCAGCTACTATGAGGAACTGAGATCTTTCACTGCTCATATGGATACCTTCTTTGAACTTTTAGATTTAGCTGATGCCGAAACTGCCCATTGGCCGCAAAACAATCGTATTGGATGGCAGGAAGATTGAACTGATACGCTATTTCAAAGTAAGATTAAATGGGTAGTAAGTGGCTAATTAAATAAGATTTAACTTGGACTTTCTCCGGATCTTGTTCGGACCTCATTCGGACATCGTTCGGATAAAACCGAATAATGTCCAATTTAATTTCGAATTATTTATGTATTAAATTACTTTTAAGATACTAGTTAGTCTAGTGTTATCTCCTAGTTAACCCAGGTATGATTATCTTGCGGATGCTTACAACTTGGTTAGGATCTTCTTCGCGGGAATGGTCAATGGCTAAGGGTCAAAAAAAAGCAGCGCTGTAGGATTACAGCGCTGCTTTTTTTTTATGATTGATAGCGATAAATTAAACAGTATCCTGATTCATGGACTGTTTATAGATCGCTTTTTTAATTTGCGTACGGCGGGTAACAGACTTTTTCTCGTATGCTTGGCGCGCACGTAACTCTCTCAATACTCCAGTTTTTTCAAATTTCTTTTTGAAACGTTTCAAGGCTTTATCTAACGACTCGCCATCTTTTACATTTACGATAATCATGCTCTTTATATACCCCCTTTCTATTCTTTTTGGGACAACAAAGATAAGTAATTTTTCAGAAAATACCAAGCTAGATTTAAGATTCAAGGCCGAGGCACTTAAAATGCTTAGCCTTGCTCCCAAGCTGTTGAGCGATGAGTGGTGTTAACCATTAGGTTCCTTATCCAAAATGGAAGTATGTTTGGTGTCTTGCATAAATAAATATACAAAAAGGGAAATGGCAATACAACCCGTAATATACCCGTAAAAATAGTTTTCGTGACCGATATCTTTAAGCCATAAGGCTAAATATTCGGCAGAGCCCCCGAATAATGCTACCGTTAGCGCATAGGGCAATCCCACTCCTAAGGCTCTAATTCTTGCTGGAAATAGTTCTGCCTTTACTACAGCATTAATGCTTGTATATCCACTCACAATCATAAGCGAAAACAAAATCAATCCAAAAGCCTGCCATTTATCCTGTGTATTTTGCAGAGTACTTAACAACGGATACGTACAAAGGGTACCCAAAATACCAAAACCAAGCAATAACGGTTTCCGTCCCACTATATCTGAAAGTAATCCGAAAACAGGTTGTAAACAAGCAAAAATAAAAAGTGCAAGAAACGTAATTAAGGTCGCATCTTCATTAGAAAGTTCTACGGTATTCACTAAAAACTTTTGCATATAGGTTGAATACGTGTAAAATGCCAGTGTACCGCCAAGCGTCAATCCCACAACCGTTAACAACTCTCTTGGATACATTAATAAAACAGCTAAAGAAGCTTTTGCGTGCTGAAACTGCTGTTCCTGTGTTTCAAAAGCTTTCGTTTCTTGTAAATGCCTTCTTAGATATAAAGCAATAAGTGCTAAAATTGCCCCTATTAAGAAGGGAATACGCCAACCCCAATCCTTAATCTCGGCATCACTTAGAAGTACTTTCTGCATTAATAATTGTATACCCAATGCCAATAACTGACCACCGATTAACGTTACATATTGAAAACTGGAATAAAAGCCTCTTCTTGTGGGGGTTGCCATCTCTGAAAGATAGGTTGCAGAAACGCCATATTCTCCCCCTACACTTAGCCCTTGCAATAATCGTGCAAGCAGCAAGATCATAGAGGCCCATACACCCACTTGATGATACGTTGGTGCAAATGCAATCAACAATGATCCAAAAGACATCAGTAATACAGAAAACATCATCGATTTTTTACGCCCCACCCTATCGCCAAGCAATCCAAAAACATAGCCTCCCAATGGCCGCATAAAAAAACCAACAGCGAAAATAGCCGCTGTTTTCAGTAATTGAACCGTATGATTATCGTCAGGAAAAAAGGAAGAAGAAAAATAGATCGTAAATGCAGCATAGGCATACCAATCATACCACTCGACCAAGTTACCAATAGACCCTCCGATAATGGCTTTTAATCGTTTTTTTGAAATTGCTGCTTCCTGTTTACTATCATGCATTTTTGATCGTTTATATAATAAGTACATCGCAAGTATAAAAATTTAATGACTATCAGGCAAATTATCCAAAGGGTCATAAACACGTCATTGGCAAGGTAATGAAACATACTATATCTTCTATTTAAAAAGGGCTAACAGAGGGTATAATAGAGTATTTACTTAGCTATTACCTCTATTAATCCACTATTTCAGTTAAATAAACCATTGGTCAATCCTTTTTTATAGTACCTCTGAATGGAATAGGGCCTGAAGGGAGAAAGGATCAGACATAATGAACGGTTATAAACCAGAGCATCATGACAATACCAAATAGGAATCTCATCCTTATAACAGGATAACTGGTCGCACGGCTACACTCCACTCATATGACGGGAAGTGTTATTGTTTTTAGCTAAACTTCCCGATAGTCATAAAATTTAATTATTTTAAAGCCCTAAAAGCAATAGGTATGCATCACATTATTCTCTTTTTATTGAACATTATCCTCGTTTCTTCCCTACTGATCCTTTCTGCACCTGTGTTGGCACAAGATAACCAATTTGGCCTTTGGGGCGCTTGGTTCAACAATGTTAAGTTTAATGAAAAATGGGGTATGAATAACGATATTCAATTTCGAGCGGGAAGAAATTGGAAAGAAAGTGCCTTATTTTTAATTCGGCCTGGTGTAAATTATTATGTACGCCCAAACCAAACGGCTTCTATCGGTTATGCCACAACACTAACCCTCCATCACATAAAGGACCAATCAAGATTAACGGAGCATCGAATTTGGGAACAATATATTATTACCAACCACATGTTTGAACTACCTTTTCAGCACCGATTCAGACTGGAACAGCGATTTTTAAAGCGGTCTGAGGAAACGCATTTTACCCAAAGGGCACGTTATTTTATTCGGGGTATCCTTCCGTTAAACACTATATTAGCGCAAACGTTCAATAAGGGTGCCTTTATTGCGTTACAGAATGAATTATTTTTTAATATCCAGCATAAAAATGTCGTTAATCAGCATTTTTTTGATCAGAACAGGGCATATACCGCTTTCGGATATCGGTTTTCTCCTTCATATGATTTAGAAATGGGTTATATGAATCAGTTTCTCAAAAGAAGCCACCCTCCTAGCCAGTTCACACATATCCTTCAAGTCGCCTTTTATACCCGTCTCTAGAACGCATTATGGTGTATTGAATCGTGATATGCCATTTTTTATATCCGGATCATTCATAAAGAGATTCCAGATCAATCCTGTCCGTGCGTTTTCGAGCATAATGGGCACAATCCCTTGATGAATCGGATCAAAAGTTCCAGAAACCCAATTATCTTTGAAGCTAAATTCATCCCTAAAACCATATTCTGTCCAAAGATACGTTCCTAATTTACGGTAATAATTCTTCAATGCCTCCATAGCAAGTGTTGGCGTATACGGATATGTAGCAATTGCAGCAGAAGGGTTAAAACGATCTACTGCGGAAGAATCATTTCGCACGCAAGGCCATAATATATCTGTTAAGCTTACAAAACGCTCACTACTATTTAAAGCAGCACGATAGAATACATTGGCTAGATTTTGTTGATTAGCATAAAAGTCAATGTGTTTATCTATCGTAGTTTTTGGATTAAACGCTAAAAATGGTTGCTGCAGGCTAATCAAGGAAGACAAAGGGTCTCCAACACGTAAAGGTACTCCATAATACGTGCTATCCAAAAAAAACGATTCTTTCTTGTAGAGTATAGATTTGCGCTCTTCGCCATTCTTTAAAATGGTATCCGTAAGTGCAGCAGAAAAGCGCCCAATTGCCGGACCAACATACTGCAACGGTTGTTCGAAACCAAGCGCATAGGCTTCTGCAGCTATCGGATGCGTTGGTGAGACTATCCCCAGCAAATAGGCAATGAAACTACTGTTATATCCACCCAATGGCTTTGCTTGGTCAAAGGAACACGCAGGCGACCAAACACTATACAAATGATGGCCATTTTCACCCGGCACAAAGGCTTGCCAGTTGACAGCTTTCCAAAGTGCCGTAATCTTGTCTCTAAGTTCCCTCTCGCCCGATTCATCCTTATTAAAATAATTTCTGGCAACCAATAAACCTTGCATTAAATAGGCCGTTGATTCCAAGTTTGCCGCTATTTCACAAGAATCAGTCGAAATTGGTTTACCTGTTCTGCCATCCATAAGTTCTGGAAAAACACCATGATAGGTCGTGGCCTTATCCAAAAAATTCACGATTTTGGAAAGCCGATCTAACAGCAATTGCCTTGTTAAAAAGTTCCGTTCTACACCAATAACCTGTGTTAAAATACCAATTCCAGTTGCTTTCACTGAAATACGGGCGTCACTTACCAATGGCGAAACTTTGTGCATACCGCTATTAAACTCTGCTTCATCTGTAAAATAAGCGATATGGGATTTTTCTACGGCATCTAGTAACTCATTTTCATTAGCTGCTTTTGTTTCCGCTTTTTTAACATCAGAAAATGGCGATTCACGATATTCATAATCCACCCAGGCTATTTTATAGTAATAGCTAAAATCAGACCGGGGTACAACATCTGTATATTTTTTATAAGAAATTGGTCTTATCCCTACAGGAAAGAAATTGGTATTATCTTCCGATCGATAAATTTTTATATAACGTATACTAGGTGTCAATGGTAACTGCCAAGTCAAATCCACATGTCGCTCATGTGCTTCTGCGGCAGACAATACCGCCTTCCCCGTTAATTTCATTGTCGGTATTTTGGCGGGTAAAAACTCGATCTGATCAATAAATATACGGTGCTCTTTACCATCAGCTGAAGCTTGTTTAAATTGTAAACTACTAATCGGAGCCTGTGCGTCTAGATGACCAATATCTTTTAAGGGAATAGCAACAGACAACCATGTATTTTCTTGGTAATTCGTTAACAAATAGGATTGAATATTAATTTCATGGGATATGTTTTCACCCTGCATTAATTGCACTTGAGGCAGCTCTGCTTTGCTTGTACCGCTTGTTGCAAATAATTTAAAGGTAAGTAAGTCGCCATTTTTTGCTAAATATCCATTGTCATTATCATAACGAATATTGGTACTCCATTGGCCATCTTTACTGGAGATATACTGTAACAGCAAGGCATTGCCTGGCGTAAAGAAAATACTATCAGAAACAGGAAGGTGTCCATTCATATGATTAATCCAGCTTTTCCCTTCAAAAGTAGATTCCGAATAATAATAGCTCTTTGGCATTAAGCTATTTTCAAATAGCACCTCAGGATAAGTGGAAGCCTTCAATTGAAAGCATATTAACAAGAAAAATAAACAAAAGTAGATTTTTTTCATCGTTATATCGTATCTTAACAATCGGAGCTATGAGCAAAAACCACGCCATGGATCATTCGCAAGGAACTTAACTCGTGAACATTTACCGATAAAAAAGAGTCTTTTACCGATAAAGTGTCCACATCTACCTAATACTATATCCATGAAAGAAGAATATTCCGCTATATTTACATCAAAATGATAACCATATGAATAACTATAAAGCTCCTCAACGTCGGTCTAACTCTGGAAGGGTTTGGGTAGGACTTATTATCATACTTATTGGTTTTTCGATGTTGACAAAAACATTGGGTTTAGTCCTCCATTTTCCAGATTGGCTTTTTTCATGGCCTATGTGGCTTATTTTAATAGGCTTGGTTTTAGGTGCACGAAGCAACTTCAAAAAACCGAGTGCTTTTATATTGATACTTCTCGGTATTTTCTTCCTTTCTGAAGAAATAATGGATGTAAGCTTGGGAAGATTTTTTTGGCCAGCATTAATCATTGTTCTAGGCTGCTGGTTGATTACAGGCAGGAACCGAAATCGGCCCATACAACCATCCGATCCTTTTAACGATCCGGAAGTACCCCCAAAGGAACCGGTTGATTTTTCCACCTTTAATTCTGATTATTCGTCAGATGTGGATTGGGACAAGCGGGTTGCAAACGAAACTGACCCTATTCCTACTCCAGAAAATAAAGATTCGGCTTTTGAAGCCGAATCTAATGCATTTCAGATGAATGAAGAACAGTTTACTGGTAAAATCAGCGAAGACTATATTGATTCGGTCTCCATCTTTGGTCAGGTAAAGAAAAACATTTACTCCAAGAATTTCAAGGGTGGAGATATTGTAAACATTATGGGAGGTGCAGATATCAATCTTATCCAAGCAGACATCAAGCAACCCATCATATTAGAAGTAGTACAAATCTTTGGCGGCACCACCATCATTGTCCCTTCTCATTGGAAAGTAAATCCAGAAATGACCGCTATTTTTGGGGGAGTCGAGGATAAACGTTTTATAAACAACGTAGCCGTTGATAATCAAAAAAATCTTATCATTAAAGGAACTTCCATTTTTGGAGGTATTACAATAAAAAGTATATAAACTTTGCAACAGTACCCTGATGGCTTCATCCCCTCTTATCTCGTCTAAACAAAAGCTTATCGCCATAAGCTGTGTTGCTGTTTGGATTGGCACGCTCATCATACAAACGGGTTTATTGATTTGGTTTAACTTCAACATCAGGCTGGTCATTCTCGATACCTTAATTAGCGCGACGACGATTACCTTGGCCTGTTATATTATTACCAACAATTTAAATTATTATCAACCCCGAAAAGAACGATATTTTTATGTTATTATATGGGGATTATGTTTAGCAGCCATCGCTTTAGCCATCGATCGTTATGCAATCCGTTACCTCGTGAGCGATAAATCGTATCTTGCCTTTTTAGATCTTTCCATTCCTATTCGTTATTGTGCTAACGGGCTAATCATAGCTTGGGTTGCCATTATCCAAGTACTCTGGAATACCTTACATGATCAAAAAGAAAATGAACAACGTAAAGCGGATGCCGAAAAACTCGCCCGCGAAGCGGAGTTATATAATCTTCGGCAGCAACTTCAACCGCATTTTTTATTCAACAGTCTAAATTCCATTATAGCCCTTATCGGCCGTAAACCAGAAGAAGCTCGTAACATGACCTTTCAGCTGTCTGATTTCTTAAGAGGGACCTTACGAAAAGACGATCAGCAATTGATTCCTTTAAAAGATGAAATTGAACATTTAAAGCTATACCTGGAGATTGAAAAAGTACGTTTTGGCCATCGTTTAGAGACCGTAATTGTCATGGACAATTGCGAAACGTGCTTGCTTCCGGCTATGATTTTACAGCCACTGGTTGAAAATGCGATTAAATACGGCCTTTATGACACTACAGGACAAGTAAAAATCTCCATCAGCGCAAAAAAAGAAGAAAGTCATCTATTGGTTTCCATACAAAATCCATTCGACAAAGAGAGCAATAAACCACATAAAGGCACGGGTTTCGGATTGCGTGGTGTGCAACGTAGATTATTTTTATTATTTGGAAGGACAGATTTGTTGCAAACTCACCATACAGCTCATATCTTTACAAGCAGTATTAAAATTCCACAAATATGATTAAAGCTGTTTTGATAGACGATGAGCCTTTAGCCAGGAGCATTATTAGTGAATATCTAACCAGTTATCCAGAAATACAAATCGCTGAAGAATGCAATGATGGTTTCGAAGGTGCAAAAGCCATTATGCAACATGAGCCGGATTTGATTTTTTTAGATATTCAAATGCCAAAAATAAATGGTTTTGAGTTATTAGAACTTATTGACCAACAGCCAGCGGTTATATTTACGACAGCATTTGACGAATATGCCATTCGAGCATTCGAAAAATATGCTATAGATTATCTTCTTAAACCCATCAGCAAAGCACGCTTTGATCAAGCGTTAAAAAAATTTCTCGATCATCGTCAATTAAAAAGCACAAATGAACAAGAGCAAACCAAAAAAATGGTTGAGACAATGACCGCTAATTCCGCTCTCGAACGTATTGTGGTAAAAACGGGAAATAAAATCAATGTTATCCCTACAGAGACGATTATTTGTTTAGAAGCAGATGATGATTATGTCAAGTTACACACCGCAAACGGCACATATTTAAAAAACAAAACCATGAATTTTTTTGAAAAAGAGCTGGATCCAAACATTTTTGTCAGAATTCATCGTTCCTATATTGTGCGCATAGACAGTATCGTGAGGCTCGAACCTTTTGAGAAAGAAAGCCATGTTGCTGTTCTGACGAATAATGCTAGAG
This sequence comes from Olivibacter ginsenosidimutans, assembly GCF_039542865.1. NCBI lineage: Bacteria > Pseudomonadati > Bacteroidota > Sphingobacteriia > Sphingobacteriales > Sphingobacteriaceae > Olivibacter > Olivibacter ginsenosidimutans. Next base: position 373,424 of record NZ_BAABIQ010000003.1, on the reverse strand, counting down.
TAAATGTGAGCAAAACAGGATATGCTAAACTTCGACAGGTATTGGATATTTAAATTATGTTGAAATATATTGCCATCACTATTTTCGTATTATCAGCTTATCACACCTCTTTTGCTCAGCGCCACAATCAAGAGCAGCTCGTTTTACAGCAATTCAAAAACTATTTTAATAAGCATCTTGCTGATTCCATTTATCAGCAATGGGGTCGAGAAGCACAACAAACGGTTTCTAAAAAACAGCTAGACACCTTGCTCGAAAAGCAACTTTATCCCTTAGGTAATATTCAAGCCGCAACATTTATTCGTAAGAAAGACGGTTTATCCCACTACAAGTTAACATTTCCTAATGATACCTTACAATTAATTTTAAGTATCGATTCCAGCAACCATATTCAAACATTTTATTTCAAACCATACCAAGGCGCATTAAAGGCTCAAATTAATTCTGCCCAGAATCAATCCAAGACATCAAAAGCAGCCAATTCGGCTGCCTCCGAGCAGGAGCAACAACGTGTAACAAGTGATAATGATAATCGAATCGACCTGTTGGTTGATTCGCTTGCTCTACAATACACTAAAAGAAAAAACACCTGTGGATTAACTATCGGTCTACTAGTGGATGGCAGTATGAATTATTATTATTATGGTGAAACCATACATGGGAATAATACCCTTCCTGATAAAAAGACCTTATTCGAGATCGGTTCGATTAGCAAGACTTTTACAGCAATTTTACTTGCCTACTCCAGCATTCAGGATAGTGTTAAACTAGATGACCCTATTACGAAGTATTTGCCAGATTCAGTAGCTAGTAACAAAGACCTGACTAATATCACGTTTCGGAACCTTGCTACCCATACCGCTGGTCTTCCTCGTTTACCTGATAACCTATTACCCAGTGAAGAACTTGATCCCTATAAGAATTATGACGTTAACGCATTATTTTCTTACTTAAGAAACTACAAGCAACACCAAAAACCCGATTCACTATATGAATACAGCAATCTGGGTTATGGAGTCATTGGCGAGCTACTTGCCCAACGATACGATTCTTCGTACAGCGAATTAATCGAAAAAAAGCTCTGTCAACCCTTGGGTCTAATAGATACGAAGGAGTTTCCTGATGGCGATCAACTACAACATTTCATTCCTACATACAATAACGAGGGCCAATTAACCCCTCATTGGCATTTTCAAGCTTTGAGTGGAGCAGGCGCATTGAAATCGACCGTCACAGACCTACTTCAATATGCAGAGGCGAACCTTAATCCGCCTAAAACGCCACTGGGTCAAGCCATCGTACTTACACACAAACCGGCATGGTTGGTGTCAGAAACACAAGATTTAGGTTTAGCTTGGCACATTGATATTGAAAATTTTCTGGAAATTTTTTGGCATAATGGTAGCACATTGGGTAGCAGTAGTTTCTTGGCTTTTGTGCCTGATAAAAAGTTTGCTGTAGTGGTATTGGCTAACGCAGCACCATCTGTTGATCAGATCGGTCGCTCCATTATCAAGAAATTGATCGAATAATATTACGCTTCCCCTTTTCGCAGTAATTGTTCAATAATTTTAGGAAAGTATTGATGTTCTAGTTGTTGCCCTTTGAATTTTATGATTTCTAAGGTATCGTCCTCATCAATTTTGAACTTAGCCTGATGGATAATTTCTCCCTCATCAAATTGTTCATTAACATAATGAATCGTAATTCCTGATTCTTCTTCCTTATTTGCTAAAACGGCTTTATGCACACGATCTCCATACATACCCTTACCACCGTAGGCGGGAAGTAATGCTGGGTGAATATTAACAATTTTATTCGGAAACGCGTCTAAAAGATGCTGCGGAACTAACCACAAAAAGCCAGCTAAAACGACGAGATCAATTTGCATTCTTTTCAATAAATCTACAACTGCTGCTGTTTCATAGAATTCTTGGCGATCAAATATATGTGAAGGAATTTCAAAATTATCTGCCCGCTGCAAAACGTAAGCATCTGGATTATTGGTCAATATTAAGGACACTTCCGCATCTTTACTGTATTTAAAATGTTCCATAATCTTCTGTGCATTGGAGCCTGAGCCAGAAGCAAAGATCGCTATACGTTTTTTCATTAGAATAGATTATTTATTCATTATTTATTGTTTTTATAGGTATTCATACTGCTTTCCCCTTAGCCTCTCCATCGTGTTCAAGAGATTGCTTTACGCCGTTCCTACCCTTTTCAGTTTATGCAGGTTTCATTCGGATAATTGCCTCGTGATCACCTAAAAAACTTTCCTCTTTCGTCAGTTGAAAAGCAAGAGGAAATATACAAATTTTGCCGCAAACTTAGGTAAAATGCTTTGCATTCACGAACACTAAATAGCAATCTCCAACTAAATTTTCGGAGAATATCTTGACATTTTTTGATTCTGATTAGCTATTTTTACACCTGCAATGTACTTTATTATGACAAATAACATGTATTATAGATTATCACCAATATTAGTGATCTTATTCTTAAGTGTAACATCAGCATGTGCGCAAAAAAATCCAGTCTCTAAAGAGATTCCGGAGTTTACATTCTTCAATGTAAATAATGATGCACCATTTACAAGAAATAACCTAGCCTCCAATGGAAAAAATATTGTCTTTCTATTTTTTGATCCCGGTTGCAGTCACTGCCAGCAAGAGGTATTGGCTTTAGGGAAAAATTATAATAACCTTAAAGATATTAATCTTTATTTTGTTGCCATGCAGGAAAAAAATCTCATCAATGCCTTTATGGCCATGTACGGAGGAGAATTAAAGGGTAAAAAAAATGTGGTGCTATTGCAAGATAAAAATTATGAATTTATTGGAAAATTCAAGCCAACGCAATACCCAGCAGTGTTTGTCTACGGGGCGAATAAACAATTAAAATCCTATTGGGATGGAGAGAAAAAGGTAGAGGATATTATTAAAGCCCTTAATATGTAATTTAATGGTGTGATCCTTTTTTCCCGCAAAAAAGTATCCAAACCCGAGGAGTTCGCGACGAACCCATGAACCTTTAAAATAGACAAACAGGGAGTAAACGCTTCTTATAAATCCCCAAAAAATTAGTAGCTTTGCGGCTTTTAAATCCACAACAATGAGTCACCCTGTTAAAATTAAAAACGCGTTAATTTCTGTTTACCACAAGGATCATTTAGAACCTCTTATTCAACTACTGAATAGTTACGGCGTAAATTTCTTCTCTACTGGCGGAACAGAAAAATTTATCCGTAGCCTGAACATACCTGTAACTCCTGTAGAAGAGTTAACTACCTACCCATCGATATTAGGAGGAAGGGTAAAAACGCTTCATCCCAAAATTTTTGGTGGTATTCTGAGCAGAAGGGACCTTCCGGAGGATAAAGAAGCGTTAAATACCTATGAAATTCCTGAAATAGATTTAGTGATCGTTGATTTATACCCATTCGAAGAAACGGTAGCATCAGGCGCTACTGAAGAAGACATCATCGAAAAAATAGATATCGGTGGTATTTCTTTGATTCGTGCCGCTGCAAAAAATTATCATGATGTGGTCATCATTTCCTCCCGCAACGATTATGAAGAACTAACAGCAATTTTAGAAGAAAATAAAGGGTATACTTCATTAGCGCACCGAAAGTCTTTTGCTAAGAAAGCATTTAATGTCTCTTCTCATTATGATACGGCAATTTTCAATTATTTTAACAGGGAAGAACCGTTGGAAGTCTTTAAATGCAGTGAACTTAAGAAGACTCCGCTTCGTTATGGTGAAAACCCTCATCAAAAAGGTGCCTTTTATGGAGATTTAAATGCTATGTTTAACAAATTAAATGGCAAAGAGCTCTCCTATAATAATTTAGTAGATATTGATGCAGCGGTAGCCTTAATTGATGAATTTGAGGAACCAACTTTTGCTATCTTAAAACATACTAATGCATGCGGAGTTGCCAGTCGAGACACTTTACTCCAAGCTTGGAAAGATGCACTAGCTTGTGATCCCGTTTCTGCTTTTGGTGGTGTATTAATCTGCAATAGAATAGTTGAGCAAGATACCGCAGAAGAGATCAACAAGCTATTCTTTGAGGTACTCATTGCACCAGCTTTCAGCGAAGAAGCTGTTCGTATATTATCTGGGAAAAAAAATCGGATTTTATTGCAACGAAACGAAGTTATCTTGCCTAAAACGCAATTTAAAACCTTATTAAATGGCATCATTGAACAAGATAAAGACGCGGTTATAGAAGGGCAAGAGCAAATGACAACAGTAACAGAAAAAACACCCGCTGCAACCGATTACGATAATTTAGTATTCGCCAACAAGCTGGTTAAGCACACTAAATCAAACACCATTGTATTTGCTAAAGACAACCAGCTTTTGGCAAGCGGGGTTGGGCAGACGTCACGTGTAGACGCGTTAAAGCAAGCCATAGAAAAGGCCAAAGCATTTGGTTTTGACTTACATGGAGCGGCTATGGCTTCAGATGCCTTTTTTCCTTTTCCAGATTGCGTTGAAATTGCAGCAAACGCTGGTATTGTCGCCATTTTACAACCCGGTGGATCAATAAAAGACAAGGATTCTATTGATATGGCTAATAAAAAAGGTATTGCCATGGTGACTACCGGCATTCGGCATTTTAAACACTAAGGACCTTAATATACACTAAGGGCGACTTTGCTTAAAATTCGGTCGCCCTCAGTGCTCTTTCTCCAGAAATACAACCTTCGTTAAATCAGCTTGGTATACTGCATTCATAAATCGAGCATAATCTATATACCGTTCGGGCGGAAACTGTCCTTCCCGTAGTGATAATTTTCGATGATAAACCAACTGCCGATCGGTCAATGTTAACTCCATAACAAAATCACCAAAGTCGGTTTCTAATTTAACATCAGCCGGTTTCATCCTCAATACATACTGATCAGGCACCGTATAGGTAAGAATATCTTCATCTGTATAGCCTCTATTTAAGTAAAACGGTGATTCCCGTTTCTCCAACTGTGGAACTGAGCCCTGGCGATTAAAAAGATTAGGTTGGAGGTATATCAACTGGCCGTTTTTAGGTGCATAATGCCTAATATTAATCGCTACATCTTCCTGCATACAAGGTGTATCCTCTGCAGGCTGATCAGCGTAGGCGACCTGTGTAAAATCAATATTATCTATTGCATAAATTTGTTTAAGTGTTTTGGTTTGCTCATTTAACGGCATATCGGCAATACCTAAACGATTATCGTACTGAGCACCTTTAAAACGTGTAGAAAAAGCACCATGGATATCCCCCTCGCTATTGAGCGAAAATATCGCTTTCCTTTGTTGAGTACTTGCCATCGGCGTATATTTTGGTGTCCTTAAAAGCTCTCCACCATGAGGTGTGCAAGCAAAAACCAAGCGATCGTCAGTAAAATCACCTAAAAAACCGAAAGGAATCTTCTGACTTGTGCATTCCAGCCAAACCGTATCCTGCTTCAAGGGCACAGCTAAAATAACATGGTTGCCTTGATTCATACTTGCAAAATCCAATTCCATGTCTTTTTTCAAACTCCCGGCATTTACCACACAGTAATAAGAAGGAATTTCCGCAATATTTAAAAGTGTTTGCATATAATTCACCAAGCCTTTGCAATCCCCGTATCCCAAACGATCTACCTCACTTGCAGCCATTGGTTGAAATCCTCCAATCCCTATCTGTACACTCACGTATCTCGTTTTCTGCTGTAGATATTCATACAATACTTTGATCTTTTCACGATTATCTGTTAAATTATCTACCAGTCCATTTACTTGGCTAATCATGCTTGGTGTCGGTAGTTGTTGCTCTTTGATCAAGTCGTTATACACCCACTGTCCGAGCTCTCGCCAATTCGTATACCCTCCCTTTTTTCGGTAGTAATAAAATTGTTCAGGCGCAATTTTAACTCGAGTTTGATAGGATTCCGGGGGTGGGGATAAGGGCTCTATCCTACCTGCGGGCAAGCTTTTAACCATCCATGTATAACTTTTTTGCTTTTGGTTACGCTCCTCTGTCCGTTTACCAGTATAATTGGATTCTTTAATGTGGAGTTTATCTTCTAATCCGCAAATAAATTGATAACTACTTTGTTCTACAGCCATATCTCGATAGGGTTTTGGTACCCAATCGGGAATAATAAGATTTTGTTTAAATTTTAACTCAAAATCATACATAACCGTAAAAGGATATTCCAGACCATTGGGAAGAAAATGTTTAACGCGGCTATCTTCAAAAAGCGAAAAATTATTTACGGCACTCTCATCCAAAAAATCTTTGGCACTTATCTTTTGCATTAACTGCCCTTGCCCATCATATAATGCGCCGTGAATATCCTTAATCACGGTATTTTTATCATAAAACAGGGCTAAGCGAGCATAGGCTAAGGCAGATTTATTCATGATAGTAAGCACCTCTTTTACATGCAAAACCACCTCATTTGTTGCGTGCATATCAATAGTGTACTGACGATCTCTCATGATCGCATTAGCACGTAATCGCAAATGTTCAGGAATATGATCTATCGCAAAATCCGCTTGCCCCCATACTTTTATGCCCATCAGCAATAAAAAAAAACAAAGCCAATAAGACTTGCTCATATCGTCTTTTCTTGAAGTACTACATCTGTTTTTTGAAGCTGAATAATCCGACTGAAAAATTCTTTTAAACTTAAATATTCCTCTGATCCATAAATCATTTTATTTAACCGAAAAAGCTGGTTACAGAATAAATGTCCGTTTTCGAGTCTTGTTCTATTTACAAACTGTCCACCCTTGTCCATTAACGCTAAATTCATATCCTTTGGCTTAGAAACCAATTCATATCCATCCGGTAATTTTACATCTAAGTTCAGGCTTTCCTCCTGGAGCATTCCGATATCGACCGGATAAGTACGCTCATTAAGGTTAAATGGATTTTTATTCGTTTTATTCATAAAAAACGGATTAAAAAACAGCTGATGATTTTGTAAACTGTCAAATAAATTTATACTCACTTCACAGCGTTCTTGTAAACTACGTTCAATAGTATCTAAACCGGAGATTTCTTCATGCAGGATTTGCATCCCCGGCGTTTCAGATTTCTTTTTTTCAAAATATTCTTCAACAGATGGATAGTCAACAATTTCTTTTCGTTTAAGGTAAGCAGCGTATCCATAACTACTGGTTACAAGTTTGCCTTTCAATGTACCGTCTGTCAATAGCTCTCCAATGAGCGTATATTGCACATGATGCTTTTCTTTAGGCATGAGGTCTACCCAATAAGAGGATTGTTTTATCGGAAGCACTCTTCCTTGATCATTTATACAACGTAGAGGCAGCATACCAAAAGGTAAAAGCGGATCTGACGCATCCAAAAAGTAACTTTCACCAGCTACCGTTAATTTTGCGATCAGGTAATTAAACTCCGAAATAACAGGATTAAGCTTATTCACGATTCCATTCTCTCGGGTTGATAAAATCACCACTTCAGCATCTAAGCCACCTGCAGCCAAAGCCGCAATTAGTGCGAGATTAATATCAGCAATATTACCAGTATGCTGGTCTAAAGCCTTTCTGACTCCTAACTCACTGAATATTCCATAATACTTATTCCACTTAATCTGTTTTTTAATAAAAGAATAGATTGCTTTTGCTTTATTCAAATCACCCTGCACGTGTTGGGTTATTTCTGGCATTACCTTTTCAAATTCATCCTTCTGCTTTGCCTGTCCACCTAAACTTCTATCCAACATAAGCTCCCGATCAACATTTTTCCATTCCTTAGTAAAACTTCGTTTAGAGCCATTGCGTAACAGTACGTCGGCAAGTTCAAAATAGATAGCCGACTTAAAATTCGATGCAGCAGTCATATAATCTTCCTCAATGAAGGCCGGTACATTTTTCATAATGTATGTCAGCTGCGAGCAATCAATTGGCCATCCAGGCAACCGAAAGCCCTCCCGCACAAGAGCTGATTTTTGATCACTCAATTTAAAAGGACCTCGCATGACCACATTGTAATTGTAGGTTCCTGGTATAATCGCTTCGTATTCACTATAAATCTTAGGAATATCAGTTTGAAATTCCCAATTACGGAAATTATATAATCTTGGCGAGATAATTTGATAACTGTATTCTATAATACTTCCATTTTGGATATTGGGCATGGTGAACTTCGTTAAAGTCACGTATTTGCTATATTCTTCCTTATAAGTGTTTTTTGTTTCCAGCCAAGTTTCCACTTTTGTTCCGTTCGTTTGGGGATTTAATGTAACGGCTTTTAGCTCTTGAACATATTCGATTCGATCTCCATCTTTATACAATGGAATAACAATATTTGCTTGCTTAACCCCTTCTTTGTTGAAAATCTTTAATCGTACATGATGTGTGAAAATAAGGTTGATCGCCCCGCTTTGATCATCAAATGAAAAGCGGGCACGACCATATTCTCGTAATACGACAGCATTAGCCGTACTATCATAAGCACACTGTTGCATTTCTTTCTCCTCAGTACTAATGGCACCGAACGAAAAATCATCCGCAAAGACAGTACAAAAACTCAGTAAAGCAACAAGAGCGGGAAAAATAATTTTGGTCATAAAAGTTAAGGTTTAGCGTCATAGGCCGAAGATACATATTAAACGGAAAATGCAATAATAAATTTATATTTTTAATCTGCATGATGCTTTAGCTTTAGGCAATAGGCTATAAGCAATAGGCTTTAGGCGACGGTATGGTATTTTTTATCGGATTGTCACAAATCAGGTTCATATTGTGATATTTTTATTTTAATTTTGCGGACTATATTCAAGAAACATTAAAAAAATACCGAATGGGGCTATTTAATTGGTTTACTCAAGAAGTTGCCATAGATTTAGGTACGGCAAACACCCTGATTATTCATAATGATAAAGTAGTTGTAGATGAGCCCAGCATTGTGGCTTTTGATCGAACAACCAATAAAGTGATTGCCATTGGGAGACAAGCCATGCAAATGGAAGGAAAGACCCATGATAATATTCGAACCGTTAGACCATTAAAAGATGGTGTTATAGCTGATTTCAATGCCGCTGAATATATGATTAGAGGCATGATAAAAATGATCAATAATGGTAAGGGGTGGTTTTTCCCATCGCTCCGGATGGTGATCTGTATTCCATCCGGTATTACCGAGGTTGAAAAACGCGCCGTACGGGATTCTGCAGAAATAGCTGGTGCTAAAGAGGTATACCTCATTCATGAACCCATGGCTGCAGCCGTTGGTATTGGCATTGATGTAGAAGAGCCTATGGGGAATATGATTATCGATATTGGCGGAGGAACTACAGAAATTGCAGTCATTGCGTTATCGGGCATTGTATGTGATCAATCTATTCGGGTTGCAGGGGATAACTTTGACTCAGATATTGTCCAGTATATCCGCCGTCAACATAACATCATGATTGGTGAGCGTACCGCAGAAAAAATAAAGATCGAGGTTGGTGCCGCATTACCCGAATTACAAGATCCACCTGCCGATTTTGCTGTTCAGGGCCGCGACTTGATGACAGGGGTTCCTAAGCAAATCACCGTTTCGTATACCGAGATCGCACACTGTTTAGATAAATCCATTTCCAAAATTGAAGAAGCAATCTTGAAAGCTTTAGAAATTACACCGCCTGAATTATCGGCAGATATTTACCAAACAGGTATATATTTAACCGGCGGTGGTGCGCTACTACGTGGATTGGACAAGCGCGTTCAAGCAAAAACCAAACTACCTGTACATGTGGCGGAAGACCCACTGAGAGCAGTTGTAAGAGGCACTGGCATCGCGTTAAAAAATATAGGCGGTTATAAATTTTTGATGCAATAGTATGAAGTATATGGTGTACGAGTTTCATCATTTTATTGCACCATATCATCATAAATACTCAAATGCCCTATGCGTAATCTATGGATATTCATTAGTAAGTATAATAACTTCTTTTTGTTTATCCTGTTTTTTAGTGCAGCGATTGCCTTAACGGTTAGAAACAACAGTTTTCAACGGGCTAGCACCGTAAATTCATCCAATGCTTTTGTTGGATCAATCTATCAGCAAGTAGATGATTTTACACAGTATCTAAATCTTAAGCAAACCAATAAATACCTTTCTGAAGAAAATGCTTATTTAAGAAGCCAATTAAAGACGTCGAAATACAACAAACTGGTGGAACAAGATTCCGTCTTAGATTCACTTGGTCAGACGCAATATACCTATATCGTAGCACGTGTGATCAGTAATAGTATTCACCAGAAAAACAACTATTTGACTATCAACAGAGGAAGCGAAGAAGGGATAAAAAAAGGCATGGGAGTTATTTCTTCTCATGGTATTGTCGGAATCATATTGAATGTATCACCTCATTTCGCCACTATCCAATCACTGTTACATGCCGATACCCGTATAAGTGCTAGTTTAGCGAACAGTAACGCTTTTGGATCTTTAGTATGGGGAACAGAAAATTACGACTCGCAAAAGGCCATCTTGAAAGATATTCCCAATCACATTAAAGTGAAGCCCGGCGAAGAAGTAATTACCTCTGGCTATTCGCTATTCCCACCCGGAATTTCCATTGGTAAAGTCATTAAAACAGGAAAGAGCGGAGATAGTTTCCTAGACATCGAAGTAAAATTAAATAATGATTTTAATACCCTTCAGTATGTCTATGTTATCCATGATCGGTTTTCAAATGAAAAGCAACAACTTGAAAAAGATACAGTAATCAATGAGTAGGGTTCTATTGACAAATGTAATCAGATTCGTCGTATTGATCACGATGCAGGTATTCCTATTTAAAAATATGGGATATTACAACTTGGCTACTCCCTACCCTTATATCCTTTTTCTACTCATGCTCCCTTTAGGGATGCCTAATTGGTTATTATTTGTGATTTCCTTTTTTACAGGATTAACCGTTGATGCATTTTATGACACCTTGGGGATAAATGCCGCCGCATGTGTTGCATTCGCCGCTTTACGCATTACGTTTATTAATCTTACCGTACAATTAGACAATCACGAGACTTTTGCTACTCCCAGTGTGAGTGAAATGTCTTTTCGGTGGTTTTTTATTTACAGTCTGGTGCTATCATTTACCCACCATTTTGTCTTAATATTGTTGGAAGCCTTTACATTCAGCAACTTTCACTATACGATCATTCGTGTTCTTTTAAGTTGTATATTTACATTACTTTTGATATTGCTTTTTTCTTTACTGTTTTATCAAAAAAGTAGACGTTAATTTATCTCTAATCGTATTTAAATGCATTAAAGCCATCAGTATTTAATGAATAATAGCTTTTTTGAAAGAAAATATATCGTTCAGGGCATCTTTATCATCGCCGCTTTTCTATTGACTTGTCGACTTTTTTATTTGCAAATTATCGATGACTCTTACTTACTATCTGCCAAATCCAATGTATTAAGAAGAGTAACCGTTTATCCCGCAAGAGGCGTCATTTTAGATCGCAACGGTAAAATTTTAGTTCAAAATGAACCGGTGTATGATTTAATGGTAATTCCAAGGGAAGTGAAGCCTTTTGATACATTAGCCTTATGCCAGTTGATCGATATCGACAAAGAAGGATTTGATAAACGATTTCAAAAAGCCGTTAATTTTTCTCCTTATCGGGCTTCTATTTTCGAAAAACAATTGTCTGCAGAAACCTATGCTCGTTTACAGGAAAAACTCTATCAATTTCGCGGCTTTTACGTTCAAAACAGAACGGTAAGAAGTTACCCCGATTCTATTGCTGCTCAATTTTTAGGCTATATTAACGAGGTTACTGATCGGGATATTGAACGTTCCAATAATTTTTATAGCCCAGGGGATTATATTGGTGTCAGCGGCGTTGAAAGGGCCTATGAAGAACTCCTGCGCGGCCAAAGAGGAGTGCAAAACTTGATGGTCGACGCCTTCAACCGTCCAAAAGGACATTTTATGGATGGCAGATACGATACGTTGGCTGTTGCGGGAGAAGGCTTAGTTTCCTCTCTTGACCGTGATCTACAAAAACTAGCTGAAAAACTCATGAAAAATAAACGGGGGTCCGTTGTTGCCATTGAACCCTCCAGCGGAGAAATATTGGCTTTCTCCAGCACACCTAGTTATGATCCCAATATGATGGTTGGGAGAGAACGTGGAAATAACTATATGAAGTTATTGAATGACCCAAACAAACCCATGTTTATTCGTCCTATACAGGCACAATATCCACCTGGATCTGTATTTAAGGTTGTAAGTGCACTTGTTGCCCAACAAGCAGGACTAATCGATGAACATACACGATATAACTGCCCTGGTGGATATAGTTACGGAGGTGGTCGAGGTTTTATGCGCTGTACACATGTGCATGGAACCATTGATTTACCTGCTGCCATCCAAGGTTCTTGCAATACCTATTTTGGTAATGTTTATGCTCGAATGTTAGATCAGCGAAAAATGAAACCTGCTAAGGCTTACGCCTTATGGAGAGAAGCCGTTATGAAGTTTGGTATTAACCAAGAGCTTGGCGTTGACTTACCTAATGAGAAAAAGGGGCTCCTGCCAACTGCAGATTTTTATACTAAGCGTTATGGAAATGATAAATGGACTTCTGCATACAATATCTCCAATTCTATTGGACAAGGTGAAGTAGAAATCACCACCCTTCAAATGGCCAATATCATGGCCATTGTTGCCAATCATGGTTACTATTACCGCCCTCACCTCATTAAGTCTATTGGTGAAAAAAAAGTAGTTAAAAAAGAATATGCTGAAAAGATATCGGTAGACATTGACGAAAAATACTTTGAACCGGTAATTGAAGGAATGAGCAGGGTGGTGCGATATAACGCAAACATGCGTATTCCAGGGATTGAAATGTGTGGAAAAACTGGTACAGCCCAAAATCCACATGGAAAAAACCACTCGGTATTCTTCGCATTCGCTCCTAGGGTAAATCCTAAAATTGCTATTGCTGTGTTTGTAGAAAACGTGGGTTATGGTGCAACCTATGCTGCACCAATTGCCAGCATGATGGTCGAGCAATACTTAAAAGACACCATCAGCATGCCTAAGGGAGTCCAAGAACGGGTAATTAACGAAAGTAATCTTATTGAGCCGGAAGTTCCAAAGAAGCCGGTTGAACAGACGATTAGTAAACGTACGGATAATAGGCGATCAACAGAAACACCAACAAGGGGTTCTTCAAATCAGGCAGCAATGCTTACGAATAAACGGTCGTTAATTGAACAGAAACAGGTACAAGTCCGATAATCAACAATATGCATCAAACACGAAAAATATATGGCGGATCAGTTGATTGGATAACCGTATTTATCTGGGTAGCCTTATGTATCATCGGTTGGCTTAATATTCGAGCTGCTGTATTTGATCCTCAACATGCTAGTTTGGTAAGTCTTAGTACCAATTATGGTAAGCAATTTATTTACATCGTGGTATGTACACTAGTAGCATGCGCACTGATGATCATTGACGGAAAATTTTACAATTATATATCCCCTGTTCTCTATGGTATTACCCTAATTTTATTAGTCATCGTACTATTAGTGGGAAGAAATGTAGGTGGTAATCAGGCTTGGATACCTTTAGGCAGTTTTCGTTTGCAACCGTCAGAATTTGCAAAACTAGGTTCCTGTTTATTATTAGCACGATACCTTAGTTCACACAGCAATAAAACACCTAACACGAAAACCTTGCTGTTTGGTATACTCATTTTATTAGTACCTGTTGTACTCATCATGCTCCAGCCAGACACAGGTTCTGCACTTACCTTTTTTGCACTTACCCTTGTGTTTTATAGAGAAGGTTATGTTACAGGGCAATTTTTAGCGTTCGCCTTTATTTGTATCATTCTGTTTATTTTAACGCTGTTGTTTTCACAGTGGTATATCATTGGCATACTTGCTATATTATGTATTTTAGGCGCATTTTTATTCAAAAGGAGCCGTAAAGCCGTTCCGTCTGCTATCGTCATCTTTGTCGTCACTTCTCTCTTTGTATTATCAGTTGATTTCGCCTATAATCATATTCTACAAACCCACCAACGCAATAGAATTGATGTAATATTAGGAAAAATAAATGATCCTCGAGGACAGGGATATAACTTGAATCAATCCAAAATTGCCATTGGTTCAGGCCAGCTTTTTGGAAAAGGTTATTTACAAGGCACACAAACCAAATACAACTTTGTACCTGAACAAAGTACCGACTTTATCTTTTGTACAGTTGGCGAAGAATGGGGATTTGTGGGATCTATGGTGGTTATATTATTGTATGTTGGGTTATTACTGCGCATCACACAATTGGCAGAACGGCAACGATCATCTTTTGCCAGAATTTATGGTTACGGCGTTGCCTCTATTTTCTTTTTTCACTTTTTTATCAATATCGGGATGACTATTGGCATTGTACCTGTTATCGGTATACCCTTACCTTTTTTGAGCTATGGGGGGTCTTCATTACTTAGTTTTACCATGTTGCTCTTTATCCTCCTAAAATTTGATGCCCATAGAAAAGGGGTTGTCTAAAAAGCCCCTCATATTACCGTGAATCAAGCGTGATTTTTTTTATTCACCTCATTGTGCGAAACATAGCGTCGTCGAATCGTCATCCCGAGCGTAGCCGAGGGATCTTATCCTTGAACAGATCTCTCCACTGTGGTCAAGATGACGGGGACTCCATTCCATTTTCATTTCGATCGAAATGACATAAGTTAGGTGGATAAAAGACGACTTTGTGGCGATTATGCAAATCGTTGCCTTAGGATAGCATATAACTTGTCTACCGTTGCTTGCTTACTTTCCCAATTGTTCTTTTTAGCATAATTATTTTGCAGAAAAGCATCCGCGTCTTTAAAATTATCATATCTACTCAATAACTCAATCGCTTCCGTATAAGCTAAGCTATAGCCATTAAACAAATCTTTAATAAATAGAAGTTTGTCATTCAAACTAACAGCCGACTTAATATCTGTAATACGCTTCGTACCAATCGGTGCATTTTGGTTCGCAAAATTGTGTCCACCTATCGTTGAAGTAGGTTGAGCGGTTACTGGCTTTTGTTGCTCTTGTTTACGTTGCGCAGAAAAGAGTTCATTTAAAGTCATTGGCCGTTTAGGTTCTTCTTGGGCCTTCACTCCTTCACTTTTCTCCTCATCTACAGGGATAACAACCGATCGTTCTTCCTCGACAACTTGTTTTAAATCCCCATCTTTTTCCTCCACTATCGGAAATTCCTCTTTTTCTTCTTTAACATCAATCGGATTTTCTTCTAAGGTTTCCCTTGATGTATTTCCTTCGGATTGCTGTTCAGTATCCTCTTCAGACTGCCGTTCGGTATCTTCATCTTTTTCATCCTTAGTGCTCAACTCCTCCTGTCCCAATGCTTCAGCATTCGAATCCTTATCCGCTAGCTCTTGTGCTTTTTCCGATGCCGGTGTTGTATCGGTATTACTGAATGCCTCTTTCTCCGAATAGCGATACGCATCGGAAGAACCATGGTCATCTTCTTTTTTATCTTCTTCCGGTTCTTCGTCTTTTTCTGGCAGTTCATCTTTAGCCTCAACGGCATCTTCATCTTTATTGGTTGGATAATCCAAACTTTTTTCCTCAGCTGCCTGTTCCCTTTGTTCCTCTTCTTTTTTGTCGCGCTTATCTTCTAACCTAAACTCTTCTGCCTTTTCTTCTACATGGGCGGTAGCCGGCGTAAAATAAGTCTCTTTAATCTCTTGTTGATCTACATTTCCCAGAACGGCAGCCTCTTCCTCTTTGTGCTCATTGGTATCTTCTGTTGCCTTTTGCTCGGTTTCTACCTGTTGCACCTTATCCTTTTCAACTGCACTAGTTTCTACAGAAGTTAACTTCTTCAGAATAGTTACGTGCCCCATGAGATACGTAATATTCGCATCAAGTAACTCCAAATGAATGCCATACCGTTCGGTTGGATTTTCCTCTAAAAACTCATATTGATCTGTTAATTCCTTTAAAAGGCTTCCAATCTTTTCAAAAATACGCTCTTGTGTCACCATAATATATATAACCGCTTAATTCCTTATTTGTTAGAAGAATGTTTAGTCAAACTTAGCTAATTTTAAGCGGATAGGCAAAAATAAATACCGATATTAGCATCCCTTTATAAGGAAATTAAACAATCAAAGAATAAAGAAAATGCTGTTTAGCGAGCACAATATGATTAATAGACGTGGGCCTCAGGGTAGTATTGAGGTTATCTGCGGATCTATGTTTTCAGGTAAAACAGAAGAACTCATTCGTCGATTGAAACGGGCGCAGATTGCTAAACTTCAGGTAGAAATATTTAAACCTATTGTTGATACCCGATATGCGAATGCGGAAGTCGTGTCGCATGATATGAACAGTATCCCTTCTACTGCCGTGGAAACGTCTACAACAATTCTTTTATTAGGCACTCAAGCCCAAGTTGTTGGAATAGATGAGGCACAGTTTTTTGATGATCATTTACCAGAAGTGTGTAATACCTTAGCCAATAAGGGGATACGTGTAATTGTTGCAGGATTAGATATGGACTTTAAAGGTAGACCCTTTGGACCTGTTCCAGATTTGATGGCAATTGCAGAACACGTGACTAAAGTGCATGCCGTCTGCGTGTGCTGCGGTGCACCGGCTACCTATTCCTATCGAAAAACAGCCGTTGAAAACAAGGTATTGATTGGCGAAAAAGAGAGCTATGAACCCCGATGCCGAAATTGTTATTACCAGCTTCTGGTCTAATGAAAACTTTAACGTAAGTTTAATATAAAAAATCAATTCGCTCCATAATCGTTCGCTATATTTGTTTCGTTAAACACATCAGCATCCTTCTCATATTTAGGTTTATAATTGGTTAAGCAAAGGTTATCTGCCCAACAGATAGCCTTTTATTTTTGCGGTAACTGTTCAAGATTCAGTAGCGGCTTATTGGCTGTAGAAAATCTTTTCACCGAAGTTCCTATGGGTGTATAATGACTAAAAAAACCAAAATTATGTAGGAAAAATTTCTCCTTTTCATTTCCTCCACTGTAATCTAAACGATATCCTTTTCGTGCGGTATTATCCGCAGAAAATTTAGCTTCCCGAATTTCATAATAATTCCCTTCTTTATCAATTACCCATTGATTCCCAAAATAGACTTTACGTTCCAAGATTCCTTGCTTTGGCGAAAAGTTTTCCAGAAAGGAATGAAATCCATGTAACCAACTGTTCGTCTGCGGTCTGCTAAAACTAGCAATTAACTTCCATTTGCCAATCTCCGGTGCAAAGAACCATGCCGTATAATTTGTGTATTGGTTTGCAACAGGTTCACCTTTTAGTAAAAACTTATAGGTATGACCTGCTTTCCAATTAAAGCGCCAATAACTTTGCCCACCAGATCCTTCACCACCAAATTCGCCACCGTGTACATCTTCACCTTTTTTTAGTAACTTAATGCGATGATCTTCCGGAATTTCGTTAGGATTATCGGTCTGAAAAGGACTCCATACCGAGAATAATATTCTTCTTTCAGTTGCCGTATTTACCTGCATACCAAAATAGCCACCTTCAAAGCCATTGGCCATAAAATAGGATCCGATAATATCATTTTCTTTGGGAACAGTAACTTCGTTATAATAGTATGCAATATCCTTTCCTTCTGGAGTTTGATAATTCAAATGTGTAGAAGGGCCTCTTCTACCCCAGTAAAAAAAATTGCCTTCATTATCTTTGACAAAATGAGTTTGCGCGCTTACAGCAGAACCAGCAATTGCAATAGCAGTAAGTTTACTTAAATGAATTTCCTTTTTTGCCTGTAAATTAATCGCTATATAACCTGTATCCCGAATGTCCCAGTCACCAAGATAAATTACTTCTTGATGTTTTGGACTTATGTCAATCTGCTGTTGCTTGCCAGATACCTGCACCGTTAATATTCCCGGACCATCTACACGTGCCTTGAGCCAAAGTGCTAAGGATCCTTTTTTAGCTAAACGGACATACGTTACAAATGCTTTTGACGGATCATTCCATGTTGGGATGCCATGAGTACCAACCACATCCCTATCCGCATCAACCGCAGCTACTTGCCACGTATTGCCTCCTATAGGTACATCAATCGCATCATTGGGGATAGCCTTTTCCTGTGCCAATGTACTGCCACCTATACTGAAAATTAAACTCAGCAATAATAAAAAAATCTTGTGTTGCATACTGTTAACGCTTAAACTTTCTTCCATAAATACATTCCTATGGAAATTGAAAAGCAAGCTACAGGAAAAAAAAGAGGAATTAAAATCGCTCAGGCAATCAACCGTTTGCGTAACATATTAAGCTACAAAAAAATTTATTTTTTAAGTACATAATGATCCGCCAATTCACCGGTTATTTTATCCCCATTCATGTCCAGCTGAGTCAATGTGTTTTCTCCAACAAAATATTTGCTCGGCGCATCCTTCATATCGTTCAATTCAATAGTACTACCATCTATCCATGTAAATGATCCTTTTTGTTCAGACGATTGACCATCTCCTTTTCCTAAATAAGTGGTTTTTAGGATATATGTACTATCTGGTTTTAACGTCACTTCTGTTGAAATACCTTCACAATCTGCACAAGGGGTTATACCTTTGTATGTTCCCTCAATATCTAATGAATTTTGCGCATTATGCATATCAGAGGTGTCAGAAGTGGCATCAATAGGTATGTACTCTTCTGTTGTATCAGCCGCTTCTGTAGCATTGCTTTTACTTGCTGTTTGAGGATTTTGATTGCAACTCCATAGTAAAGAAGCTGCTACAATAACTACTAAAAATCTTTCAGCTATCATTTTTGCTATTTTTAATGGAAAAATAGCAAAAGCGATACCAAGTTTGATGCGTGGATTGTAGTTATGAGCCGCCAACGCGTAACCATTAGATGAATAACTCGAAAACAGCATGGATTACAAGTTATTGAAAAATAGAAGGCCCAGCACTTGGGAATGCGGGGCCCTCAAATAATCAACCTAAACCTTAACTAAGGTTAGACAAGAACTATGCCATTTCAACCTTCCTGTTTATCTTTTTTCACTTTCCAATGACCATGAGACTTTTCCGGTGCTTTTTTACCTGCAAAACGCTCTTTCTTCTACTGTTCATATGCTGTCTTCTGTTCAGCATTTAGGATACTATTGATTTGCTCGTCCTGTTCTTTCATCACTTCGCGCTCTTTTGCTATACGTTCCTTACGCTCAATGTCCCTTTTTTTAATATTTTCTACATTGATGGCATATACTTTTGCTTTTTGCTCATCTGTTAATGACAGTTTATCTGCCAGCACAGCAGTCATTTTTTCCGCTCTTTTTTCTGGACTGTACCCATGTGCTTTTTTATCAGCTGTTTGTTGCGCAAAGGCCATAGTACTTAATCCAATAAATAATATGGCTCCTGAAAAAATCTTTTTCATAATGTTCCTTTTAATTTTACTTTAATCGATAACTGTACAACACCGTTATCCTTCGTTTGGTAGTATAGAATGTCCTTTACCAAAATAGTTTAATCGCCTACTTGTTAAGAATTGTTAAAAAACACCCTATAGCAATTAATCGATCTTTACAGGTTAAAAAACACTTCTTTCTATACCATTTCGTTTATTCTATCATGATAAAGTTTACACATTTACAGTATAAAACTATTTCAATTTGCAATGAAAGAGAATACATTGTTTTATTAACTAAACAAAAATATTAGGCAGCTCTAAAAATAATTCCATAAATTTGCAAACAAAAAGCGGGTACACGATAAAAATCCCTTGTCCCAAAATATGTGGGTGTCTAAAACATACATCGTCGTCATTCTTCATCGCAATGACACGTTTTTCAACAAAAGTACCTTTTAGACATCTTCACCATACGGATAGGGAAAATCTGTTGTGTAACGCCAACATAGCAACATTAAAGGTGTCAACATTGAATCACGAGGAAAAATCATTACAAGAAGTACATCATAGCGTTGAAATAGGAGACAAACCTTCTACCTTCAAAAAAATAATTAGTTTTTTTGGACCAGCATACCTCATAAGCGTTGGGTATATGGATCCTGGCAATTGGGCGACCGATTTAGCCGGTGGCAGCCAATTTGGATATACCTTAATATGGGTATTGTTAATGAGTAACTTGATGGCATTAATTCTACAAAGTCTTTCTGCACGTTTAGGTATCGTTTGGGGAAAGGATTTAGCCCAGTGTAACCGAGAAACCTATCCAAAAGGAATGAATTTTATTCTATATATTTTGGCCGAAATAGCCATTGCTGCCTGCGATCTGGCAGAAGTACTTGGAATGGCCATTGGCTTGAACTTATTGTTTGGCATTGATTTGTTATGGGGCGTAGCGATCAGCTTTTTAGACACTTTCCTTTTGCTTTACCTTCAAAAATTAGGGATGCGTAAAATGGAAATGTTTATTATTGGCCTTATATCCATGATTGGCATGTGTTTTTTAACCGAAATGTTCTTAGCTAAGCCGGCAATAACTGGTATATTACAAGGATTCATTCCTTCTATACCAAACCAAGCAGCGCTTTATATCAGTATTGGGATCATTGGAGCGACCGTTATGCCCCATAATTTATACCTGCATTCGGCTTTGGTACAAACGCGAAAGATCAACCGCGATGAATATTCTATACGAAAAGCACTAAAATACAATTTTTGGGATAGCGCTATCGCGTTAAATTTGGCTTTTTTTGTAAATGCTGCCATTCTAATTCTTGCTGCGGCCGTTTTTCATGAAAATGGTATGAACGACGTTGCTGAGCTTCAAGATGCCCATCAGCTACTCGCCCCCACGCTAGGTAGTGAGTGGGCGCCACGCTTATTTGCAATAGCATTAATTTTAGCTGGACAAAGTTCGACAGTTACCGGAACCCTAGCTGGCCAAATCGTTATGGAAGGGTACCTCCGCTTACGTATTAGTCCGGCACTACGGAGGATGTTAACACGCTTACTTGCTATCGTACCTGCTATTTTAGTTATATATATAGCCGGCGACGATGAGGTGGGGCCATTACTTGTATTTAGTCAGGTACTCTTAAGCATGCAACTCGCGTTTGCCGTTATCCCTTTGATTCATTTTGTTAGCGACAAAAAGCGAATGGGAGTCTTCGCTATTTCCCTGCCGTTGAAAATTACAGCCTGGACAATCGCTGCGGTTATCTCGATCCTAAACTTCCAATTAGTATACGAAGAAATTAGGAATTGGATCCACCAATTTGATAATATATGGTTAACCACTGCACTCATTGCTGGTGGATTGGGTTTATTGGTATTGCTATTGCTAACCGTTATTCATCCATTGATAAAAAGAAAAAAGAAGGTTAACATGGAAGTACACCCCCCTTTTTCTCCGTCATTGTTATCCAGTTCGGATGCACCTGCTTTCCATCAGATAGCCATCGCGTTAGATTATTCCCCTTCTGATAAGCAGGTGGTAAGTTATGCGTTAAAACTCGCACAACCTGACACTCGTTTTATATTGATACACGTCGTCGAAAGTGCATCTTCACGCATGATGGAAGAAGATACCGATGATTATGAAAAAAGACACGATGAAGAACGTATGGCTAAATACTTGACAATTTTCAAAGAAAAGGGACATGATGCTATCTTTGAGGTAGGACATACGGGAAGGGTAAAGTTTATTGCCCAAATCTGCAAAGATTACCAAGCCGATTTATTGGTAGTAGGGAGCCATGGTCATAGAGGTATTAAAGATTTCATCTACGGTGAAACGGTAAATCGATTACGGCATCGGGTTAACATTCCCGTATTTATTGCCCAATAGTCAGCTGCCCATATACTGTCGTTTGCAAAATGAAAGTAAAAACGGTAATTTGCTTCAAAAAAGATCACTATGCGTTTAAAATACCTGATTCGCAATATCTTGTTGCTTTTGCTCATTATCTCGAATGTAAGTTGCGATCAAATCTCGAAGCAAATCGCCCGCAATAAGTTAACTGATCATCAAGAAGTAAATATTATTCCAAATCATTTTATCTTGACCAAAGTAGAAAATAGTGGCGCCTTCTTAAGTTTAGGAACGCATTTTCCAATGATGATACGATTTACCTTCTTGACCATCCTACCATGTCTTGTCCTAATTTTTGGTCTTTATTATTTGATTAAAAACCAGCATTTATCTTGGCCGTCTGCTACCGGCATCGCTTTTGCCGTTGGCGGTGGAATAGGCAATTTATACGATAGAATACGATATGGTTCTGTAACTGATTTTATGTATTTTCATTATTCATTTATAAAAACAGGTGTCTTTAACATGGCAGATGTGTCGGTTATGGTGGGTCGATTTTTAATCTTATTGAGTCGGAAATCATACCCTTCAATTCCATATGAAATTAAAAAATGATTGATAAGCTTGCATTAATTGAAATCCGTAATCAAAAAATCCTTTCTACCCGCAGCAAAGGTAAGGACACTTATTATCTTCCCGGAGGAAAACGGGAAATAGGTGAATCAGACACAGATGCTTTAACAAGAGAGATAAAAGAAGAGCTAAGTATTCTCTTAGATCCCTCTTCTCTTGCCTTTTATGGCGAATTTCAAGCACAGGCACATAGTCATCCAGAAGGGGTTATGGTAAATATGCGATGTTATAAAGCGTCTTATACCGGCACAATAAAAGCTGCTGCGGAAATAGAAGAAGTTGTTTGGCTAACGTATGCGGATAGGGTACGCGCGTCGGCAGTAGACCAGATTATTTTTAATCAATTAAAAGCCGAGGGTTTATTAGCCTAGTTTCCAGTATTGATACTATACTAGCCCGTTTACCATAAATAGGCACAAATATTGCATAAGCTGCTTAGCCGTTATTATTCAAAATAAAGCAATATGAATGTTAAACGAATTTTTGGTTCCGTTCTCACGATCTTGGGAATAGGTGGACTAATCTACACAGGTGCACAGGTTATGCAACACAGCACTCAGGTGCGTGAACTAATTGTGGTAGGTGTTATCAGTTTAATCTTTTTTTCATCCGGTATCTCTTTAGTTCGTAATACAAAAGATAAGGAATAAAGCTTTTTCATCAGGTATAGAGGAGAATCAGACTTATGAAATCTATGCTAACAACATTCACAGAAAATTTGCTTGTTCCCTTACAACACTACTGATTTTCAGAATTAAGAAATATGTGCAAAGTGCAGAAATAACCATTAATGCCTGTAACGATTAGTGGGTACGGTATTACTAAGCCGTTTTTAAGCAGGTGTTAAATACCATAAGCATGAAAAATTTTTAAGATCATCGGCCGGATTTTTTCTAACATACGGTCGAAACCTAAATCGTTAACCGACCACAACCTGCCTACGGATAGCATTGTTTGTTTTGGCGACAGCATTACGAAAGGCGATGGAACCACTACAAAAAACAGCTATCCCGGTTTTCTGTATCAATTATTAACGACAGCTACTGGTGAAAGAAAATAGCGCATGATGCGTGCTTTTTAAAGTCTCCAGGCCTTTGAGCTTGATCCCTTGAATTCTCAAACAGCGAATAAAAAACAACAAAGCCCCTCTAAACTTAATTAGAGAGGCTTTATGTGGTACCTGCTGGAATCGAACCAGCGACACAAGGATTTTCAGTCCTTTGCTCTACCAACTGAGCTAAGGTACCTCCTACGAACATTGACACGTTAATGTCTTTCGTTCGTTTTGGGATTGCAAATGTAGTGTCTTTTTTGAATACACCAAAGTTTTCTGAAAAAAAATATACGGTTTTAGCTGTACCCACGTCCATAAACCTGATTTACAGCTACAAAAATTTCCGAATACCTATTTATGATACCTTGACAATCCCATCGCAACCTTACCGTGCTTCAAATTAAATCCTTTCTAAATTTATTGCTATGCAAGCATAATAAATACTTTTGCTTAACTTCGTATAAAACCATGCATCATGATAAGCCAAATACTCTTTGCTGTTATTTTGTTCCTAGCTATCGCTTTGGCAACTCATAATGCTCGCAACATTATCGGTAATATCAAGCTGGGCCGTCCAATCGATAGGACTGATCATCCCAATAAGCGCTGGAAGATCATGTTAAAAGTGGCTTTTGGCCAAAGCAAAATGACCAAACGCCCTATAGCATTTATATTGCATTTATTGGTGTATGTTGGTTTTGTAATTATCAATATAGAACTACTGGAGATGGTGTTAGACGGCCTGATCGGAACGCATCGCCTATTTTCACCACTTGGTGCCTATTATAATTTCCTCATTGCTTGTTTTGAATGGTTAGCGCTTGGCGTTTTATTCGGCTGTCTCCTTTTTCTCATCCGAAGAAATATTATCCATATCAAACGCTTCTTTGGCACCGAAATGACCAGTTGGCCTAAAACAGATGCCAATCTTATTTTATTGGCTGAAATTGCGCTAATGACTGCTTTTTTATTCATGAACGCTGCGGACTATAAGATTCAAATATTACGTCAAGAACATCCTATTATTGGTGCATTTCCAATCAGCCGTCACCTGTTTTCCCTACTGCCTGCTCACTCAGCATCCCTACATCACATGGAACGGCTATGTTGGTGGTTCCATATTATTGGCGTACTGACTTTCTTAAACTATCTTCCATATTCTAAACATTTGCACATTATACTCGCCTTTCCGAATACGTATTTTTCAAATCTAAATCCCAAAGGACAATTGGCCAATATGCCCGCAATCACTCCAGAAGTTAAAGCCATGCTTGACCCATCATATGTACCATCAACTGGCATTGAGCAACCCTTACACTTTGGCGCAAAAGATGTACCGGACCTTACCTGGAAAAATTTATTAGACGCTTACACGTGTACTGAATGTGGCCGTTGTACTGCCGTTTGTCCGGCAAATCTAACGGGAAAACTACTTTCTCCACGTAAAATCATGATGGATACACGCGATAGAATGGTGGAAATAGGAAGACTAACGAAACAAAACGCCATTATAGATGACGATAAAACCTTACTAGGCCATTATATAACGAAGGAGGAAATCTGGGCGTGCACTACCTGTAATGCCTGTACAGAGGCCTGTCCGGTAACTATTAATCCCTTGGAAATCATTTTGGAATTAAGGCGATACTTAGCTATGGAAGAATCGCAAGTCCCCACAAGTATTCAAACCATGTTTGGGAATATAGAAAATAACGGGGCGCCTTGGAAATATGCGCAAGCAGACCGAGTTAACTGGAGGACGGAAACATAAATAAATAAAAGAATGAACGACGAAATGGTAAATATCCCGACCATGGCGGAAATGTTGGCCAAAGGCGAAACGCCCGACATATTGTTTTGGGTAGGCTGTGCAGGTAGTTTTGATGATCGCGCACAACGCATCACCCGTGCCCTTTGTAAAATATTACTTCACGTCAATATAAAATTTGCCATTTTAGGTACCGAGGAAAACTGCACAGGAGATCCGGCAAAAAGAGCAGGAAATGAATTCTTATTTCAGATGCACGCTTTAATGAATATTGAAGTGCTAAACGCATATGAAATAAAAAAAGTAGTGACTGCCTGCCCACATTGCTTTAACACACTAAAAAATGAATATCCAACTCTTGGAGGGAATTATGATGTTATGCATCATAGTCAATTACTGCAAGAGCTGATTAATGAAGGCAAACTAAAAGCAGCAGGTATGCCCTTCAAAGGCAAAAAGATTACCTTTCATGATCCCTGTTATTTGGGAAGGGGCAACAATATATATGAAGCCCCCAGGCAAGTGCTGGAAGCGTTGGATGCCGATTTGGTCGAAATGAAGCGGTGCAAAAGCAATGGCCTATGCTGTGGTGCCGGTGGTGCACAATTATTTAAGGAAGCGGAAAAAGGAAAAAAGGATATCCATCAAGAACGAATAGAAGAAGCCTTAACCGTAAACCCTTCCGTAATCGCTACGGCTTGTCCGTTCTGCATGATCATGCTCAGGGATGGAATAAAGCATGTTAATCAGGAGAACGAAGTAAATATACTGGATATCGCCGAGATTACTGCTAAGGCAAACGTACTTTAAAAGCAAGCACCTTTCGGTTATCTTGATTGCTATTTCAAAATAATAACCTCTACCCTTCTGTTCTTTTCTCTACCTTCTTTGGTACTATTGGTTGCTACTGGTTTCGCTTTGCCATAACCCTTTGTTGCAATCTTACTTTCATCCAAACCTAAACTAACGGCATAGCTCTTAACTGATGCAGCTCGCTTTTCCGATAACCATTGGTTATAATCTGGTTCACCAGTAGCGTCTGTATGCCCGTTGATTTGGATACGTGCATTCGGATAATTTTTATTGATATAGGCAACCATATTTTTCATGGTCACTTTAGCTTTTTCAGAAAGATAAGAAGAATTGGTTGCAAACAATACATCTGATTCGAAAGTAAGGACTACACCCTCCTCAGTCTTAGAAACCGTGCCCCCATCAATATGATCCTCAGAAGGGGAAGAAACGACTTCTGCGCCATCATTTACAATCAGTTTTTTGCTTTTACAACCTACAAAAACAACAGACGTTACCAATGTTACGACAACAGTAACTTTTTTAATTATGTTCATGCTCAATGCTAATTAATCTATTTTGTTTATGAGGCGTAAAATAACTCAAAAGTAGCATGAAAAACAAACTTTCATTAAAACATATTTCAATCCGTGGCAACGGTAACACAACATTTCTCATTGTGCTGTAGATATCCATAGGTATAGACCAATAGCACAATCAAATAAAACCAGCAAACCTATTTCATAATTGGCTGTTATTTTAATAAATACAAATGATTTAAGCTATGAATAAGGATAAACCAAATATCACCAAGAATGAAGAAATTCCGAATGAACAGGCGGATCGCGGAAATGTAGAGAATCTAAAATACAATCCTGAAGAAGATAGTTTTGAATTAGATATTGATCCTGCTAGCAGAGATTATCCAGACGAGGAACGTGAATACCAGCATGAGGATCCTTACGACACAGCTGCTCCCGGAGGCGAAGACGACAATTCAGATTGGGACGAAGCCAACCCCTATGTTGGCGATGAATACGATCGGGATAAATCTTTAGAAACCGATGCAGAAGGTCTAGGTATGCATATCGATAATGGTCGAATTACCCGTTTAAATAAAAAAGATGAAAAATTAGCGGAAACACCAGAGGATAAAAGAGATGATCTGGATGAGGAGGGTTATCCAAAACGAGATCGGTAACCCCTATTATGTTGGTGTTAGGATCGTTAATTTTAGCTTATTGGTATAGCGCGTGAGTATCTTAACTTAGTCAAAACCCAGGTTAAATTCTTGTCTTAACTTATCCACCAAAGGATTTTTAGCAACCATGGCTTGATATTTTTCCTGATTGGTATAGGGTTTCCGTACGGTATTGTTTTCTGTCTGCACAGGAATAAGATCTATGGAGAAATTTTTTAATTTCACACGCAGCTCATTCAAAAGATCGATTTTGGAAATGGAGAGTAGATTTTCCTGGATTGGATTTTCGACAATCACCTCCACCTTATAATCATCGCGCAGTTTTGGTGCATTAGCGGTCATTAATGTAAAAAGCGTGATTTTGTTTTCAGCCTTTGCTTGATCGGCAAGTGCATGCCACAAAGCCAAAAAATCATCATAGGTAAATGCTTGCTGGTCGGCCCCAGCAATATATGCTGGCTCTGCATGAGCATCTATTATCGCTTTTTCTTTAAACACATCATTTAAGCTGGGAACAGCGGAAGACAGTTTAATGTCTTTGAAGCTTGGTATTTTAGGTTTGGATGAAGTATCCGAAACCGTCGTTGTTGATGCTGTAGATGGAGCAGATACCGGATTCTTGACAACAATTTTTGCTGGATCAGCATCTGCAGGAGTCACAGGCTTAACTACACTATCCGCTAAGGTGTCCGGTTTTTTTTTTACCGATTCATGTTGATCGGGAATTTCAAGAGCACCTTTACTCAACTGAATCGCCGACTTGATATGACACATTTTCAACAATGCTAACTCTACCTGTAATCGTTGATTCTTACTGGTACGGTAGTTAATCTCACATTGATTAGCAATAGTTAAGGCCGAAAGAAGGAGCCCTACCTCCAATTGATTCGCCTGCTCCAGATAACGTTGTCTGATATTTTCGCTAACCTCTAATAATTTGAGTGTAGCCGAATCCTTTCCCACTAGTAAATTTCTCAAGTGCGAGGCCAAACCTGAAATAAAGTGGCTGCCGTCAAATCCGTTAGCCAATACTTCATCAAAAACCAATAACGCATGGACAGCATCCTCAGCTAGAATTGCATCGGTTAATTTGAAGTAGTAATCATAATCTAGAATATTCAGATTATCAATGACTGCCTGATAACTAACATTTTTATTTGAAAAACTTACAATTTGGTCAAACATGGATAACGCATCACGCAACCCTCCATCAGCCTTTTGTGCAAGCAAGTGCAAACCATCTTCATCGTAGGCAACACCTTCTTTACGCGCAATGGTAGCTAAATGTCCGGCAATATGCTCTACCCGTATGCGATTAAAGTCAAAAATCTGGCAACGGGATAGAATCGTAGGTAGAATCTTATGCTTTTCGGTAGTAGCCAAAATAAATATGGCATAAGCAGGCGGTTCTTCCAAGGTCTTCAAAAAGGCATTGAACGCTTGAGTAGAAAGCATATGCACCTCGTCAATGATATAGATCTTATATTTTCCGGTCTGAGGTGGAATTCTTACTTGTTCGATAAGACTTCGGATATCATCCACTGAATTATTAGAGGCGGCATCCAACTCATGGATGCTAAAGGAATTTCCATTTTGAAAGGCCCTACAGGATTCACAAGTCCCGCAAGCTTCAATAGCAGATGTTAGGTGTTGGCAATTTATTGTTTTCGCTAAGATACGGGCGCAAGTTGTTTTACCCACACCCCGAGGGCCGCAAAACAAGAACGCCTGTGCCAGCTGATTATTCTTGATCGCATTCTTCAAGGTACTGGTAATATGCTGTTGTCCTACGACCGTTTCGAAAGTAGCAGGCCTGTATTTACGCGCTGAAACAATGAAATTATCCATCGGCACGAAGGTACGCATTTTGGAAGAATTAGCCAACGCGATAATTAGCTAATTGGCTAATTGATAAATTGGCTAATTAAATGATCGTTTGCAATTTAAAAAACATATCCCTATCTTTGCGCTCCGCTTCATGCGGATAATAATTTAATAAATTTTTCAACAACATGCAACAATACGAAACCGTAGTCATTCTTACCCCGTTGTTGTCAGAAGATGTTGCGAAAGAGGCTATTGCCAAATTCAAAAACATTCTTACTGAAAACGGAGCCGAAATTATCCAGGAGGATAATTGGGGTTTGAAGAAATTAGCGTACCCTATTGAGAAAAAAACAACAGGGTTCTATCACCTAACAGAATTTAAGGCTCCAGGTGAATTAATCAGCAAGCTGGAACTTGAATACAAACGGGATGAACGCGTTATGCGGTTCCTTACCATTTCTTTGGACAAGCATGCCATTGCCTACAATGAAAAAAAGCGCAGTGGTGCTTTTAATAAGAAACCAGAAACTAAAACTGAGGAGGTAGCAAAATAATGGCAAAAGAGCAAATTCAATACGTTACTGCCCCTAAAGTAGAGGATAACCGTAAGAAATATTGCCGCTTCAAAAAGAACGGCATCAAATATATTGATTACAAGGATGCAAACTTTTTGTTGAAGTTTGTGAATGACCAAGGCAAGATTTTACCTCGCCGCTTAACTGGAACTTCTTTGAAATTCCAACGTAAAGTGGCACAAGCGGTAAAGCGTGCACGCCATATTGGTTTATTACCTTACGTAACTGATTCATTAAAATAATCTGGAGGTAAGAACGACATGGAAATTATTTTAAAACAAGATATTAAGAAGCTTGGCGAGAAAGATGATATCGTAAACGTAAAGAACGGTTACGGTCGCAACTATCTTATCCCACAAGGTTTGGCAACGCTAGCTACACCTTCAGCCAAGAAAGTGCTTGCAGAAAACATCAAACAAGCACAATTTAAGCAAGAGAAAATCAAAAAAGATGCAACTGATCTTGCAGCTAAATTAGAGTCGATTAAATTAACGATCGGTGCTAAAGCAGGTGAAACCGGCAAGATCTTCGGTTCGGTCAACACTATTCAACTAGCAGATGCTTTGAAGAAAGAAGGCTTCGAAGTAGATCGTCGCCGTATCACTTTTGATGTAGAACCAAAAGAACTAGGAGAATATACTGCTAACTTAAACTTACATAAGGAAGTGAAAGTACAAGTTCCTTTTGTAGTAGTAGCTGAATAATCTTTATTCATTCAACAATAAACAAAAAGCTCCGTAATATTACGGGGCTTTTTTGCTGCCATGAATGGCAGCATCACTCCACGACTTTCCTGATTTTTTGTCAGCATCAATCCGTCTTTTCTACAGAAAACTGATTTTTTTCCGTTATCCCTATCTTTTCAACCTTGATTTTACAGCTTTAAAGGTATTGGCATATAAATTGTTTATAAATTCCTGTAAATCGATCTTCAAATTTTCAATTGTTAGTATTTGTATTAATTATTTAAAAAAGGAGGTTGTTTATGTCACTCATTAAAAGAAACGGAAATCATTTCTCTGCATTCCCAGCATTTTTTGATGATCTTTTCGCCAGTGAGCTATTCAACTGGAATAACAACAATCATTCATCAACCAGTACTACCGTACCGTCGGTAAATATCCATGAAACCAACGACAACTTTGAAGTAGACATGGCTGCTCCGGGCATGAATAAAGAAGACTTTAAGGTAGAGTTGGATGGAAATACGTTAACGATTTCATCGAACAAAAAGTACGAGCAAGAAGACAAACAAGAAGGATATACTAGACGTGAATTTAGTTATCAGTCTTTTCAACGCAGTTTTACGCTCCCAAAAGATGTGGTAGATGAAGATAAGATAGAAGCCCGCTACGATAATGGGATACTTCATTTAATTATCCCCAAAAAGGAAGAAGCGAAGAAAAAGGCCCCACGCCTTATTGAAATTGCTTAATTTACCTCTTAAAAAGGCTTGTTTTAAAAGCAAGCCTTTTTACTACCGCTTAGTTTTTTTCATCACTTATACAAGGGATTTTTCCTTGGAGCTAAACCAATGTTAATAAAAACACTTGTAAAAATAGTCCCTCGCGCTGCTCCACATAACGATTGTAAGCAATCATTTTACCATTAGGAGACCACACAGGTGCTCCAATGGGCTTGTCGTTCTCCGCAAATTTCTCGGTAATCCGAACGGTTTCGCCGGAAGCCACTTTTGTTACCCAAATGCTGCCATCGCCTGGATAAGCAATATACTGTCCATCCGGACTAAAATTAAATGGCCCTGTTACCGAAAAGTGGTTATGGGTCAGCACTTTAATTTCTCCATTTTGAGGTGAAACACTATATAACTGCACAAAACCTTGTTTATCCTCTGTTAAAAATGCAATAAGCTTCCCGTCAGTTGTGCTCCGCAACCAGTGCCTGGGTCCAATAATTCCTTTTTCAGTATGGGTTAATCGTCTTTGTATAATGCCTTTTGGCACACCCGGCCTTTGGTCAATAGTACCCTCTAAAGGTTCATCAACCGATGCAGGTTCGTATATATCATCTGGAAGATCCAACACGAACACTTCGGTAACCAATTTATTTTTCGTATTGCGCGTGTCCCCCTGAAAAGCAATCGCCCGATGCTGCCAGCTACCATCTTTACGAAGGTAGCCCCGCCCTCCTATCCATCCTTCATCATAAGCCTTATCTATTTCGTCTGTACCCGGTTCAGGATGGTCAACAACCTTTGCGACAATAGCAGAGAACCGCTGGCCACTATTATTCTCGTCTGCAGTATCGGCTTCTACCTGTACCGTACCTGGAACCATCACACCTACGGTACGCAGATCTCGTACGGAGCTATCCTTCTTTGCAAGTTGCTCCATAATATAGTCATTGTACGTAAAACTAATCCATTGTCCATCACCACTCCAGGAATGCGCATGGGTACCACCGCGCAATGCTCCCTTGGTAAAAGGTGGCATAATATCCCGAGCATCCATAAAGATCGGCTTTAAAGGATGATCAATAGCAATAGCTACTCCGGTTCGGCGAGTAGCGCTATACGGTTGGGAAATATCCGCATTCCGAATACCATGAATAAAAATTACCGTGTCAGCAACCGGAGAGAAGGTTGCTGCACCAACACCCGGTCCATAGGTGCTTTGATGATTGGTTCGATACAATACTCGGCGTTCTCCGGTTTTTGTATGAACGAGCTCAATGCTACTGGTACTACCAATCTGTGTATCGTCATTGCGCGTATCGTAAACGATCCATTGCCCATCTTTTGAAAAAACCTGTGTATTATGAATGGTATGCCCCTCAGCGGAAAAGGTAAGTTGTTTTTCTGTAAATTTCATCATGAAGTTATCCTGACAGGCCATACCCAGCATGGAGTATATGCAATACATAAATACAGTACGGTATTTCCTGTTCATTTCTTGCTGTTATTGAATCGTCTTGCTTGCTTTTGTTCTGAAATTTTTAATGCGATGGAAGGTTAAAAAATTAGCATCATGGTTATTGTGTGCACCACCTTCATCATCATCATAAGCCGTCCTAGAGGCCACGATGATATCTTTTCCTTCAAAAAGCCAATCAACGTATTGAAAACCATGTTTCGCTATGTCTGGATGTTGTAAAACAACTTCATGCACTTGCCAATGGGTTAAATCAGCAGAACTCATTAAAGCCAATGTATTCCGTATAGTAGCCGGATTCTTGCCTTTATTTTGTAGTTTAACGGCTTCTGGAATATAGTTACTCAGTGTCCAGTACCTTGCCGATTTTTCATCATAGCGAACCGCAAATTTTTTACTACCTCCGGGGAAGTTGATGAATCCCTTTTGCGCGTCAAAACGCGCTGTCTTTCCATCTGCACTGATCTGGACGATTGCCGCTTTCTCTTCCAATGTGGTCTTATCATCTACTCGTAATAAATCAATTAGCCCACCGTCAGGCGTTACCACGGCATTTCCTTCCAGCCATCCTGTAAAGTGCCCGTCCAGATAGGTAGAATCATATGTTAAGAAGTTGCTCGTGGACCAACTCTTTGCGTTCAACAAGTCTGCATCAACTGGAGCTGACATCATCATGGCACCATAACGTTTTCCCCATTCCAAAATGGGCCCATGAGCGGTTTCCATGGCACGCCATATACGGCCATCATGCTCAATAACGGGTACAGGCGCACAATGGAACATGCCCTTTAACAATAATCCATTCTCAGTACCCGTAGGTTGCGACCAGGTTTCTCCTCCATCTGTTGATTTACGAATCAAAACAGTGCCGTGATGCCGATCGGGACCCAACAAGTAGAGTGCACCATGGTGCACAAACAAACTTGACCAAAAGGCGCCGCGAATTTCGCTGACTTTCTTCCAACGCCTTCCCTGATCAGACGAACGATATACGGTAGTTATCGCCTGAACAAATTCTGAGCTAGCCGGGCCAAAAAAATCATGCGAGGCCACGTAATCTCCATTCGGAAGGATCGCAATACTTGGCGAGCCAATATACTGCCCCGAAGAAGCAGGCTGATGAGCGATGACTATACCTGGAACTTCATTAGGATGATTGCTTTGTGCTTTTGATAAAACTACTTGACAGGTCAATACAGTCAATAGTATATAGTTCATTATTCGATTCATGTTAACTAATTAAGTTTATTTGGATCCAATATAACATGTTTAATGGATCGCCGATTAAAAGTATAGGTAATATGTACCAAACCATCTTTGGCTTGAATAACTGCTGGATATGCATATCCATCCGCTATGGGTTCATTTTCCAGCGTAAGCACTGGTTTCCACTCCTCACCATTAGACGAGACCGCTACATTAAGCATATTTCTTCCTTTTGGTTCTACTCCTTTTTTCGTTGTATGGTTATACACCAATAGTTGCCTTCCATCTTGCAAAGTAACCGCATCTGTGCCCGAGTTGGGATTAGGTAAAGGTAAAGCAGTTAGCTCACGCCACGTTTTTCCGCTGTCGGTTGACCAGCTTTGCACCAGCACATCCTGAGCAGTACGACAAACAACTTGCAATCTCCCATCCGGATAGGTCAGTATACTGGGTTGTATAGCATCAAATTTCTCCCCGTCATGAATAGGGCCAACCACTTGCCAGGTTTTGCCTAAATCCTTACTCATTTCAAAATACACTTGCCATTTAATTCCATTTGCTGTACCAGGGCTTTCCATGCTTGTGGGATTCATGATCGTACCATCACTTAGTTGAATTGGCTTATTTTTAATTGGGCCTAACAAATGACCAATTTTCGGATTATCTCCCAATTTTCTAGGCACCGACCATGAGCGCCCATCATCAGTAGATGTCATAACCATCCCCCACCACTTTTGTGGACTTGGCCCAACCTTATAAAATAACATTAGGGGTCCTTCTTTGGGCTGAAATAATACCGGATTCCAACAAGGATAGCGTAACGAGTCATTGATATAGCCATTAGCTACTTCAACTGGCCAGCTCCATTTTCCATTGCTCAAGTGCGCAATCCGTATACCTACGTCTGGATCTCCCTCTTTTGTTCCAGCAAAGAAAGCCGCAACCATACCTGAAGGCGTTTCAATAATCGTAGATGCATGGCATTGCGGTGTAGGTTTATGATCTAAAGGGTAAATTAATTCCCCTTTAAGGTAAGCTCCTTGGCCAGCTTGAGCTAATTGCGGCATGCTTTCATTCGTATGCTCCTTCCTGGGCGTCTGTGCATATATAGGTAAATAAACAAGTCCGGCCATGAGTCCTATTATCAAAAATCGCTTTACCATATTATAGTATGCATGATTAGGTGTTAAAATATAGTTCTGCTAATTTAGGTTAATATCCTTCATTTTGAACCATTAACGGATCAGCATCCATCACAACCTGTGGGATAGGAAATAATGCGTGATAAGCCTTTGCATTTTTACCCCGTTTTTGCGCGTTTTCTATAAATTTTCCCATTCGGATAAGATCCATCCGACGATGTCCTTCAGAATAAAACTCCCAGCCACGTTCTTTTAATAAATGATCACGCAGTGCCTCTGTTGATGAATAGTCGCTTAAAGCCAATTTAGGCAAGCCAGCCCTAGTACGTACCTGATTTATTAAATCAATCGACGCTTGGGTCGGTCCGTTTAACTCGTTCAATGCTTCGGCTCTAGTCAAGAGAATATCAGCAAAACGAATCTCCGGAATATCGTTGCCATGGGAGGCGCCTTGTGCATTTGGATCTGGCCAATACTTAAATGAACGAATGTTATTATCTCCTAATAAAGATATCGTCTGACCAGCGCTGTTTATATAAGAAGTGATCAGCAGATCCCTTCGTTTATCACCTGGCTCAAAAGAATTATAGAAATCATCATAAATTCTAAATTCATTAGGCCAATTGACATATGTACTCAGGTATTTAATTCCAAGGCTTGGCGCTTCGGCAAAATTATCTGGAAATGACGTGTTAGCCCAACTATTGGCTGTAGCGCGATCACTACTGGCAAACGCCGGTCTGACCCAAATGTATTCTGCATTTCGCTCATTTTCCACCCGAAACATATTTTTATATTCCGGAAAAAGATCATAGCTGAATTGATTGATCATATCTTCGGCTATCACTGCACTTTTTTGCCATTGCTTCGTATTCAAGTAAAACTTACACAAATATCCCATTGCCGCAGCCTTATGAGCTCTTCCGTAGGCTGCCTCTTCTCCCGGGGCGGGCAAATCCGCTATGGCTGCTAACAATTCGCTTTCTATAAAATGCTGTATTTCCTCCTCAGATGCCCTAGCCAATTGCAACGTTTGCGTAGTTGTAGTCCGCAGTGGAACTGTTCCAAACATAAAATACAACTTATAATAATTGATCGCTCTCAAAAACTTACATTCGGCTATATATACTTTCTTTTCTCCATCGCTAAGCTCGGCATTTTCCATATTCTCCAGCAACAGATTGGCGTCACGAATCGCTTGGTAAGGAGGATCCCAGTTTGTCGTCAAAAAATCAATAGAAGGATCCCAAGTAAAATTAATAAAGTCGCGTGCAGTCCGTTCAACATTATCACCAGATTGATATAAAATATCTGTTGGCCATTCTTGTGGTGCCAACACATATATGGAATTGTTACTGTTCATATTTGCGGTTCGCGCATATGCGTCTGTCAACAACGATTCAATCCCTTCTTTCGTTCCTAGAAAGTTCTCCGGCGCAAGCTGTGAAAACACCTCTTCATCTAAAAATTTACTACATGACTGAAGCATGCACATTGCACCGATACTTAGTACCAAGTAGCTATATCTTAACGTTTTCATAACACTTTATTATAGTCCTAAATTAACCCCTATTAAAAAAGTCCTCGCAGATGGATAAGCATTCCAGTCAATCCTAAAATTAGCGCTTCCATTAGGATTCAAAGCCGGATCGTATCCGGTATAATCCGTTATGGTAACTAAATTTTGGCCGGAAACATATAAGGAGAGTGCCTTGATGGTCGATGTTTTCAACGGCAGCTGATAGCTTAATCTAATCGTATTTAACCGAATATAGGAAGCATCCTCTACTGTATACGAATTAACCGTTTTCTGTCCCTGCCCATTTGGATTGACAAAAGAAGGATAAATCGACGATGGATTTTCGGGTGTCCATCGATTAAGGAGAGGTTCCGCCAAACGATTTCGCTTTAAGTTCGCCGGGAAATAGGTGTCAACGAGATTATTATTAAGCATTTTTGCTCCATTTACACCTTCAATAAATACATATAGACCAAAATTTTTATAGCTAAACGTATTGGTAAAAGACCACATAAAACTCGGAAAAGAGCTACCCAATAGCACACGGTCTTCCGCATTTACTACGCGATCACCATTCGTATCAACATACTTGATATCGCCTGGACTAACTTGGTCATCGGTTACTGAAAAATCATCGTTTTGCTGCCATATGCCTGCTATCTTATAGCCATAAAAAGAGTTTAGTGGCTTTCCTTCTTCTATAATAGCGATTTGGCTTGTAGAACCAGCTGATCCTGTAATGATATTTTCAATACCACCCAAATTGGTTACTTTATTCTTTAAAGTATTTAAACTGATGTTAGAATCCCATTTAAATGCACCTGTCAAATTATTTGTGGTCAACATGAATTCAAAGCCCGAATTCCGTACTCCTCCAATATTTGTCATAATCGTAGAAAACCCTGTTGAACGTGGGACTGGCAAGTTCAGTAACATATCTTTTGTGTTTTTCGTATACCAGTCTATCGTTCCAGATACTCTATTTTGAAGAATACCAAAATCCAATCCTAGGTTAAGCTGTTCCGACGTTTCCCATTTCAAATTGAGATTCGCCAAGCGGGAGGGCGTCGTTGAGGTAACTTGAACACCATCATAAACATATTTAAGTCCCGTACCAAATGTAGACATGGATTGATAGTTTCCGATCTCTTGATTACCCGTCTGCCCCCAACTAGTCCTTAATTTTAGATTGCTTAAACTTTTTACATTTTTAAGAAAATCTTCTTCATTCAATTTCCATCCTAAAGCTACAGAAGGGAAATAGCCATACTTGTTATTCGTACCAAATCTAGAAGAACCATCCACACGCAATGCGGTGGTGAATAGATATTTATTTAATAAAGTATAATTCACTCGTCCTAAATAAGATAGCAAACTATTCGAGCTTTTACCACTGCTGGTAATATGGGTTGTCGGATCTCCTAAGCCAAGGTTGTCTGTCTTCGTGACGTCAGCAGGAAATCCTCTTGCTTCCGCAGAAAAATCATTGTCGATAAAACGCTGCCCGGTCATACCGATCACTGCGTTTAATGAACTTTGCTTAAAATCCCGATGGTAATTAATGGTTCCTTCAACTAAATAGTTACTATTTTTCCCCTGCAAAATGCTAGCGATCCCCCCTGCAGCATTACCATCTATCGTTAATCGATTCACATAGGTATCCCTTCGTTGATTGACCACATCGCCACCTACATTTAATTTTGCTGATAAACCCTCAGCTAGTTGATACTCACCATAAATGGTCCCAAATGTACGGTATAGGTTTGACCTCGCTTGCTTTCCATTAGCTATAGCCAGCGGATTATCAATATTCATATCTTTTGACAAGGTGTATTTACCGTTATCATCCCAAATACTTAAGGTAGGATCATAATTGATAGCCGCATATACAATCCCCGCCCGCTCATTCAAGTCCATACCGTTGGGCACATACAGATCCTTACTATAAGACGTGCTTAAACTGAGACCTAACTTAAACCGGTCGGCATGATGTTCTAAGTTAATCCTTCCGGTATAACGTTTATTATTGGAATGTAGCAGGATACCATCTTGATCATAATAATTTAATGAAGCCAGGAATGTTGTATGTTCATTTCCTCCGGAGAAGGAAAGATTGTGGTTTTGTATAGCGGCCTGTTGATGATAAATTTCATCTAGCCAGTTTGTTCCTGTTCCACTAATGTCTGTTATTTTTTGACTTTCATTACCGCCACCTGCATCAATAATTGCATTCATCACACGCATATAATCTGGTGCATTTAAAAGTTCAATTTTATGTGCCACATTTTGCATACCAGCATAGGCATCATACTGAACACGCAATGCGCCAGAACTTCCGCTTTTGGTTGTAATCAATACAACGCCATTGGCTCCTCTTGAACCATAGATTGCGGTGGCAGAGGCATCCTTCAATACCTCTATGGAGGCGATATCATTTGGATTAATGGAATTTAATGGATTTCTAACGGTACGCATCCCGGTAAAACTGGTTCCCGATCCGGTAACTGCAGCGGAATTATCTAAAGGAAGGCCATCAATCACGTAGAGCGGACTATTTCCCGCATTGATTGATCCTACGCCACGGATATTCACCGATATTCCTCCCCCTGGTTCGCCGCTATTTTGTACGACCTGTACGCCTGCTGCTTTACCCGCTATCAGCTGGTCTGCTGATGTAATAGCCCCTTTATTAAAGTCTTTAGAACTCAATGTCGTTACAGAACCTGTCAAATCACTTTTCTTCACGGTTCCATATCCCACAACAACCACCTCATCCAACTTGGCATCGTCTGGGTGCAATAAAACCGGAATGGTTTGTCTACCATTAATGGCTATAGCTTGTGTTTGATAGCCTAAAAAACGGAATTCAAGTTCTTTCGTGTTGAGCGGAACTGTTAAGGAATAGTTTCCTTTTTCATCGGTGCTTGTCCCTGCAGTTGAGCCAATAGCCTTCACTGAAACGCCTACTAATGCTTCGTTGCTTTGTGCGTCCATTACTTTTCCGTTGATCACTGTCTGGCCCAATGCATGGCTGTAGGCCATGGCAATGATACAACCGACAAGCCATATCTTTATAAATACTGGTTTTATCATAGCTTTGGTTATTTATTAAAATGGTAATCGTTATGGTTAGTTCTATCCAACAAAGATCTGTTGCTTATCCAACACATTTTTGTCGCTTATTCCCCAATTATTATACAATATTTGCTCGTTTATCGTAGCAGATCTAAATCAATCGTTGCAAGTAATTGTTCATAGGCAACTTTTAGCCGAGCCATTGTTATTTTCAGTTCGGCTGTTAGTGGTCCAACGGCCTTTCTGGTCAAGTTTCGAATGGACAATCCTCTCTCCTGAAGAAAATACTTAGCCACCAGCGGGTAGGCCGTATGCATGACATCCATTTGATCGATAAAAAACTGCTGTACAAAGGCAACTTGTTCTGCAACAGCTGGATTGTCGTAATTTTCGCAAAGCCAAACTACTAATTCCGGATAATAGTTCCCTTGAATACAGGAAAGTCCGGCAGACCCTGCCTTTAATGAGTCTACTGCATGAACCATGTAGGCATCATACAAACCGAAACCCAATGCATCATGAGTTGATGCCAATTTTGCTTTCACCTGTTCAATATCCAGACAGGTGTCCTTGTGATAAATGACGCGACCGGTATCTACGAAACGTTTTAATTGCTGTGCACTCAGTACGCGCTTAAAGGGTTCCGGGCATTCGTAAAATCCTAAAGGAATGCTTGCCGTAGCAGCTAGCAATTGGCTAAAACGTTCATCAAATACTTCCGCCGTTTCCGATTCAGCAGCCAGCATGTTAGTAATGACAATGACCGCTTCTACACCGGTCTCATACATCCGCTTCACAAAATCTGCCTGTTGTTGAATGGTACCGCCGAAAGTCCCGGTAGCCACTACAGGTATCGCACCATCAGCCACACGAACCACATGTGCGGTCACATCAAGCCGCTCGTCACTCGTTAGATTAAACATTTCGCTCGACTGGCAATTGGCAAATAGACCGGAAGCACCTGCCTGTATATAAAATTCCGTTAACGCGGTTAGTCCGTCATAATCCACTGCCCCGTTTTCCTTGAACGGAGTCAGCATTACGGGTATAAAACCTTTTGATGTTTTGCTCATTGATGATAGGGTAAATCCTTTTTATGTACATTAGATGAACACAAAGGTATACCCCGAAAATGCAGCTATGCTATAGCAAATTGGCGCGGTATTATAGGATATTAGCCAATTGATAATTCCTTGGTATGACCAGCTCTCAGTTCCGTTTTCTTTTGGACAACAGCGTTCCAGTCAGGGAAATAACCAAGGTTCCGACAACAATGATCATATTTACATGCAGTGGATAACGTAAAAAAGCATAATCGTCTGGTATCAGATATGAAAAAGTCATCCACAGAATAACCAACACCCCAACGATGACAGCGATAATGGCATCCTGATTACCTACTTTTTTACTCATCATCCCCAACAGAAACAGTCCCAACATACCGCCGGCAAAAATACCGGATAACTGCCACCAAATATCCAGGACACTTTTCACACCGATCATAGCCACTCCGGTAAACATGCCCAGTAAACCAAAAAGGGCAGTGGCAATGTATAGCAAGCGGAGTTGGCCTTTTCCAGTCAAATTGGGATTGATGTATCGCTTATAAATATCTTCAGAAAATACGGTAGCTGACGCATTCATGCCAGAACTAATGGTACTCATCGCCGCGGATAAAATAGCCGATACGATAAGGCCTACCAAACCGACCGGAATTTTAGTAACCATAAAATAAGGCATTACTTTGTCCCCATAATCCGCTGGCTGAAGTGTTGCTGCCATTTTCGCTATTTCGGTAGCAGAAGCATTAGAAGAAAGACGTTCTGCCGCAGCTCGTAATTTAACCGGCTCAATTAAAACAGGATTTGCTTGATAATAGGCGTATAAACAAGCTCCTATTGCAAAAAATAAGAGCGATGCAGGAAGATAGATCCAAACGCATAACCATACCGACTTGCCCGCTTCTTTTTCCGAGGTTGCCGTATGATAGCGTTGTACGTAGTTTTGATCCATCCCAAAATTATTCAGGTTTATAAAAAACCCATACAGTAGAATTGCCCAAAAACTTGCCTGTGTAAAATCGAGCTTAAAACTACCCAAACTAAATTTATGATCGGTTTTTCCGATGTCGATAATCTTGGAGACTCCACCAGACATATTTGTTACGATCAAGTAAATAATTAACACCGCTCCAAGGGTCTTAATTACCCCTTGCACAACTTCCGTCCAAATGACAGCCTCTATCCCCCCCATTACGGTATAAATAATAATACAAGCACCGGTTACGATCATAATCAATTCCATGGAGTACCCGGTAAGTGCTTGCAGGCTCAAGGCTATCCCAAAAAAAACAGAGCCCATACGAGCAAGTTGGGTCAATAAAAAGCAACTAACCGCATAACTCCTCGCCCACGGACCAAACCGTTTTTCTAAGTTAGTATAAGCAGAGACCTCTCCGGTAGCCCGGTAAAATGGAACGAAATACTTCACGGCTACCCATGCCGCTAGGGGCATGGAAAGGCTAAAGACAAAAGCATTCCAATTGCCTCCATAAGCCTTTCCGGGCACACCCAGAAAAGTATTACTACTTAGAAAGGTAGCATAAATGGATAAGCCTATCGCCCATCCGGGAATGGAACCAGAAGCTTTGGTAAATTGATCAGCACTTTTATTTTTACGTGAGAACCATGCGCCCACGAAAACCATGGTGAGTAAATATAAAAAAATAACACATAAATCAATAAGGGGAAGATTCTTCATTACTGGTTTTTAATTGAAAATGCACGTTTACAAAAATACACTTTAATCTATGCTTATGGGCGCCACGGCTGTAAATGAATATGCGCTGCGACTAAACAAGCTAGTTTAGCATTTCACAAAGGTGAAAGGATTATACCTTAGGTTTTTAAAGCTTATTAGCCACTTTTTGTACGATCTTATCATTTGCTTGCCATATGACTTTCTTTTTCTTAATTTAGTTCGTAGAATGCTATAGCTAACATAGCCACGTTATAAATCTTTATTTAGCCTTAAGTGCTGAAACATTAACAAAAAAATTATGAAACCATTTTTTCATAAAGTTCCTACACAGATTCAAACATCGTTTAGTGTCCGGCATGATGTCAAAGCCAATTTTGGTTCCGTTTGGCATTATCATCCTGAACTGGAACTGCATTATGTCATCAGGGGGAAAGGTGTGCGATTTATCGGAGATAATATCAGCAACTTTTCAGCCGGAGAGGTGTTACTACTGGGAAGTAATCTGCCCCATATGTGGCAATGCAATGAAGAATATTACCAAAATCATCCCGAAAATAAGGTAGAAGCCATTGTTATCCAATTTCGGCCCGATTGCCTAGGCCGTGAGTTTCTAAGCTTACCCGAGGCCTATCAGCTCCCGAGGATCTTTGAGAAAGCACAAAAAGGGATAAAAATCATCGGTTTAGCACGGGTGAGGTTAGTTGAATTAATGCACAAAGCTACCCATGCAACAGGCTTGGATAGGCTAATCACACTATTGTCTATTTTCAACATATTGGCAGAGACGGAAGAGTACTTAACCATTGCTTCTGCTTACTATTTTTATAAATCTAATGATGCAGATACGATTCGACTGAATAACGTTTGTACATACACCCTTAGTAATTATAAAAAAGAAATAAGTTTAGAGGAAATTGCTTCAATAGCTAACTTAAGTGAAACTTCTTTTTGCCGTTATTTCAAATTAA
Organism: Olivibacter ginsenosidimutans; assembly: GCF_039542865.1. Classification (NCBI taxonomy): domain Bacteria; kingdom Pseudomonadati; phylum Bacteroidota; class Sphingobacteriia; order Sphingobacteriales; family Sphingobacteriaceae; genus Olivibacter; species Olivibacter ginsenosidimutans. The sequence continues at coordinate 330,228 of NZ_BAABIQ010000003.1, read as the reverse complement.
TGACCAATAAAACCTATTATGATTTTCTCATCGAAATTAGGGTAAGTCACGCTTGCAGGCAACTGGTGGAAGACAAGTTACCAACAGAGGTGATCTGTTTCGAATGCGGTTTCAATAATGTATCTAATTTTTATAGGCATTTTAAAAAAGTAATGGGAACTACGCCATTAAGCTATAAACGTAAATTTCTGCTAAAGGAAAATTTTGTTGCTTAGTATTAAAATCGTTCGAACATTTTTTTATCTTTGTATAAATCTGCTGAAGTAGGGCCAAATCAATCCAATATCAGCCATCGAAAAGGTAAAAAGTCCGCTCAAGTCCGCTAAACTCCCTTCAAGTCCGCTTAAGTCCGTTCGTTAGCTATCTTTCATTTGTCTACCTCGGTTCTTTCCTTTAATCACGCCAGTAGGTAACGGACGTATTCTGTACGTATCGCCTTTGAATAATATATCCTTTGCGTAATATATTAGGTAGTATCTCAACATTTTTATACCTACATTTTTTTAAACCCACATTTATTTTAGCTTTGCAGCCTGATAAAATCAGGTAATGCTATCATGGCCATCAAACGTTCGCCAAAAAAGAATACATTTCGCAAACAAGGTGCACCAAAACACTCAACAAGAAGGTCTACTTCCATACAAAAAGACCGCTTGGCAACCTTATGGAAACAACGAAAATTTGGTGCTTTCTTTGCCTACATAGCCCTCTGTTTTATTGCTATCAGCATTGGCTGGGTATTCCTGCTCCGCTTTATTAATCCACCGCTTACCTGGCTAATGGTGCAACGTGGATTTGAACGGAAATGGGAAGGAAAGGATTGGAAATTGGAGAAAAGATGGGTACGTTATGATGAACTTTCCGACAATCTAAAAAAGGCAGCAATTGCTGCAGAAGACGCACATTTTATGGTTCATTCGGGTTTTGATATCCATGCCATACGCAATGCTTATGAAAAGAATCAAGCAGGTAAATCCTTACGAGGTGGCAGCACCATCAGTCAGCAAACCGCTAAAAATGTCTTTCTATGGCCGGGTCGGTCTTGGCTACGAAAAGGGTTTGAAACGTATTTCACTGTCCTTATCGAATTATTATGGGGCAAAAAAAGAATTCTGGAGGTTTACCTCAACGTGATAGAAACGGGAGACGGACTATATGGTGCATATGCAGCGACAACGGCTTATTTTAAAAAATCACCAGCGGCCCTTACTAAAAGACAAGCCGCATTGATTATTGCCGTATTACCTAACCCGAGAAGATGGTCACCAGCTAAACCTACTGCCTATATTAACCGAAGAGCCTCTCTAATTGCTCGCTATCTTAATTACAGCCAAGTCCCTAACTAAGCAAATACCTTAGCGTGCCAGCTTTGCTTAAACGGTACTTCCCATTGCTTGGCTAGCTCATCTTTATTGGAGGCGAGGTTATTAAATACGATCGTATCCGCTGTGATTTTTCCATCCGCTATTAATTGTTCAAATTGGGTACGGGACACCACCCGAATATCATCTTCCGCACGATAAGCGATCTGCATGCGGTCGAACAACGAAATCCTAAGCTCTTGCTCCAGCTCTTTTAACAAACGAACAGACGTATCAATCGAACAGCCACTCGGCATAGCATGCGATTGATCTACCGAGAGGATAATAAATAAATGGTATCTGATTTCAACAGTAGCTGCCAATGGAACACCATGTGCTTTCCATTGCGCCGTAAATTGCGCTAATTTATTCCATACCATTTCTTCTTCGCGCTCATTAAGTGGTCTTGAAGCCTGATATATCCAAATTCTTTCCATGTTTTAAATTCAAAAATAAAAAATAAAAAGCTTTTTGAGTTGTATGTTATAAGAACGGAAAGCCTAAAGTAGAATTTTGACATGCTACTACTTCTCGCAACTGACAACTGGTAACGCACAACTAAAAATCCTCGAACCGCTCCCAGAAACCATCCCGGGGTAATGTTGCAAAAATATGTACAGGTTCCTTTTTCACGGGATGTTCAAATGTTAATCGACGGGCATGAAGGCAGATACTTTTTTTTAAACTACCTCTGGGATAACCGTATTTATTGTCGCCAACAATGGGACATCCGAGCGTAGCCAATTGAACCCTAATTTGATGGGGTCTACCAGTTATAGGGTCGACTTCCAACAAATAATACCCATTTAATTCTCCTAAAAGCTTATACCTTAATTCTGCACGTAAACTCCCTTTAACCTCATGGTCGTATGCTTTAGTAACGTTTTTTTGGGTATTTTTTACCAACCAGTGCACCAATGTGCCTGCTGTTGTAGCCGGTTTATTACGCACTACCGCCCAATACGTTTTGTGCATTTCCCGTTCCTTAAATAGCTTATTGATTCGATCTAGGGCCTTACTTGTTTTGGCAAATAATATAACGCCACTAACGGGTCTATCTAGTCGATGAACTACTCCTAAAAAAGCTCCGTTAGGTTTATTATATTTCTTCGCCAAATACTGCTTGACCTTTTCATCGAGCGGTTCATCCCCTGTCTGGTCTACCTGCACAATATCTCCCGCACGCTTATTAATAGCGATCAAGTGATTATCTTCGTAAAGTACGTCTCTATCGGTAATAGGTCCATTCGCCATGCTCATACAATGCGCAAAGTTAAGGAAACGTTTTATTTATTCTTCCCTTTATTTTCGGCTCCCGGCTTTGCAATGGATTCGCGCATATCGGTGTCTGCCTGAATATTTTGCATACGATAATAGTCCATAACACCCAAGTTACCGTTACGAAAAGCTTCCGCCATAGCTAAAGGGATTTGCGACTCGGCCTCAATAACTTTTGCTCGTGCTTCCTGCGCCTTAGCACGCATTTCCTGCTCAGAAGCAACTGCCATGGCCCGACGCTCTTCGGCACGAGCATTGGCCACTTTTAGATCGGCTTCCGCTTGATCTGTTTGTAATTTTGCCCCAACGTTTTCACCAATATCAATATCCGCAATATCAATGGAAAGGATTTCAAAGGCAGTACCGCTATCTAAACCCTTTTCTAAGACCGTTTTTGAGATTTTATCTGGATTTTCTAAAACTTCTTTATGATTATTAGCAGAGCCAATGGTGGTTACAATCCCTTCACCAACCCGAGCTAATATGGTTTCTTCCCCTGCCCCGCCTACCAATTGGTTAATATTTGCTCGTACCGTTACGCGCGCCTTGGCGATCAGTTGAATACCATCCTTGGCTACTGCAGCTACCGGTGGCGTATTAATGACGCGCGGATTTACCGATATCTGAACCGCATCAAACACATCCCTACCGGCTAGGTCTATTGCAGTAGCCAACTTAAAATCCAAGGGAATATTTGCTTTATCTGCCGATATGAGCGCCTTAATAACATTATTGACATTACCACCAGCCAGATAATGCGTTTCAATATCATTGGACGTGATATTCAATCCGGCCTTCGTTGAGGTAATCATGGCATTTACCACCAAAGAAGGAGAAACTTTACGCAAGCGCATCAACACCAAATTAAGCAAATTTACCTTTACACCCGACAATTGCGCTGTAAACCATAAATTGACAGGTAAAATGTATAGAATTAGAAAAAGCGCGATAATCGCACCAATAATCATCAGTATGGGAGATAATGCAGGTTCCATGTTGATCATATTTTAACAGATAAAAAATAAAAGACAGCCTCATTCCTCCAAGGCGTATTGGCTAAAGATACTTTTTTATCTGCTCAATTAAAAATAATTTACCCTGATTAAGTCTTTTTGAACTGAGCGAGCTGTTCATCCATCAATTTTAAGCCCTCGCCAAAACTATGGGGTACATAATCGAGTTTGCTATAGGCTTTTTCCAAGATAAAACCGGTTCTTTTGGGCCGAACGGCATCTTGCTTTAAGCCTACCGAACTTTCTTTGCAAATAAACGAGGCGTCTAAACGATAATGTTCTACTACGACTTCTACTAATTCGCAGATACTAAATAAATCTTTTCCCGAAATATGATAAATACCTTCAGCTCGGCGTTCCGCTATTGTCAAGCAAGCCTTAGCCAAATCTTCCGCCAATGTAGGCATACGCCACTGATCCTTAACCACTTTAATTTCTCGACCACTTTCTAAAGCCTCCTTCGCCCATAAAACAATATTACTACGGCTTAAATCGGGTACAATACCATACACTAAAATGGTCCGTACAATGGTCCACGGACAAACTGCAGCCTGTAATAAACGTTCAGCTTCGGCTTTATGCTTACCATATACGTTCAACGGATTTGGCAAATCATTTTCTGCATAAGGCCCCTCCTCACCATCAAAAACAAAATCGGTGGATAGGTTTACGAAGTGAATAGCCTGGTCTTCACAAAGTGCTATCAGATTGGCTACCGCAGCAACATTTACTTGGTAGCTACCCTCCGGATCGCGTTCGCAAGCATCTACATTAGCCATCGCAGCCGTATTAATAATCACGTCTGGTTGGTAACGCTTTAACATCTCCTTTACTTGTTTATGATCGGTAATATCTAAATCTACATAAACGTAGCCTGTTTTTATGGGATATCTATTGACTCCGCGAGACGATGCGATATAATCAAAGCGATGACTATCATCGTTCAAAATAGCAGCTGTTAATTTCTGCCCTAATAGGCCATTACTTCCTGTAACCAATAGTTTCTTCATCTGTAAAGATTTAATTTTTCTTGACAATGAAACGGGTATAAGCCATTAACCATGTCATATTTCATTAGACACAACTAGAAGCATTTTGTTTAATGTGTACTAAAAAAATCAATAGCTACGGCAGAAATGACACCTCTTTCTACGTTCGAGATCACGGATTTATGGTCCTTTTGGATATTTTTTCCGATAGCCCTATTTGTTATACACCATCAGTATAGTAGTTACAAATAAAGGCCTAAGACTTAGACCAATGGGAGTATAAAAATTCTTTTCATTTAAGTGTTTGATATTCGATGAGAAAATGTATTTTTGCAGTCCGAATTAAAGCCCTTAAATGGCAATAAATCTGTACATTATTTAAAAAACATAGTTTCTTATATGTCCAACACCGGAAAAATAGCGCAAATAATCGGACCTGTAGTAGATGTTAGCTTTGCTGGCGATGCTCAATTACCGAAAATTTTCGACGCATTGGAAATCGAAAAAGCAAACGGACAACGTATTGTTTTAGAGGTACAACAACATTTAGGAGAAGAGCACGTACGTACTGTCGCCATGGATTCAACAGATGGCCTTGTTCGTGGCATGCCCGTAAAAGATACAGGAGCCCCTATCAAGATGCCTATTGGCGATGACATAAAGGGCCGCGTATTTAACGTCGTTGGAGATGCCATTGATGGTATCCCTAATCTCGATAAATCAAATGGCCGCCCGATCCATAATTTACCTCCAAAATTTGAAGATCTTTCTACAGAAACCGAAGTGCTTTATACCGGTATTAAGGTAATCGACTTATTAGAGCCTTATGCTAAGGGAGGAAAAATTGGATTGTTTGGAGGAGCGGGTGTAGGGAAAACAGTATTGATCCAAGAATTGATCAATAATATTGCTAAAGCATATTCCGGTCTTTCGGTATTTGCAGGTGTTGGCGAACGTACACGTGAAGGAAATGACCTGCTCCGTGAAATGTTGGAATCCGGTATTATCAAATATGGCGATGAATTTCTCCATAGCATGGAAAAGGGGGAATGGAATTTAGCGCAGATTGATACAGAAGCGCTAAAAGATTCTAAAGCAACCTTTGTTTTCGGACAGATGAATGAGCCTCCAGGTGCTCGCGCCCGTGTAGCACTCTCCGGTTTAACAATTGCTGAATATTTCCGTGATGGTGACGGTGAAGGCGCTGGTAAAGATATTCTCTTCTTTATCGATAATATTTTCCGCTTTACACAAGCTGGCTCTGAGGTATCCGCACTCTTAGGCCGTATGCCATCTGCCGTAGGGTACCAACCTACATTGGCTACCGAAATGGGTTTAATGCAAGAACGTATTACCTCTACTAAACGGGGTTCCATTACCTCCGTACAAGCCGTTTATGTACCTGCAGACGACTTGACAGACCCTGCTCCGGCCACGACCTTTGCGCACTTGGATGCAACAACGGTACTTTCCCGGAAAATTGCCGAGTTAGGTATTTATCCGGCAGTGGATCCATTAGACTCCACTTCACGGATTCTGAACCCTGTTATTTTAGGTGATGAGCACTACAACACGGCACAACGGGTCAAAGAAATTTTACAACGTTACAAGGAGTTACAAGATATTATTGCTATTCTAGGAATGGACGAGCTATCTGAAGAAGACAAGCTGGTCGTTTCCCGTGCACGCCGAGTACAACGTTTCCTATCGCAGCCATTCCACGTAGCAGAGCAATTTACCGGTTTAAAAGGAGTGCTGGTTGACATCAAAGATACGATTAAAGGATTTAATATGATTATGGACGGTGAAGTGGATGAGTATCCCGAAGCTGCTTTCAACTTGGTAGGTAGTATTGAAGATGCCATTGCGAAAGGCAAAAAACTAATGGAAGAGGCAAACGCCTAATATTTAGGATAAGGAATCCCTACGATATGGAACTTAACATTATTACACCCGATCAGTCTGTATTTAACGGAACAGCAACTTCAGTAACCGTACCTGGGTGTGCAGGATCTTTCGAGATTTTAAAAGATCATGCCCCTATTATTTCAACATTAGAAGACGGAAATGTTATTATCCGCAGCCACAATAAAGCTGTCGAAACTATTCGAATTAAAGGGGGCGTAGTCGAAGTGCTCAATAATAAAATTACGGTGCTTGCAGAAGGTGTTATAGCGGACGAAAATTAATTCAACATAAAACAAAAAACAGGCCCGGTAATCTTAGGTTATCGGGCTTTATTTTTTGCATTTTTCCAGACTAAAGCATCATTTTAGGCAGAAAACCACCCCCAAATACTATGCATGCATAAACACATACCGTATACCATATTAGGTTTTGGTCTATCTATTAAACTCTTATATATCAAAAATAACAGTATATTTAAAATTATATTTCGTTAAAAACGAAGAAACGAAATAAAATACCAAATTCAAGAAATCCTTTTCGACTATTGCCAAATTAAACAGAAGCTCCTATTTTGGGAAAACAAATACTGAGGGAACAATCTATCTATTTACATTTAATAAAAAACTACATATTTTAAACAATATGCCAACTAAACAAACAACTGAACTAAATAAGTATAGCAAGGTTTTTACCCAAGATAAAACACAACCCGCTGCTCAGGCAATGCTTTATGGGATTGGCCTTACCGATGAAGATATGAATAAAGCGCAAGTGGGAATTGCCAGTATGGGATATGATGGCAATACTTGCAATATGCACTTAAATGACCTAGCCCAAGTAGTTAAAAAGGGCGTATGGGATCATGATCTCGTTGGATTAATTTTCAACACCATTGGCGTCAGCGACGGCATGAGTAATGGTACCGATGGCATGCGCTATTCTTTGGTTAGTAGGGATATTATCGCCGATAGCATCGAAGCAATATGTGGAGGGCAATATTATGATGGCTTAATCACCATCCCCGGTTGTGACAAAAACATGCCTGGTTCTATTATGGCCATGGGAAGATTAAATCGCCCAGCAATTATGGTTTATGGTGGCACGATTGCCCCAGGCTATTATAAAGGGGAAGAGTTAAACATTGTATCGGCATTTGAAGCATTGGGCAAAAAGATAGCGGGAACCATCTCTGACGAGGACTTCTTGGGTGTGGTGAAGCATACCTGCCCTGGTGCCGGTGCTTGTGGCGGGATGTATACCGCAAACACCATGGCTTCTGCTATTGAAGCCTTAGGCATGAGTTTGCCTTACTCTTCTTCCAATCCAGCGGTAAGCGAAGAAAAGAAGAAAGAATGCCTGGAAGCAGGAAAATATATACGTATTTTACTGGAAAAGGATATTAAACCCTCTGATATCATGACACGCAAGGCTTTTGAAAACGCCTTACGGCTTATCATTGTTTTAGGTGGAAGCACTAATGCAGTTTTACACTTCATTGCTATAGGAAAAAGTGTTGGCGTGGAAATCACCCAAGACGATTTTCAACGCATGAGCGATACTACGCCGGTATTATCCGACTTTAAACCGAGCGGCAAGCACCTCATGCAAGATTTGCACCAATATGGTGGGACCCCAGCTGTTATGAAATACCTGTTAAATGAAGGGTTACTTCATGGCGATTGCCTTACCGTTACCGGAAAAACCGTAGCCGAAAATTTAGCAACGATTACACCCATTAACGAAATTGATCAAGATATTGTGCAGCCTTTGGATAAGCCATTAAAACCAAATGGCCATTTACAAATTCTCTATGGCAACTTGGCCGAAGGAGGTAGCGTAGCTAAAATTTCCGGCAAAGAAGGAGAACGCTTTGAGGGGCCAGCCCGCGTTTTTGACGGAGAAAAGCATCTCATTGAAGGCTTAGCCAATGGGGTCGTGAAACCGGGCGACGTTGTCGTCATAAAGAACGAAGGGCCAAAAGGGGCACCCGGTATGCCGGAAATGCTAAAACCAACTTCCGCCATCATTGGCTATGGTTTAGGAAAAAGTGTCGCTTTAATTACTGATGGCCGTTTCAGCGGTGGTACGCACGGCTTTGTCGTTGGCCACATTACCCCAGAAGCTTATGACGGAGGACTTATAGGCCTCGTTGAAAATGATGATATTATCGAAATTGATGCCGTTAACAATACCATTAATCTTAAAGTAGCAGATGACATTATTGCCGAACGGAGAAAGAACTGGAAAAAACCTTCGCTTAAGGTGTCTAAAGGTGTATTGTATAAATATGCTAAATCAGTTTCTACTGCGGCAGAAGGTTGCGTAACGGATGAATAAAACAGAAAGCAGAAGGCTTAAAGCGAAAGGCGGAAAGCTTAAAGAGTAAAGCAGAAAACGCTTATAATAAGACAAAACAGTATAAAATACTACGTACTATAATATACTAAGTACCAAATACTATACATATGAATACGCTCGAAATCACCAAAGACACTCCTCAGCAAGGTCTAGAGGAAAAAGCGACAACAACACAGATATCAGGTTCCCAAGCTGTATTGGAAGCATTTATTGCTGAAGGAGTGGATACGATCTTCGGCTATCCGGGAGGAGCTATCATGCCTATTTATGATGCACTCTACGATTACAATGACCGGTTAAAACACATCCTGGTTCGTCATGAACAGGGAGGCATTCATGCAGCTCAAGGTTATGCCCGCACTTCCGGGAAAACAGGTGTAGTATTTGCAACAAGCGGTCCGGGAGCAACGAATTTGGTTACTGGCCTCGCTGATGCCATGATTGATAGCAATCCTATTGTATGCGTTACCGGACAGGTTTTTGCTCAATTACTTGGAACAGATGCCTTTCAAGAAACCGATGTAATTAACATTACTACGCCCGTTACGAAATGGAACTACCAGGTAACCGATGCATCGGAAATCCCCGCGGCACTGGCAAAAGCATTTTATATCGCAAAAACCGGTCGGCCTGGCCCTGTCTTAATTGATATCACCAAAAATGCCCAGTTGCAGTTGTTTGACTATGAAGGTTACACACCTTGTAACCATGTCAGAAGTTATCGTCCTGCTCCCATTGTACGTAAAGAATATATTGAAAAAGCTGCAGAGCTCATCAACCAAGCAAAAAAACCATTTGTCCTATTTGGGCAAGGTGTGATTCTCGGGAAGGCAGAACAAGAATTCAAAACGTTTATTGAAAAAACGGGAATACCTGCCGCGTGGACGATTATGGGACTAAGCGCCCTACCAACAGACCATCGACTTAATGTGGGTATGTTAGGCATGCACGGCAATTATGCTCCTAATGTATTAACCAATGAATGTGATGTCTTAATTGCCATCGGAATGCGTTTTGATGATCGCGTAACCGGCAGATTAGATAAATATGCGAAACAAGCTAACATTATTCATTTAGATATCGACCCTGCAGAAATTGATAAAAATGTTAAAACCACGGTACCGGTATGGGGCGACTGTAAAGAAACACTCCCCTTGCTTACCCAACTGGTTCGCGAAAATAAACATGAAGAATGGTTACAACGGTTTCGCGCGCTAGCCAAAGAAGAAGTGGAAGCAGTCATTCAACCTGAACTGCATCCAAGCGAAGGTCAGATGACGATGGGAGAAGTCATTAATCTATTAAATGAACTTACCCATGACGATGCAGTTATTGTTACGGATGTAGGCCAACATCAAATGGTAGCTTGTCGCTATGCACGTTTTAAGCAAAGCAAAAGTAACGTTACCTCCGGAGGCTTAGGGACAATGGGCTTTGGTCTTCCAGCAGCTATCGGTGCTTGGTATGGCACTCCTGATCGTACCGTTGTTGCGATTATTGGCGATGGCGGTATCCAAATGACCATACAGGAATTAGGTACCATCATGCAGTTTGGTGCCAAGGTTAAAATTTTGATTTTAAATAACCAGTTCTTAGGCATGGTACGGCAATGGCAGCAACTATTCCATGATAAACGCTATTCCTTTGTCAACATCACGAGTCCGGATTACATCACGGTAGCCAAAGGGTACCATATTCCAGGAAAACGTGTCGAAGACCGTGCAAATTTGAAAGCATCTTTAAAAGAAATGTTGGAACATGATGGTTCTTATCTTCTTGAAGTGATGGTTGGTAAAGAAAACAATGTTTTCCCTATGGTACCACAAGGAAGCAGTGTAAGCGAGATACGATTAAAATAAAAATTCAAAAGTAAAAAAGCTTTAAAGCGAAAAGACAATGAATGGGACGTTAGCTATCGTAGGTATTATCCGTTCATATGCTTAGGTGCAGCCTCAAAATTTTTCGAGTTAGCACAGGCTAAGTAAAAGTAGAACCCATCAAGAAAAATTTTAAGCTGCGAGGTTATTCACAGCATAATAGATACCAATAGGAGTTCATGAGATCGCTCCGCTCAGTTTTGCTTCTTTTTGCGGAAAAAAGAAGACAAATATTTTAATTTTTAATTTGTAATGGAAAAACAAGAATATACGATAACGCTTTATACCGAAAATTCCATCGGAATGATCGGTAGGATTGCTACGATTTTCTCTCGTAGGAAAATCAATATTGAGAGTATGAATACTTCTCCATCGGAGGCCTATGGCATCCATCGTTTTACAATTGTGATTACCGAATCAGAAGAAGTAGTACGAAAACTCTGCCGTCAAATCGAAAAACAGGTAGAGGTATTAAAAGCGTACTATAACACCAATGATGAAGTTATTTGGCAAGAACAGGCACTGTATAAAGTACCTACCGAAATTGTAACGGAAAAGGCTCCTATTGAACGCCTACTGCGGGAATACGGTGCTCATGCTGTAGTTATCCGAAATGATTATACGGTTTTTGAGACCGCAGGACATCGGGAAGAGATTGACAAGCTAACTGAAGCGCTGGCGCAATATAATTTAATAGAATTTGTTCGCAGCGCACGCATTGCTATCATTAAAGACAGCGAAGGTTTTCATAAAAAACTCAAAGAGTTTGAACGTGCTGAACCCGTGGAAGAAGTTGTGGAAAATGAATACTTGGATAAGCAAGATAACGTATTTAGCATGTAAGGGGCGCTATGGCTATAACCAGCATTGATATGGCTGTTCAAACACGGAAAAATTTTATGCTATTGATGGATGAGCTTACCATCGATGACGTTAATACTATTCCTCATGGCTTCAACAATAACATTGCCTGGAATTTCGGGCACCTAGTTGTTAGCCAGCAAAAACTTTGTTATACCTTAGCTGGATTGCCGCTAAAGATAGATGAGCAGTTCCTTATAAAATACCAACGGGGATCTAAGCCAGAGGCTTTTGTTTGTCAAGAGGAAATAGATCAGTTAAAAAAGCTGGCTTTTTCGCTGCTTGTAGCGTTAGCAGAAGACTTAAAAAGCAAGATATTCCGTAATTTTACACCAACTAAATTGCATTACGGAATAGAGTTGTTATCCATTCAAGATGCGGTTAACTATTTCCCGGTACATGATGCCCTGCATCTTGGCTTTGCTACCGCTATCAAAAAGGCAATGAAAGCGAAAAATTAGACGGGAAGTCGATTAAAAAAACGAAGGATTAAACAATAATAAATTTATCAAATAAAAACTAAAAACAATGGCACAAATTAATTTTGGCGGAACAATAGAAGAGGTTGTAACGCGTGAAGAATTTCCGCTACAGAAAGCACAAGAAGTATTAGCAAATGAAACAGTAGCTGTTATCGGCTACGGAGTACAGGGCCCCGGACAGGCTTTGAACCAAAAAGATAACGGTATCAACGTCATTGTTGGCCAGCGCAAAAATTCTAAATCATGGGATAAAGCTGTAGCCGATGGTTTTGTACCGGGAGAAACCTTGTTTGAAATTGAAGAAGCCTTGGAAAAAGGAACTATCATTTGCTATCTATTAAGTGACGCCGCTCAAATTGAGCTTTGGCCAACTGTTAAGAAAAATTTGACTAAAGGTAAAGCCCTTTATTTTTCTCATGGCTTTGGTATTACCTTTAATGAGCAAACCGGCATTATTCCTCCTGCAGATGTAGATGTATTTTTAGTTGCACCCAAAGGGTCAGGTACATCCTTACGCCGTATGTTCTTACAAGGACGCGGCTTAAATTCAAGCTATGCTATTTATCAAGATGCAACAGGAAAGGCAAAAGACCGTGTAATTGCTTTAGGCATTGCTGTAGGTAGTGGTTACTTGTTCGAAACCGACTTCAAAAAAGAAGTATTTTCCGATTTAACCGGCGAGCGTGGTACCTTAATGGGGGCTATTCAAGGTATATTTGCTGCCCAATATCAAGTGTTGCGCGACAATGGACACTCTCCTTCGGAAGCTTTCAACGAAACCGTAGAAGAGTTGACTCAATCCTTAATGCCTTTAGTTGCAGAAAATGGTATGGATTGGATGTATGCCAATTGTTCTACTACCGCTCAACGTGGGGCACTTGATTGGTGGAAAAAATTCCGCGACGCTACTGCTCCAGTGTTTCAAGAACTTTACAACAGCGTAGCAACAGGTAAAGAATCACAACGTTCGATCGACTTGAATAGCCAACCAGACTATCGCGTAAAATTAGAAGCAGAATTAAAAGAACTGCGCGAAAGTGAAATGTGGCAAGCTGGTCAAGCTGTACGCAGCTTACGTCCAGAAAATCAAACGGTAGAAGCGTAAATCAGTTTTCGGCAATCAGGTATCTTCACCAATCGGTTGATACCTGATTGAAATAAAATAGACAAGAGGAATACGGCAAGGTAGAGAAAGGTCTTAATACTTGATATTGATGTCTTAATACCTAGTACTTCGTACTAAATACTTAATAAAAAAATAAAACAATGTTACACGATCCTAATCGCATATTCGTTTTTGACACCACACTTCGCGATGGAGAACAGGTGCCCGGCTCACAATTGACTACCCCAGAAAAAATTATTATTGGCGAAGCCTTACAAGCTTTGGGTGTTGATGTTATTGAAGCCGGTTTCCCGATTTCCAGTCCGGGTGATTTTCAAAGTGTGGTTGAACTTTCAAAAGTTGTTCGCGAACCCATTATTTGTGCGCTAACCCGTGCGAATAAGGGTGATATAGATTGTGCAGCAGCAGCATTGAAGCATGCTAAACGGCCGCGCATTCATACTGGGATTGGTTCTTCAGACATGCACATTAAATATAAATTTAATAGTACCCGTGAAGCCATCTTAGCACGTGCTGTAGAAGCGGTGAAATATGCCAAACAGTTTGTGGAAGATGTGGAGTTTTATGCTGAAGATGCCGGTAGAGCGGATAACGAATACTTAGCGCAAATGATCGAAGCCGTGATTGCAGCAGGAGCTACCGTCGTTAATATCCCCGATACTAATGGTTATTGCTTACCCGAACAATATGGCGCTAAAATCCGCTTTCTAAAAGAAAATGTTAAAAATATTGATCAAGCGATTATCGCTGTACATTGCCACAACGACCTGGGCCTAGCGACAGCCAATAGCATCGCTGGTCTCCAAAATGGCGCGAGGCAGGTAGAGTGTACGATCAACGGTATAGGTGAACGTGCAGGCAACACTTCATTAGAAGAGGTCGTGATGGTGCTTAAAACGCATCAATCGCTAAACCTCCATACCAATATTAACACCAAACATCTCTATCCTTTAAGTGGCACGGTGAGCCGCATGATGCGTATGCCTGTTCAGCCTAACAAAGCTATTGTTGGTCGAAATGCATTCGCACATAGCTCCGGTATACACCAAGACGGTGTGTTGAAACATCGCGAGACATATGAAATTATCAATCCGGAAGATGTCGGTATCGATCAATCAGAAATCATCCTTACCGCCAGAAGTGGCAGGCACGCCCTTAAACATCATTTAGAGCGCTTAGGATATGCCATCGACCGCATTGATCTGGATCAGACGTACCAACGTTTCCTGCTATTAGCGGATGAGAAAAAAGAGATCAAAGATGATGATCTTTTACGTCTTATGGGCGATGAAGCGGAAACCAATTTCAAGAATGGCGTAACCATTAATTCATTAGAAGTAACGACAGGAGACCAAAGTGATCCTGAAGCAACAATTAAACTAAACTATAAAGGATCCGAACACGAAGCAACTGCTCGTGGAAACGGCCCCGTAAGCGCAACAATAAAGGCAATCGAAAGTATTCTTGGCAGCCATAACGAAATCAAAGAATTTAATATCCATTCCATCCATGGCGGAAGCGATGATGTGAGTAAAGTGGATATGCGCGTAATCCATGGCGATAAATCGTATATGGGTTATGGATTCAGTACCGATATCGTTAGAGCCTCGGCCAATGCTTACCTCGATGCATTGAACAAATTTGTATAGGTTGAAGCCTATAGGCTTTATAAAAAATAAATAAAAAAATGAGTAAGACGTTATTTGATAAGGTGTGGGATGCCCATGTTGTACGCAAGATTGAGGGTGGCCCCGATGTGTTATTTATCGACCGTCATTTGATCCATGAGGTAACTAGTCCAGTTGCCTTTTTAGGATTGAAAAACCGAGGGATTACGGTATTATATCCGGAACGTACCTTTGCAACAGCAGATCACAATACCCCTACCCTCAACCAACATTTACCGGTAGCTGATCCACTTTCTGCAAATCAGTTAAAAGCCTTGGAAGAAAATGCGAATGCTTATGGCATTCGGCATTGGGGTTTAGGGCATTTAAAAAATGGTATTGTACATGTTATTGGCCCTGAAAATGGGATCACTTTGCCAGGTGCAACCATTGTATGTGGTGATTCACATACGTCTACACACGGTGCTTTTGGCGCTATTGCTTTTGGTATTGGTACCTCTGAAGTAGAAATGGTATTAGCTTCGCAATGCATTATGCAACCAAAGCCCAAAAAGATGCGCATTAACATCACCGGTACGCTAGGCAAAGGCGTTACGCCAAAGGATGTTGCGCTGTTTATCATCTCTAAATTGACTACGTCTGGTGCGACTGGATATTTCGTGGAATATGCGGGAGAAGTTTTTGAAAAGATGAGTATGGAAGGGCGGATGACCGTTTGTAACCTAAGTATTGAAATGGGTGCACGTGGTGGGATGATTGCTCCAGATCAAACGACATTTGACTATGTTAAAGGACGTGAATTTGCTCCTAAAGATGAAGCTTGGGACAAAGCCATGGCCTACTGGCAGACCCTCAAAACAGATGCAGACGCTGTATTTGATAAGGAATTTACGTTTGATGGCGGCAGCATTGAACCCATGATTACCTACGGAACAAATCCGGGTATGGGAATGGGCATCTCCAATCATATTCCAAATGCCTCAGCCATTGAAGGTGGTGTAACAACCTACGAGAAATCCCTGGGTTACATGGGCTTTCATGAAGGCGAGTCGATGCTGGGAAAAAAAGTAGACTACGTTTTTGTGGGCAGCTGTACCAACGGACGTATTGAGGATTTCCGGGCATTTACTTCCTTGGTTAAAGGCAAGAAAAAAGCAGCGGATGTTACGGTATGGCTGGTTCCTGGTTCCCATGTGGTAGAAGAACAAATCAAAAAAGAGGGATTATTGGATATCTTGACCGAGGCAGGTTTCACCCTGCGGCAACCGGGTTGCTCTGCCTGTCTGGCGATGAACGACGATAAGGTACCCGCTGGTAAATATGCAGTAAGTACTTCCAACCGGAACTTTGAAGGACGGCAGGGTCCTGGCGCAAGAACGATGCTCGCTAGCCCCTTAGTCGCTGCTGCTGCTGCGGTAACCGGCGTAGTTACTGATCCCAGAACATTAATTTAAATACCATGGCTTACGATAAATTCACTATATTAGAAAGTACAGCGGTTCCACTTCCAATAGAGAATGTAGACACCGATCAAATTATACCTGCTCGCTTCTTAAAAGCGACAGAACGCAAAGGATTTGGCGATAATCTTTTTCGCGATTGGCGTTACAATGCAGATAATACACCTAAAACAGACTTTGTTTTAAATGATCCGACCTATGAAGGTAAAATTTTAGTGGGCGGCAAAAATTTTGGGTCAGGTTCTTCGCGTGAACATGCCGCTTGGGCCATTTACGATTACGGCTTTCGTTGCGTAGTATCCAGCTTCTTTGCCGATATTTTTAGAAACAACTGCTTGAACATTGGCGTATTGCCGGTACAAGTTAGTCCTGCATTTCTGGAGAAAATATTCAGCGCTGTTTTTGCTGATCCGCAGACCAAACTGGTGGTCAACCTTCCGGAACAAAGTATTACCTTAGTATCAACAGGTGAACAGGAAAAATTTGACATTAGCCCCTATAAAAAGGATAATCTTGCCAATGGTTTCGACGATATTGACTATTTGCAAAATATCAAAGAGGAGATTCAGGATTTTGCTACTGCATTACCGTTTTAAAGTTACCAGTTGTGCGTTGTGCGTATTTATACAGTTTGCTAAACACGCGCAACTGGCAACCGGCAACTCACAACTTTAATTTTTACTTAAGCTAGAATGAAAAGGAAAATAGAAATCATGGACACCACTCTACGTGATGGAGAACAAACATCAGGTGTGTCTTTTTCTATTTCAGAAAAACGAACAATTACCCAATTACTTTTAGAAGAATTGCTAGTAGATCGTGTCGAAATCGCATCAGCACGCGTATCGGAAGGTGAATTTGAAGCCGTAAAAGCGATAGCGGCATGGGCAAAAGAGCAGGGACATCTTCAAGCAATAGAAGTATTGACATTTGTGGATAATGGTGTTTCGATCAACTGGATGATAAAGGCAGGTGTTCGTGTACAAAACCTTTTGACCAAGGGCTCTTTGAACCACTTAACCCACCAACTAAAAAAAACGCCAGAACAACATTTTGCAGAAATAGCTCAAATTATTTCGCTCGCCCAGGAAAAAGGTATCGAAACCAATGTTTACTTGGAAGATTGGAGCAATGGCATGAAAAATTCGCCCGATTATGTATGGGCATATTTGGCTTTCCTAACTACGCAGCCTATCAAAAGGATTCTACTTCCTGATACCTTAGGAGTCTTAACTCCTACGGAAACCTTCCAACATATTACTGCCCTAAAGGCAAAATATCCGCAACAGCATTTCGACTTCCACGCGCATAACGACTACGATCTGGGAACGGCCAATGTATTTGAAGCCGTTAAAGCGGGTATAAACGGCCTACACTTAACGGTCAATGGAATGGGCGAACGGGCGGGTAATGCCCCCATGGCTAGTGCCGTAGCGGTCATCAATGATTTTCTGCCCGAAGCATCGATTACCATTAAGGAATCGTCGATTTATAAGGTCAGTAAATTGGTGGAAACTTTTTCGGGGGTACGTATTCCCGCCAATAAACCTATTGTGGGCGAAAACGTCTTTACGCAAACAGCAGGTATACATGCCGATGGCGACAATAAAAACAACCTGTATTTTAACGATTTGCTTCCTGAACGTTTTGGAAGAAAACGCAAATATGCGCTGGGAAAAACGTCGGGAAAAGCCAATATTGAAAAAAACCTGCAGGAGCTTGGCTTAAAACTCAATCATGAAGATTTAAAAAAAGTTACCCAGCGTGTAATTGAATTGGGAGACCGGAAAGAAACCGTCACCAAAGAAGATCTGCCCTATATTATTTCAGATGTACTGGATAGCAATCTATACGCTGAGAAAGTACGCGTAGAATCTTATGTACTTACCCACGCCAAAGGTCTTCGCCCTTCAGCAACGATCGCTGTATACATCGATGGCAAACTAATGGAAGAACACGCGCAGGGAGATGGGCAATTTGATGCTTTTATGAAAGCATTGACCAAGGTATACCAAAAGAAAAAACTTCAGTTGCCGAAATTAATTGACTATACCGTACGCATCGCCCCTGGTAGTAGCTCAGATGCTTTATGCGAAACCGTGATTACCTGGGAAACCGATAATCGTACGTTTGTAACCCGTGGTCTAGATTCTGACCAAACGGTTTGCGCCATTAAGGCCACTCAAAAAATGTTGAATATTATTTAATGTGGTTGTTCGTTATATCGTTATTAGTTGTTGGTTGTTGCCTACAGCATAAAGCTTATAGCCTACAGCCTTTTACTTTTTATTTTTGAATTTTTACTTTTTACTTTAATACTATGAACTTAAATATCGCTCTTTTAGCGGGAGATGGAATTGGCCCAGAGGTTGTAGACCAGGCTGTAAAAGTAGTTAATGCTGTAGCGCATAAATTTAATCATACCGTCAACTGGACATCAGCCTTAACCGGTGCAGC
The DNA here is from genome assembly GCF_039542865.1 of Olivibacter ginsenosidimutans. Lineage (NCBI taxonomy): Bacteria > Pseudomonadati > Bacteroidota > Sphingobacteriia > Sphingobacteriales > Sphingobacteriaceae > Olivibacter > Olivibacter ginsenosidimutans. Next base: position 311,430 of record NZ_BAABIQ010000003.1, on the reverse strand, counting down.
TGCCATTGACGCTGTGGGTGAACCTTATCCTGATGAAACGCATGAGGTGTGTATGGCAGCCGACGCTGTACTATTTGGAGCTATCGGGCATCCACGTTTTGATCATGACCCTAAAGCGACTGTACGACCTGAACAAGGCTTACTCAAAATGCGCAAAAAATTAGGGCTATATGCCAATGTGCGTCCTACCTTTACTTTTCCCTCTTTAATAGAGAATTCACCCTTAAAAAGAGAACGGATTGAAGGCACAGACCTTATCATCTTACGCGAATTAACCGGTGGCATTTATTTTGGTGAGCGCGGCCGTAAAGACGAAGGTAATACTGCTTTTGATACGTGTACCTATACTCGTGAAGAAATTCAGCGTTTAGCTAAATTGGGTTTTGAAATGGCCATGGGACGTCGTAAAAAACTCTGTTGTGTAGACAAAGCGAACGTATTGGAAAGTTCACGGTTATGGAGAGAAACTGTACAAGACATGGAAAAAGATTTTCCAGCAGTAGAAGTAAGCTATGAGTTTGTAGACGCTGTTGCCATGCGCCTGGTACAATGGCCTAGTTCCTACGATGTCATCATTACAGAAAACTTGTTTGGAGACATTCTTACAGATGAAGCCTCAGTTATTTCTGGTTCTATGGGCTTAATGCCATCTTCTTCTATTGGCATACACACTTCTCTTTTCGAACCCATTCACGGTTCTTATCCACAAGCTGCGGGTAAAGACATCGCTAATCCGCTTGCCACTGTATTATCTGCAGCGATGATGTTTGAAGATGGATTTGGACTAAAAGAAGAGGCCGAACTCATTAGAACAGTAGTTAACAAATCATTAGCGGAAGGTATTGTTACCGAAGACTTAGCTGGAAAAGGCAATAAAGCCTATAAAACCAGTGAAGTTGGCGATTGGTTAGCGGCTAATATATAACACATCCACATGCATCCCGAATTAGATTTCCTTCTTGCTTCCGAACGATTAAAACACGTTGTTAACCGCACACCATTAAACTATCATCCACGGCTTTCCGAAAAATACGGTTGTGCGGTATACCTTAAGCGTGAAGACGTACAAGTTGTGCGATCATACAAGCTGCGCGGTGCCTACAATATGGTCAGCTCCTTATCGGCCGAACAATTGGAACACGGGGTGGTCTGTGCCAGTGCGGGAAACCATGCACAAGGCTTCGCTTATTCCTGTCGTAAGTTGGGCGTTAGGGGGGTCGTTTTTATGCCGGGTATTACGCCAAAACAAAAGGTAACCCAAACGGCCATGTTTGGCGAAGGGCAAATCGAGATTATCCTTACGGGCGACACATTCGATGATTGCCTGCAAGAGGCGCTGGAGTATACCGAAGCTCATCATATGACGTTCATTCCACCTTTTGATGATTATCGAATCGTTGAAGGACAAGGAACGGTTGGCGTAGAAATCCTAGCGGATTTACCGGATGTCGACGCCATTATCATTCCAATTGGCGGCGGCGGAATAGCAGCAGGCATAGGGAATTATGTGAAAAGAATTAATCCTGCAATCGATATCATCGGCGTAGAACCAGAAGGTGCACCGTCTATGACAGCAGCATTGGCAGCAGGACATCCGGTAACACTTCCACAGATCAACCGTTTTGTTGATGGCGCCGCTGTAAAACGCATTGGGGCATTAACCTTTGATCTTTGCAAAGAAATCTTGCAAAAGGTGCTTCTGGTACCCGAAGGGAAAGTCTGTACCACCATCTTGAAGTTATATAACGAAGACGCTATCGTCGTAGAGCCTGCCGGAGCGCTAGCGGTAGCTGCCTTAGATTTTTGTAAAGAAGAAATTAAAGGCAAAAAGGTGGTATGTATCGTCAGTGGCGGGAACAATGATATCGATCGCATGGCAGAAATTAAAGAGTTATCCTTACTCTATGAAGGTCTCAAACATTATTTCATCGTTCGCTTTCCCCAACGCCCAGGAGCTTTAAAACTCTTTGTTAACGAGGTATTAGGCCCTCATGATGACATTACCCGCTTCGAGTTTATTAAGAAAACCGAGCGCGAGCGGGGTCCCGCGTTGGTCGGTATCGAATTGCAACAAGCTGACGATTATAAGGCACTCGTACAACGCATGCAGCAATACCGTTTTGATTATAAAGAAGTCAATTCCGATCAAACCTTGTTTGAATACCTTATTTAGGGGAATAGGGAAACTGGGAACGAGTAACCCCTGTCGAACGAACTGACTTAGGGAATAGGGAAACTGGGAACGGGTTAACTTGTCAAATTAACTACTCACAAGTTAACATGTTCCCTACTCCCCAGTTAACTATTTCCCCATGGCATATTTAATTCCTCCCAATAGATGTTGCCGGAATGCCACGTCATCATAGCTTTCCTTAGTATGGCCCAATCCGGTATAAAATGCCCTTCCTCCTTCAAATTTATGGTACCAAGCGATTGGATGGTTATCACCATTCTGGCCACCTTCATAGCTCTTTTCATCCAACTTCATTAATACGTGAATCGTTGGACTAATCGATTTGTAATTGTACCATTCATCCCATCTTCTCCAAGTGTCGGGTAAATGACGGGTAGCTAGATGATGTTTGTCTACCACAAGAATCGTAGCCTCCTGTTGCTTAGGATGACTTAAAAACCATGCACCAGCCAATTGATTATACCATGGCCAATCGTATTCCGTATCAGCAGCTGCGTGCACACCAACATAACCACCACCATGATGGATGTAATTTTCGAAAGCACGTTGTTGCTCATCATTCAGCACATCGCCTGTTGTGCTCAAAAAAATAACCGCTTTATATTTCTTTAAATGGTCTACCGTAAAAAGACCCGCATCTTCTGTGTGATCAACCAAAAAGCCATTTTCGTTACCCAGTTCTTCAATCGTTTCGGTCCCTTTTTCAATGGAATCATGCCTAAACCCCGCAGTTTTAGAAAACACCAACACCCGTGGTTCGGCCTTTTGACGACTGGACTTAGTTTCCGCTTTACAAAAGGAGAAGCTAAAAACAGCCATCATGAAAATTAAACAAGTAAAGCCATATTTCATTTGTCTCATAATTAACTCGGTTTTTAATTTTTTTAAGGTATCAAGACATAAGACACAAGTACGAAGACTTCTTTAGTCATATGTCTTAAGTTCTAAAGATCGGTAATAGTCTAGCGCCTCGACAATTAATGCGCGCTCCACATAATGATCGAAGGTGCAATGTCCAATTCGCGCTAACAAAGCGAAACCGATCTTACCGTCTGTATTTTTCTTATCGTTAAGCATATATTCAAACAATTGATCATCAATTGAATGGTTAAATACATATGCCGGAAATAAGGTCCGAATATACGCTGTAACCTCATTAAGCTCATTTAGAGAGAGATTATTCAAGCGATGCGAAAGATAAGCCTCGCAAATCATACCAACCGCAATTGCCTCACCATGGAGCAAGGGGAAAGAGTCATGAGCCAAAGAGTAACTTTCTATAGCATGACCAATCGTATGCCCAAAATTTAAAATTTTACGTAATCCTTTCTCTGTTGGATCTTTCGTTACCACATCATTCTTGATTTCTACAGAACGGATGATGTATGTTTCATCAATAGCTGAAAAATCAACCCCTTGTAGCGTTTCAAAGTAGCCTTTATCATATATTAGTCCATGTTTCACCATTTCGGCAAACCCTGATATGATTTGTTTACGATCCAGTGTTGCTAAAAATTGGCTATTGATAAAGACTGCTTTAGGTTGTGTGAACGTTCCGATAATATTTTTCACACCATCCATATCGATACCGGTTTTTCCCCCGACAGATGCGTCTACTTGTGACAGTAAAGTGGTAGGCAGCTGTATAAAGTCAATCCCCCTTTTGAAAGTAGAGGCTGCAAAGCCACCAATATCGGTAATCACCCCTCCTCCCAAGTTTAATAGTAAGCTTTTTCGATCAGCCCCAAAATCCAGTAGCATTTTCCAAATACCAATACAAAAATCGATGTTCTTATTTTCCTCGCCAGGATCTATTTCAATTAAATCATAATTGGTCAGGGTAGGTAATGCTTTCCTAAGTACAGGCAAACAGTACTCCCCTGTATTGCGATCAGTTAAAATAAATATCTTAGAATACGAATGGGTTTCTAGAAAATCTTCAAGTGCCTTTAAACTTTTGTCAAAAAAAACTGCGTAGGTATTACTCTGTATTTCGTTTATCATACTATTTAGTTGTTCGTATCCAATTAACCTTTTCAACTATTCAACCATTATTTTATAATTCAAAAATTCAATCGTATCGCCTTTTCGGACCTTATACCGCTTTCGATACTCTGTTTCTCCGTTACAACAAACCAACCCGTCACTAACCACTGCTTGCGCTTCTCCTCCATTCTCAACAGCATTAACTGCCTTTAACAATTGAATTAGATGGATATATTCGCCATCTAGCTTAAAATGTATCATTAATCAAACCTACATAAAATTCTAACATCTCAACGAATTAAAATGACATTTTCCACCATTCAACCTATCATTTTTTTATCTAAGTTTGCTGTATGATTTCACACGAAGAACCACGTACGACCACCGGAAAAAAACTTACCTTTAATAATACGGAAGTTGCTTTCCGCAGCAAAACCAATGCAGCATTAAATCGTGCTTATTGGCTATTTAAGATTATTTCCAGCAACTTTTTGACAAAAGTTGGTCCGCCTGCAACTAATTTTGCACTTCGAATCGGATTACCCATTACCGGTATTATACGCAAGACAATATTTGAACACTTCTGTGGGGGCGAAACCATCGCCAATTGCGAACAATCCATTCAATTATTAGCCAGTCAACACGTAGGTACCATCTTAGATTATTCCGTAGAAGGCGAGGATACAGAAGAAACCTTTGATCAGGTATTAACCGAAATCTTAAAAACCATTAACCGGGCAAAACAAGATCATAACATTCCGTTCTCCGTTTTTAAAGTAACGGGACTAGGCCGTTTCGATTTATTAGCTAAGGTGAACGCCAAGGAGGCTCTTCATGCGGCAGAAGAGGAAGAATTCTCCCGTATAAAAATGCGCGTAGATAGTATTTGCCGCGCAGCTCATGACGCCAATATTGCGGTATTAATCGATGCCGAACACTCTTGGATACAAGACATTATCGACGACTTGGCTCGGGAAATGATGCGCAAATACAATAAAGAAAAGCCATTGGTGTATAATACCTATCAACTTTATCGATCGGATATTTTGGCCGCTCTAAAAGCCGATCTATACCTAGCGCAGACCGATGGTTTTCATTTGGGAGCAAAATTAGTGAGAGGTGCCTATATGGAAATCGAGCGCGACAGGGCCAAGAAAATGGATTATCCTTCACCTATCCAACCTACTAAAGAAGCTACTGATCGGGATTACAATGAAGCCATCCATTTCTGCCTGGACCATCTGGACCATATGGGTTTCATGGCGGGTACACATAATGAAGCAAGCAGTCGTCTTCTAGCCGAAGAACTGGATAAACGCGGTATAGCCAGAAGCGATAAACGTATTTATTTTGCGCAACTATTTGGCATGAGTGACCACCTTAGTTTCAATTTATCGGAAGCAGGCTATAATGTCGCTAAATATATGCCCTATGGTCCGGTGAAAGCAGTTATGCCTTATTTATTCAGACGTGCACAAGAAAACACCTCGGTAGCGGGACAAACCAGTCGAGAACTAAGCTTAATCATTGCCGAACAAAAGCGTAGGAAAACGACGCGTCTATAAGTTTATCTTGCGTAGAAGCTTATTAACGAGAAACGGCTCATTCGGTATTTCTCATCTGTTTTTTCCGAACGTCTTCGTTTCCAAGACCAAGAAGCAACTTCTAAATGAGGTTTATGCATAGTTTCCGTACCGAAAGTTCCGGATCTTGCCATGTTGTACATTTACAGCATCCGGGTTAAATAAGCTTTTTACGCTCAATTAATTGTTCTAAAGTATCCGGTGCCGTTAATAATTCTGCTTGCATATGTAACGCTTTTGCCGTAGCAATATGTTGTGGACTATCATCTATAAATAGGGTTTTCTCTGGATGAAGCCCGTTTTCTTGCAGTACATGTTCAAAAATATCCCGATTTGGTTTTCGCATTCCCATTAAATGGGAGTAATAGTCTTTAACAAAAAAACTGGAGTTGTCTACTAAATTATATTCCTTTTTGAGGTATTGCATAATCCAGCGATAATGGATTTCGTTATTATTACTTAATAGAAAAGTACGGTAACGCTGCTTTAATTGCAGCAGTAGCTCATGACGTCCCTTAGGAATGCCTAATAATAATGCATTCCAAGCCTCATCGATTTGCTCATCATTCAAATTCCGATTACCCGTAACTTCCCGAATACCATCTCTAAATTGTGCAGCCGTGATTTTTCCCACATCAAATGCATCAAAGAGCTCACTTTGACCTGTATGGGCAAATAATGGTGTTACGTTGCTGATGCCTAACCTCTTAAAAGCTTGGTATACTTTGGCAAAATCAAGCATAAAAATAACGTTGCCATAATCGAATATAATATTTTCAATATTTTGCATAATAATTTTCAATTGTGCCTACAAATATGTAAAATTGCACTCGCAAATCAGCAATGATTGCCGCGCCTATAGCTCAGTTGGTTAGAGTAGAAGACTCATAATCTAAGAGGCTAAGGTGCTGAAAATGAGGAATGCATAGTTGGAACAAGGTTCCTTTTGACAGCAGAATTACCGAGTTTGTAAAAACTCAAAAACTTACAATAAATCCCCTGTTTAACGACAGGAAAAATAACGTAAGCGCCTATAGCTCAGTTGGTTAGAGTAGGAGACTCATAATCTCTTGGTCGCTGGTTCGAGCCCAGCTGGGCGCACAAAAAGCCGTTTCAGAAGAAATTTTGAAGCGGTTTTTTTTGTCATTTTTTGAGCCGATTTCGTCGGTAACACGGTCACGGGTAAATCTCCCCTACGGCTGACTTTACATAGTTTTTTGTTGAACTTCACGCAAAACCGTTACAAATACGTTACGGAAATTTTGCGTACTAATTGAAAGAAAATTATGGCAACAGTTAGCGCCAAGGTGTTTGAACATCACAAGAAATCTGATGGCACCTACAATGTCAAAATTTGTGTCCACCACAAAAATTTAAGGAGGTATCTTGACACAAACCATTATGTGGTCAAGAAGCAACTTACAAAGGATTACAAAATCAAAGACCCTTTTATTGCAGACAAGGTCGAGCAACAGCTAAGGGATTATCGAAAGATGATTAGTGAACTTGACGACCGTCTGGATTATTTCACCGCCGATTCACTACGGGATTACCTACGTGATAAGGACGAGGACATCGACTTTATTAAGTTTTGTACTCAACACATCGAACGCCTAAAAAAAGAGGGGCGCGGTGGATCGGCCAAAAATCAATCAGTAATCCGTAACAGTCTTGTCGATTATTTTAAACGGCCATCGGTTTCCATCAAGGAAATCAATTCCAATATGCTGATGACGTATGAGCGTTATTTAAGGTCGGAGCGTAAAATGACACGTTACAACCAAGACAACAAGCCAGTTGTCACAACCGAAAAAGGATTGTCTGATAGTGGACTGCATAATCACATGAGGGATTTAAGAACATTGTTCAATGCTGCACGAGAAATGTATAATAACGAAGACCTCGGAATATACCGCATCAAGCATTATCCATTCAAGAAATACAAGGTTGGTTCCCCACCCCTCACCAAGAAAAGGAACAATACACTTGAACAAGTATTGACTATTCGGGATTGTGTAACCATCCCCGGAAGCCGTGCGGAATTGGCTAAGGAAATTTATATGCTTTCGTTTTACCTCTGTGGCATAAATGCCGTAAACCTGTATCAAATAACAGAACGTGACGTTAGAAACGGACGTTTAGACTATAACCGTTCCAAGACACAGGGCAAACGCAAGGACAATGCCTTTATCAGTATTAAGATTGTTGATGAAGCCAAGCCTTTATTGGAAAAATATTTAGGCAAATTGCGTGAACGCTATTCAAGTGCCAATGCCCTTAATTGGGCATTATGTAAAGGCATGGAGCAATTACGCAAGTTGACTGGCATACCCGAACTAACTTTGTATTGGGCGAGACACACATTTGCGAACACGGCGAGGAACGATTGTCGTATGAGCAAAGACGATGTGGCTCTTGCGCTTAATCACGTTGACGAGGGCAATCGTACAACAGATATTTACATTGCCAAAGATTGGAAGATTGTGGACGACGTACAGCGGAAAGTCATTGCGCAGCTTAGAAAAGTTGAAATCAAGGTGATGAAGAAAATACAAAAAGAGAACAAAAGGGAACGCATCGCTGCCTAATAAACGTAACCGAATTACATGGGGATCAACCCCATGTAATTCTTTTTGATTTAAAAACGTAAATTTGAAATACTATGAGGACTATAATTTTATTTTTCATAACCTGCATCATTGCAACATTCGGATATTTCGCCGCTTTGAGTATGCAAAACCCGTGGCCGGGCTACTCGGTGGCTTTTGGTGTCTGGGCGATTTTTATATGGACAACGACAAAACCGAGAAGACGGAGACGCTAATATATAGGTGGTGATATGGTTTACTATTTCACCACCCAATTACTTTCCTCTCTGATATTCTGTACTCCATTATCATCCAACCATTTTTTAAAAGCATCCTCGTCATCAGGAGTAAATTTTACAATATCCCCATCATTCAGCATCAGGGTAAAATCTTTAAGGATATACATATACTTGAAAACTTCCGAAGCGGAATATTCAAAATCGGGGAAATGAGTTACGGCCGCCATATTATAAAAAGTTGATTTCAAACCATCATGTTGCCGTCTTTTAAATAAGCGTAGGCAACAACTTATCGGACTGTGGTCTTAGGAAACCATGACAACAATAAGTGCGCCCACGCCAAAGCATGAGCGTTCTTCACTTATAATCCCATTGTCATTGAAAGTTCCTAAGTTTCAGTCCGGGACTCAAAGCAAAAACGCTTCAAGAATATCTTTGTACAAAGATAACAATTAACTCTATTTTAATGAAAGATAGAGTTATAGGGAAAATGGACGAGCAGGACGAAAAATAGCTGTTTTCTAATTCCAATTTACCAATGACCCCGATTTACAGTATTTGATACAGCAAGAGTAAAATAGTATTGGCTTAAAGAGAAACAGAGACTTGCAGATCCTCTGTTTCTTTTTATAACGCTCTATCAACTGTTAGTTGTTCGTTTCTTCGGTCACTTCATACTCCACTCTCACTACACAAAACAAATGTCAAGGAAAACAGGTTCAGAGATTTATTTAATTTTGTTGAATGGAATAAAAATTTGGCTGGCTTCAAACACCTGCATAGCGTTAAACAAACAGAAAGCAGAACAAACAGAATGAACTATGAACTGATATTAAAAAATGTTGCAAAACATATTCAGCTTGACGATATGGAAGCTGATTTCTTTATTTCGTTACTTGAACATAAGACAATTAAAAGAAAAAGTTTTTTACTTCGACAAGGCGAGCCTTGCAAAACGGAAAATTTTATCATAAAAGGTTGCACACGTACTTATACCGTTGACGAAAACGGATTTGAACATATTGTAATGTTTGGGGTAGAAGATTGGTGGGTGGGTGACCTTTCAAGTCTTTTGACTAAAACCCCTGCACACTATTTCATTGACGCATTGGAAGAAACCGAAGTTTTACAAATCACAAAACCCAACCTTGATTTACTTTACGAAAGAGTGCCTAAGTTTGAACGCTTTTTCAGAATTATCATACAAAACGCTTTTATCAGCCAACAAATACGCATTAACCAAAACCTTTCCTATACAGCCGAACAACGTTATAATGATTTTGTAGAGCGTTACCCAACTTTGGAACAACGAATATCACAAAAACAAATAGCTTCTTATCTCGGTATCACACCGGTATTTTTAAGTATGTTGCGTAGAAGAATTGCCCGAAAGTGAATTATTAAACTACTTTAATTTTTAGCTCATCATACGCCCGTAGCTTTGCAGAATAACTTAAAACAAAGGTAGTATGAAAATGAAAATTATTAGAACACTTCAAACAGATAGCGATTGGGCAGGGTTGGTATCTCGCCTGTCTATCGGTATCGTATTCTTTCCACACGGAGCGCAGAAATTGCTCGGTTGGTGGGGTGGTTATGGCTTTAGCGGAACAATGGACTTTTTCACCAACGCAATGAATTTGCCTTGGCTTATTGCCTTTATGGTTATCGCCATAGAGTTTTTTGGTGCATTATCTTTGATTGCGGGTTTTGCTACCCGTTTGTGGTCAGCATTGACAATTATTTTGTGTATCGGTGTTGTTTTTTCTTCACATTTGGAACACGGATTTTTTATGAATTGGTTTGGCAACCAACAAGGTGAGGGCTATGAATTTTTTATACTGATGATTGGGCTTTGCATTGTTAGCCTGATTAACGGTGGAGGCAAATATTCTGCGGACAACATCATCGTAAAGATGCAATAAGCATTATTCGGCTTTTAAGAAAAGAAAACGTAGTCCGTTTTTCTGGGCTTGAAAACAAAACAGACCGTTCTAAACCATCCTGGCATCGGGCAAACATTAGAGGTATTTTATAAATGTAAATAAGGAACATGATAATGCCTACACATTAAGGTTTGGGCATTTTTATGAATATGGTACATTTACAGATTGAGACAGGATATACCGTTGCAAAGTTGTAGTAGAATTATAAATAAAGTTGATTTAATATGGGATATTTAACGCAGTTACGTTTTTTATCTCCCCCAATACAAATGAACTCTGCATCTTAACAATCCCTTGAACTTTTGTCAACTTCTCGAATGCAAAAAGGTTGTAATGGTCAAGGTCTTTAAGAACAACCTTTATAAGAAAGTCGTACATCCCACCAGTAGAATAGCACTCCACGATTTCTTCAATATTCTTGATTTCTTCTTGGAAGCGTTTGATATGTTCATCATCGTGTACAGCCAGAGACACGTTGCAAAAAACGATTAATGGCAATCCTACTTTCTTGTTGTCCACCAAAGCCACGTATCTTTTGATGTACCCCTCACTTTCGAGACGTTTTATACGCTCATAAACAGGGGTCTTGGATATGTGCAACAAATCTGACAGTTCTTTCACGTTCAGTTTAGCATTGTCCTGTAAGGCACTCAATATACCAATATCGGTTTTGTCCAATCTCGCCATAGTCATTTTTCCCGTTCTTAATATCTCAAAGAGTTTGAATAAGGAATTTTAGATAAAATTAAAGGCAAATTTAGGAATAATTCCCAATTTTTCAATACCTCTTAGTATAAAATACCATCATGCGTAAATTTGGCAAAACATAATTCAAAAAAATGGACAACATCAAGACAGCTATCGAAACAAAAAAATGTGTACTGATAATAGACAGCACGCAACCGACAGGGATTATCGCCAATACCGCAAGTGTCCTGTCGATTTCATTGGGCAGGCAGGTAGGGAATATTGTAGGGCAGGATGTGTATGACAAGCAGGGAGAAAAACATCTTGGCATCACCCAGATGCCAATTCCCATATTGGGCGCATCGCCCGAAAGGATAAAGGAGATACGCAGGCATCTGCTGTCGCTCCATATCGAAGACATGGTAATCGTAGACTTTTCCGACATCGCCCAAAAATCCAAAACATACCAACACTATGAAACCGTCCTGCTCGCAACGGACGAAACCGACATCTGCTACATCGGCATAGCCGTGTATGGCGATAAAAAAAGTATAAACAAGGCTACCGGAAATTTAAGTTTGATTAGGTGATATGCTAAAAAACAGAACACTATTTTACCATTTTTTGGCAACAGTCACGATAATAATATGGGGAACGACTTATGTGTCGACAAAAATACTGATAAATAAAGGTCTTTCCCCTGTTGAAATTTTCTTTTACCGTTTCTTACTTGCCTACCTGTGTACACTTTTTATTTCCCACGGAAAGAAATGGGCAGAGAGTTACAAGGACGAATTTTGGCTGTTCGTATGTGGCTTATCCGGTGGCTCTCTTTTCTTTATGGCGGAGAATACGGCATTGGGCATTACATTGGCATCAAATGTTTCATTGCTTATCTGTACGTCTCCCTTATTCACCGTGCTACTGTCTTTTCTGATTTACAGAACCCCTCTGCGGAGAAAAGTCATGTTAGGTTCTCTGATTGCTTTGCTCGGTGTAGGTCTGGTGGTTTTTAACGGGAGTTTTGTTTTCGACATCAATCCGATAGGAGATGCGCTGACAATTGTTGCTTCAATCCTGTGGGCGGTTTACTGCCTTGTGCTAAAGAAGCTAACGTCAAAGTATGATACGTTGTTTATAACCCGTAAAGTTTTCTTTTACGGGGTTTTATCCCTGTGCTTTTATTTTCTGTTCTATCCGTTGGAAATAAAAACCGGTTTACTGCGCCAACCTGTAATCTGGGGCAACCTGCTCTTTCTCGGGCTGATAGCATCCATGCTCTGTTATATCATGTGGAATTATGCCGTCAAGGAACTGGGAGCATCCCAAACAGCAAACTATATTTATATGGTTCCGTTTTCCACTATGCTGACCTCTGCTGTCTTTCTTGGGGAAACAGTTACTTTCATCTCGCTTGCAGGTGCGCTGTGTATTATTGCAGGTGTGTATATCGCAGAAAAACAACGGTAATCCTAAAATCGTATTTAAAAAATCTAAAACCTTGTGAAACATGACAAAATGGACAAATTTTACAATGAAACACTTTCTAAACTTGAAACTTCAATCACCGAAACGGGGATTGATGCTGATTGCTCTGTACAACGGATAGAAGCTGTTATACATCTGATTGTAGAATGCCTGTCCGAAATAAAAAAATACGTCTTCGCAATCGCTTCGTTTTGGGGAGCAGTGGTACGGGTAAAAGTTATGCCATAAATGCGATCTGTCAGCAGTACCTGCAATACAACATGGACGTGGTGATCGTGGACGTGGGGCATTCATATTCCGGTCTTTGCAGTACTTATGGGGGCAAGTACATCACCTATTCGGAAGAAAAGCCGATCACGATGAACCCCTTTGCGATCAGCGAGGAAGAATACAACATCGAGAAAAAGGATTTCTTGATAACGTTGATCTGCCTGCTCTGGAAAGGTTCAGAGGGTACGGTGACCACCGTGGAGCGAGACGTAATTTCCAATGTCATTTCAGCTTATTATGCCCATCATTTCGATAAGGCCATCGAAGATCGAATAGACAAACTGGACTTTAATTCCTTTTATGAATTTGCCGTTCGGAAAATCCCCGATATAAGGAATGAAGAAAGCATTGCTTTTGACGTAGAGGAATTTCGGTTTGTGCTAAAGAAGTTTTATCGAGGGGGTGAATATGAAGCCATATTGAACGAGGAAGCCGACCAATCCCTGTTCAACGAGCAATTCATAGTCTATGAAATTGACAATATACAGAATAACAAGACGTTGCTGCCAATCGTGACATTGATAATCATGGATCTGTTCGTGCAGAAGATGCGCCACCGGAAGAACCGCCGGAAAACGCTGATCTTGGAAGAAGCATGGCGGGCCATTTCGTCGCCCATGATGGCGAATTTCCTTTTATACCTAAACAAGACCGTACGGAAATTCTGGGGCGAGATCATCGAGGTGACACAGGAGATCAACGACATCATCGGCAACCCCATAATCAAGGACAGCATCATAAACAACTCGGACACCATTATCCTACTGCAACAGAACGAAGCCGATTTTAGAAAGGTCGCCGAATTGCTCTCCATCAACGAAGCCGAACAGAAAAAGATTTTCACAATAAACCGCCTTGAAAACAAAGAGGGGCGCGCCCGTTTCAACGAGTTTTATATACGTCGGGGAAACGTTGGGGAAGTGTACGGCGTAGAGGTCAGCATTTACCACCACTTGGCATTCACGACCGAAAAACCCGAAAAAAGTGCCGTGGAGATTTACGCCAAACAATACGGAAGCTACCCCGCCGCCCTAACGGCGTTCGTGTCCGACATGGAAAAGAGCGGCCTTGCATTGGGCGATTTTGTGCAAAGGGTGAACGAGAACAATGCACCTGTTGAGGCTGCAAAGGAATACTTTAAACCAGATTTTTAAAAATGGGGTGGTTCCTAAGTTTTTGCATCGCCATCCGCTAAAACTTCCATGAACTCTTTTGGGGTAATGATGTTGACTTTAGGAAATTCAAGTCTTTTGGCAATATTGAAATGGTGATCGTTTGTAACCAAAAAATCAGCATTTGAGGCAACGGCAATATCAAAAAACTTATTGTCGTCAGGATCCGCCGTTATAATGTTCCATTTGTAGTAAGCCTGACAGATTATAACTTCGGGGCTTTCCTCAAAGACGCCCATAATGAACGGAGCCACTCCCGGAGCCGCAAGCCGTTGGAGGATTTCCTCGTATTCTTTCAGGATATCCTCGGAGACCGCAATAAAGAATCGACTATCTAAAAACGCATCCCAAATAGGACGGAACTTGTTTTTTGTACCGATGGCAGCTACAAGGACATTGGAATCCAGAACAATGGTCATAAAAACTTATCCCTTTGATCTGAAATGGCCCTCACTCAATCGCTCGTAGTGATCTTCGGTAATGTTGTTCTTTTCTTCCCATGCCGCGGTCAATTCGTCAGCACGTTGGGCAAGCAGTTTTACGGCCAATCGCCTCATCTGCTCGAAATCTTCTTTCGGCAAAGGATTCTTTAAGAGACGTAGCATCATGATCTGCTGCTCGTTCAATGAATTTGGTATTTCTAAAGTTGCCATATACAAATATACTGTTTTTTGTTAAGACCATCAACCACAGGTGTTCTACAATGGAACAGCGCCAATTAGTACTCTTTTATTCATTAAATCCTCAAAAACTATGCTAATAAAATTCATGTTATTTCTCGGTTGTTACCTGCTCTGGTCAACAGCCCATGCCCAAATCTATATCGACCCCGCTGTGGCAGCCGCAACGGGTGTCCATGCCGGAGTAATGAACAGCCAGCTCAACAACGTAAACGACAATCTAACACTAATCCAACGTGGACAGATGGCCGTCACGGGCCAGCTCCTTATCGTGAACGATTTGCAGGATAAAATTTACAAAGGATTAAGTGAAGTTTCCGGCGTTGTTCGCTCCCTGCTTACTGTAAAGGACATTGCCAGTATTTCCCTTGACATCGTTAACGACGTGGAAAAAGCGATGAACATAGCGAGGGGAAATCCGGTACTCCTGCTATTTGCCGAAGCGGGCGCACGGGAATTTAAGACACGGGCGACCAACCTGTCCGCCGAGGTCAGCGCCTTTGTGCTGAAAGGTGGAAAGGATAACCTGATGGATTCAGGCGAACGGGCAAAATTGCTCAACCGTATAAGAACGGAGCTGACTATTATACGAGGCGTAGCCTTTGGGATGCACAGAAGTATGTATTGGGCGAAACAAAGGGGTATCCTCAACTCCCTCAATCCATACGCAGGTTTTATCAATATCGACAAGCGAATTGCCGACGACATTATCCGTAATTCAAGACTGCTCAAACGATGAGGTACATTATCCTAACCCTATTGCTTTTGGCCACCAGCTTGACCAAAGCAAATGCACAGCTCAACGTGGAACTGCTCCACCAATTGGTCGAACACAGCAAAGATGAATACGACCGCCAGATCACCGCACGGAACCGACAGGCCATTACCACCGCAAACGAGGAAGTAAACAAAGAAGAAACGGCAAAGCTCAAAAACCGTTACCGAGAACTGCACAGCCGTTTTCAAGTTTTGGGAACGGCATTGCAGGGGCTTAGCATGGGTCTGGAATCCGCGCCAATCGTAACCGAGATCATAAACCAACAAAAGAGGATTATCGGCATCGTTTCCGCACACCCCGAATTTCTGTTGCTCGCCATTGATGCGGAAAAGGATATGGCAGAAAAAGCCGTGCAGTTGGCTCGTTACCTCACCGGACTTTTTATCAGTATAGGCGACCTCAACCAGATGAAAGCAAGCGACAGGAGAATACTGTACGGATACGTCCTGCAGGAGCTTAGGGCAATAGCCGGAGCATTACGAGGACTTGCAGTTACCATGTACTATTCGACACGAAAAAAACTGCTCGATTCCCTCAACCCGTTTTCGGCCTACATCAACGAGGACAAGCGCATAGTCGATAATATTCTAAGGCAATTGGAGGAATTTAAACCATGAAGAAACAACTTATATCCACGCTGTTTATATGCTTTTCGACACTTGTCTTTGGACAAAGTTATGTAACCATCATCTATGACGCCAAGCACCTTGCCATCGTAAACGAGAACGGTGCGGTCAGGTTGGTTTCCGAACAGGCCCATAATAATATGCTCGGTAACATCCGTGAAAGTATAGACGATATTAACGTGAACCTTTCTTCCGTGGTGCTGGTGCAGAACATGATACACCGATCACTGACCGAAGTGGATCGGGCGCTGAAATCCGGCCGCTCCGTGCTCCACATTTCACGGCTCGTTCAAGACATAGCCACCCACAGCACTAAAATGTTGGAAACCGCCAAAGGCGAACCGTGGTTACTGCTCTTTGCCGAGGACGTTGCTCGGCAGCTCAAAGACAGAGGCATAAAACTTGCCGCCGAAGTCTCCGACTTCGTTCTACAAGAGGGAAAAAACGTACTCATGGATTACGAAAAAAGAGACCACCTCATGCGCAAGATCATTCTTGAACTGAAAGTGATACGGGCATTGGTGTTCAGCATGGAAAGGTCTATGTATTGGGCGAAGATCAACGGCGTACTAAAAACGGTGAATCCATACCGAAACTTTATCAATATGGACAAGCGCAAAGCGGACGAGATCATACGGAACTATTATCTACTTAAAGACTAAGAATGAAAAATCTATTAATCATCTGCCTACTGCTGTACCTATTATCTGCTACAAAAACAATGGCGCAGAACGTGAAGCGACAGACCGACAAACATATCGTGCATCAACAGGAACGCATGGTTCACAAGCAATGGGATCGCAAGAAGTTTACACCAACAAGTGGTTTTCTCGGTCTAAACTATCAATACTGGCTCACCTGGGCGTGGCATCCCAATTACCCAAAGACCGACCGCCGTCCGTTGAGCGGTACAGGCCCGCAAACCCTGCGCATGGGTATGGTACTGGCCATGCAACAGACAGACGAAGCGTATAAAAAACACGCGGACACCATCCGAAACGTAGCGGTCACCGAAGCCCTCAATTATTCCGGTCTGGTCACGGATGCCGACCCTTTGTGGCTCCTGTATTACCGCAAGGAATTTGGAAACCTGACGGGTGACACCGACCCACTCACCGGACTTTCACCGGACGTCGGGGATTATTTGAGGAACAAAGGTCTATTGGAATGGTACAGCGAAGAACGTGCGGAACTTAAAGAACGGTTGGAAGCGACCCGAACGACCACGCTCGACCGTGGCAGCCGTATCATGGCCTATCACCGTTTGCTTGGAGAACACAGGAAACTACTATCCGCATGGGAAGCCAAAAAGAACTATGCCGCCAAATTCCTTTTGTTGGCCAAGAACCGTGACCGCCTACGTAGTGACAATCCCGACCATCCGGAGTTTTCGGGCAATCGCTCCGACGTACAGATTGCAGAGGACATCCTAAAAAGAACCCAATAACCAAAATTCAGTATTATTTGTATTTGGTTTTTCGTTTGCGGACGAGCATATCAGAGAAATCACAAAAAGAGTGGCAAATTCTAATCCAACGTTGTTGATTTGTGTGTTCGCTTTTGATGACCAAGCAAAAAAAGATATTGAAGAAAAGCTTCACTTTGAAGACATAAAATTCAAAAATATAGAAGTCCTTAAAGGAGGAACCCTATTTGATCTTAATAACGACTGGTTTAAAAACTTGGCTATCGAGCTTGACGCTGACCAATACACCGCTAAAAAAAATGATATTACTGTCAACGTTTCTTTACCACCACAAGCAGATAAGGTATGAATACATTAGATAGTATTTTAAAAATCGGAGGGGTGGTATCTGTAAAAGGCCGAAGTGTTGAGATAAAAGTAGATACAGTAAAAAATGCTTCTCATTTAATATATAAAGGCGAGTTGCTGAAAAATGTTTCTGTAGGAAGTTACATCAAGATTGCCAAAGGATTTACCCACTTAGTCGGAAAAATCGAGGGGGAATACATTAATGAAAATAAATTTGACAGTTCAAACACCTACTATAGTGAACAGGAAAAAATTAAACGTTTGCTACAGATTAGCCTTATAGGGTTTTTGGAAGGAGGAATCTTTAAACAGGGAATTAAAGAATTACCGCTCATTGACAACGAGGCATATTTACTGACACAACATGAGTTCAATCTTGTTCACAAATTTGTAAAAGACGAAGAAGAAACCTTTATACTTGGCACATTAGCTCAAGAAAAAGGTAAATCTATAGAATTAAGTATCGATAGGTTATTGGCCAGCCATATAGGAATATTTGGAAATACTGGAAGTGGTAAATCATACACACTGGCTAAGCTATACCACGAAATACTAAACAAATATAAATCTGAACCCGCATTCCAACAAAATGCGCGCTTTCTGCTAATTGATTTTAACGGGGAATATATGTGCCCAGAGGAGGACAAGGTGGATGAAGTAATAATATCGTCAAAATACAAGCAAGTCTATCGCCTTTCAACTGGTAGAGATGGCAGTAAAAATAAGTATAGGCTATCTAATACAGTTATAAACGATAGCCAGTTCTGGTCCTTAATCTTACATTGTACAGAAAAAACACAGGCACCTTTTATCTCTCGGGCCTTGAAAAATGACTTTCTGGATACCAATATGAAAACCAATGAGGGCTTCTTAAAACTGATCGCTGTAACAATAGAACATATTACCACTAAGGTAAGCCAAAATCAAGAAAAAAATTTAGTTTTTACATTTCTCGAAGAACTTGCTCAATTTGGCTTAGCTGATAAGGTCAGTAATTTTAGGGCATTTTACAAGGATTACCGTGATAATTTACAGTTTAATAGTAACAATAAAGTTTTCTATTATGGTACAATCTACTCGAATACAACTGATTTTGTTCCTAAAATTATCCAAGAAAAAGTGAAGGTACTTGAACCAGATATTACAAAATTCTCTATTATACAACGCATAAGATTAAAAATAATATTTCAATTCTATTACGAGATTCAGAACGGTTTCTCTAACAAAGAACATATTGGGCCTGTAATGGGCAGATTAGATGATCGTATTAGTGATTTGGAAAAAGTAGTCGATGTCACTGATGAAAGAGATGATAATGCAATTTTATCAATTATTTCCTTGAAAGACGTAAATATACAGATGAGAAAAATTCTGCCTATGGTTATCTGTAAACAGATATATGAACAAAAGAAAGCAAAAATTGACCGTGATAAATATCTAAATATAATTATAGATGAAGCTCATAACATCCTCTCCTACAATTCTGAACGTGAGAGCGAAAGCTGGAAGGATTATCGGTTAGAAACGTTCGAGGAAATTATAAAAGAAGGTCGCAAATTCGGAGTATTTCTCACCATAGCCAGCCAGCGACCATCTAATATTTCCGGTACAATTATTTCACAACTACATAATTATATGCTTCACCGGCTTATAAACAATAAAGATATCGAAGCTGTAGAGAAGACAATTTCTTATTTAGATAAGGTTTCATTCGATTCTTTGCCTATTCTACCGCAGGGTAGTTGTATCTTGGCAGGTATTTCAGCTCAATTGCCTGTAATCATTGAAGTTAGTTCGATTCCTGACGAAAACAGGCCGCATAACGAAACGATGGTGCTAACAAAACATTGGAGGGGAGAACCTAATTTGTCAGATGCTTAGAGAAAAGTGATAGTAAATATTTTGTATGCAATTTCTACCGCACTATATTATAACGGACAACCCGAATTTGACCTGCTCGTAGATAGAATAAACAAGTATGTCGAAAAGCTCTAAAAGTAATTTCCCAACCAATCACAAAACCTAAACAAAAACCTCTCTACGTTACAGCCCGTAACACCATAATCCAATCGACAAAAAACCGTTACAAATACGTTACGGTAGAAAATTTTGCAGTTTTAAAAATTGTTCATATATTGCTTCTGTAAAGTAGAAATGGCGTTTTTGCCCCATTTCCAAGATATATGACCATCAGACTCATAATCTTTTGGTCCCTGGTTCGAGCCCAGGTGGGCGCACCAATCAAAAAAGCCATTTTCCTCGGCAGCCAATCCACTCCAATATACTTGTGCCGTATGAACGGTTCCCGCGATCAGAGAGAACGATGATGCGTTAAAATCAGAATGCATCGCCAACGATTGTAAAATTGTGGAGGATCCTACAGCTAATTCGTTCGCTTGGATAACATCGAACTAACGTAAAAAAGACATAGGGTACTTTGGCAAAAAGAATACAATGAACAAGTATATAACCTTATTCTTAACCCTATTTTTCACGGTATTGTTATGTAACCTAGTTAACGCCCAACCGCAGCATGGTAATTCTCCAACAACTGAAATAGGCCAATTACTCAAAAAAATCGACACTGTACTGCAAAAAGAACACATACCCGGATTGATGATTTCCATCGGAATAGTCTGTTTTCTGGCAGCTTATCGCAAAATGGGGGTAACTGATGAAGCAGCCAAAGAACTTTTCACCAGCCCTAATGCGACAACAATTTTCATTTTTGTAGGCATGCTTTTTTTCGGAATCAGTGTAGTGATCGGAGCATATCTATTGTACAAATGCTGGCGTCAAGTAGAAAAAAAAATGGATAAAATTTCCCTTAGCTTTTAATACCATATTCTTGTTTTATCTGGTGGTGCTGTTTTCCATACACGGTTGGATCGGGATTCCGATCTGGAGTATGTAAGTCATGGGGTTTCGAACAAATATAGTACATTTGAGAACAGTGCAAATTATCTGATGTCCGACATAAATATATTAGCTGTTTTTTATGCCTTTTCCGGAGGAGCGTCATGGCTCCTTGGATCGCTATCCTTTCTCGGTGTCAATCGGGTAAATACCAAGGCCGACCGATGGCTTGGAGCATTCTATTGTATTTTAGCTTGTACATTTACCCGAATTTTCTTGGAGGAATTTCATGTTGGAGATGGGTTTCTGCTACACCTACTTGAACTGCCAACATGGGCAATGTTTCCGTGTCTTTATATGGCGATAAATTATTTTGTAACGCCTGCTACAGTCAGAAAAGACTGGCATCTACATTTTGTGCCTTTTCTGCTTTTCTTTATATTTTCTCTAGTCTACTTAATGCCAAATATATTTAATAGGGAAAACCAGCTACCCGAATTACCTCCGTGGATACAGTTTATCGTCCGGTATTTTTTCTTTGGCCAAATGGTTTATTATTGGATCGTTTGTTTCTCCTTGCTCCGTCGTCACCAAAAAAACTTAAAAATGATGGCATCATTTACCGAAAAAATAGATCTGGAATGGCTAAGATATCTATTAGTTGCTGTGTTATTCTTCATTCTCATCCGTATACTGAGTATAGCTAACATTCCCTTAACTTACTTTTCCCCTATCTTCTATTTTTTGGGAATAATCCTTTTGGCCTATTCAACACTTACTCAAAAATCAATTTATGCTATCGAAACATATCAACCATCAGAAAAAGACGAAATCACACCAAAGAAAGTATTAAATGAACGACTTACCGCTGATCAAGTTGAAGAACTCAAATATCTGGTCATGCGAAAAACAGTCGACGAAAAACTATACCTCGACCCAAGCCTGACCCTCTCGGTACTTTCAGCTAAAACAGGTATCAGCACGCATGAACTGTCTTACGTCCTTAACAACGGACTTGGTAAGAACTTTTATCAGTTTATAAATGAGTTGCGGACTGAGGAAGCAAAATTACTGCTCTTATCAAAAGACACCAAGCATTTGGATCTGCTCGGTATTGCGATTAGAGCTGGCTTCAATTCCAAAACAACATTTTATACTACCTTTAAAAAAGCAACTAACCTCACTCCTAAAGAATACATTAAAGCGAATTCAGCCCCTAATTGACCACAATGCTGTTCAGTTGCATCCACCCGAACTTCTTCTGATCGCTAGAGCGTTATCATTGCATCATAAAAAAATAATTATGATAACAATGAACGCGTTAAAGTCTGCAATCGCCCCAAAAATCCGTATGGTTATTGGTAGCATTTTATTCGGAAGCATATTTCTTGCGGCAAACTGTTTTGCCCAACAAACACCTACTCGTGCAGGTAGTATTACACAAGCAGAGAGCCAACAATCTGAAAAGGTTCCTTTGGAACAGCTGTTAGGATATTACCAACTTCCCAATAAGGTAGCTTTTATTGCGTTTGAGCTAAAAGATAATGTACTTTTTGCCAAACAATTATGGGATAACAAAGCCTATCAGCTCACCCAGATCAATGAAACAAACTTTGAATCAAAAGAGGAAGGCTACAAGATCGAATTCCTAAAAGACAGTTCCGGTCAGTTTGCACATGCTAAATTATTAGGGAGAATCATGACGACAAAAGTCGGATTTGATCCTAGAATAATCAAACAACTATCGGCAGCACAAATAAAGAAGCTCGAAGGAACCTATGTTTTAAAGGATGACACTAGCCTTGAGATGGCTATCCGGTCGTCAGCAAACGGACTGACATTAAAACAGTTATGGGACAATAAAGAAATTGCCTTCGCGCCCAGATCGGAAACTTTTTTCTTGAATGAGGACGGTACCTTTCCGCTGACATTTCTATTAAGCGATGGAGAAGCTGTGCAGGTCACTTGTTTTGAGGACGATGTATGGCTAAAAGCAAAATAGACGGGAATAAGCCTATTCGTTAATGTATTAATACCAGCCCATGAAGTTTTTCATATCTATTTTTTTTCTTTTAACCAACCTTGTTTTATTGGCTCAAACTAAACTGACTGGCGTTGTGGTTAATGAAAGTGGAAAGCCAATTCCCTTTGCTGCTATCCATATAAGTTCATCCGATCGTCAAATACGAGATTCAACATTCAGTGATCAAAACGGACAGTTTGCATTCGCCATTAATAAGAATGTAACGCTTCTTTTGAAAACAAGCGCTGTGGGGTATAAAGGAGAGACAAGGGAAATTGCATTTAACACGAGTAAAAATGCACCGCTTAAAATCACGTTGTACGCTGATGTTATCCATTTAGAAGAAGTGTCCATAACTTCATCGAAAAATGTGTTTGAGCAACAAGCTGATCGTTTGGTGGTTAACGTTAATCAAATCCCTTCTGCATCTGGACTTTCAATCTTCGAGTTGCTAAAAAGAATTCCAGGTCTTTTAGTTTCGGACGATAAGATAGCGTTGGCCGGTACGGGAAGCGCGACCATCCTGATCAACGGCAGGGAGTCTAGATACGATAATGTCTCACAAGCGTTGAAGGGACTGAATGCGGCCAATGTTGAAAAAGTGGAAATAATCTCACACCCGGGAGCTAATTACGAAGCGGCTGGAGGAAGTATCATTAATATTATAACAAAGCGAAAGAAAGCCGATGGTTGGAGCGGAAGCTTAAATATGTTGGGAGGAACTGGTATCTATAATAAAAGAAGAGACAAGGTAGATCGAAACTTTAATACGATTAGCCCCTCTATCACTCTAAATTATAGTACCGATAAGGTAAGCTTGTATGGCTACTATAGTTATTTTTATAGTAATGTATTTGACCACAAAGCATTTGAACGAACGATAGACTCCATTTCGTTTTATCAACATTCCTATACGCCTTGGCATGCGAACAACCACCTTGTGACGTTCGGCGGGGATATCTATTTGACAAAAAGGAATACAATTCGTGTCGGTCTCAGTACACTCAATAGGGCAATAAGCAAGGAAAGCAATAATGTAACGGATGAACTGTTCGCTAATAGCGGTGCCAAAATCAGCTCGTTCAGCAGTTTAATCGATTTGAATGAAAAGCAGCAAAATACGACCGTAACGGTTGGCTGGCAATTGGATGTAGATACTGTGGGTGGGAAATTGTCTGCTGATGTGGAGTACTCCACATTTAAGATTAATAGCACAGGTGAGTACGATAACGTGCTCGATATGGGTGAGCATTATGTTAATCATCAATCGATCAGAAACCCGGTTGAGCTCTTTGTTGCCAAAACAGACTTCAAAAGAAGCGTATTTGCAGATTATGCTTTAGCAATAGGTGCAAAGACCAGTTATGCAACGATAGACAACGGCCTTCGTTTTTGGAGAAATGGTGTGATAGACAGCGAGACGAGTACAGACTTTGCCTATAAAGAAAACATCAATGCGGCCTACCTGTCCCTGGAAAGACGTTTTAAATTCGCAGAAGTGAAGTTGGGCGTACGTGCAGAGCAAACCAGGGCGACAGGAAATGAAAAAGGGACGGAGGTATTGGATCGAGATTATCTGCAATTGTTTCCTTCCTTATTTATTAAAAAAGATATTTCTAAGAAGTTTGGAACGGTATTTCAATACAGCAAACGTGTTAATCGACCAAGTTATCAGCAGCAAAACCCTTTTATACGGTACATTGATTCGCTAACCTATACGAAGGGAAATCCACTGTTGCAACCGGAGACGGCAAATCAATACCAACTTGCGCTGACATTTAGGAACCAGCCATTTTTTATGCTCTCCTACAATAACCGAAAAGATGTCATTTTTCAAAATGCACCCCAGCAAATCGGAAATATTACCTATACGATGCCGGATAATCTTGGAAGATACGAAAACTTTTCAGCGCAATTAAATTTACCCATTAGGTTTATTCCGAATACCGAAGGGTATATCAGCAATCAAATCATGTCCAATCGATATCGGGCGCATTATTTAAACGGCGTTTTCGATCAACAACGATGGAATGTTCTTTCCTTCCTACAGCTTGCTTACCGGTTCGATCGAAAATGGGTGTTTGAAGCATCTGGATATTATATCAGTACATCCTTGAATGAATTTGCATTGATCGAAAGTAAGGGCAGTTTGAATTTGAGCCTACAACGTACCGTATTGGGAGGAAAAGGAAAAATCAACTTAAATGCAAATGATATCCTTTATACCGACAAAACCCGCGCCCGGATTCATTATCAGGATATCGACATTACCTTGAGACAACGAATAGAAAGTAGGAATTTCAGGCTTTCGTTTACCTATAATTTTGGTGGAAAGGATGGAAAAACACCTCGTAAAGAAGTGGAGAAATCGGAAGAATACAATCGTGTTAAAACGGACTAGTTATGCGTAAAAAAGGAAAGATTATTCATCGGATTTTCATCATTTGGTATATGTTAGTCTTTTGGACATCCAAAGGAATAGCACAGCAAGTGGCAGACGAAAACTTTAACTATCCGATTTCTGTCCCGGTATACCCGATAGGCAGCGGTCCTCTAATCATCTTTGATGAAGCGCATCATAACGCCTCCACATTGAGGGGAGCCTATGCCGCTTTTGGTAAACTGCTCACAAGTGACGGCTATCAAGTAGTGAGCAGCAGAGAAAAGGTGACTATCGAGCGTTTAAGAGAAGCGAAGATCTACGTAACTGTAAATGCAATGTATGATATGGAAGACTGGAACCTACCAGCGAGGTCAGCTTTCTCCCAAGACGAGATCAATGCACTTTCCAATTGGGTAGCTAATGGGGGAAGCTTATTTCTTGTGACGGATCATATGCCATGTGGTGCGGCTGTCAATGATCTAGCGGGAAGATTCGGAATAAACATCATCAATGGTTTCGCTATTCGAAAGGATAGGTTGCCGGAGATATTTTCAAAGAAGCGAAAAACACTTATCCCAAATGAGATTACCGATCCTCGGGGCAAAGAGATCGACAGTATCATGTGTTGGGGAGGTACGGGTTTTATTGTTCCTTCAAATGCACACGTTATTTCATCATTAGGAGACGATTACAACATTTATCTTCCAAACAATGTTGCTCAAATAAAAAGGCCTCTACCGGACACGCTCCCCTATATTTCGGGGAGAGGTTTAGTAAACGGTGCATATTTGAATTTTGGTAAGGGTAGAATTGTCGTATTTGGGGATGGAGCACCTTTTTCTGCACAGCTCCAAGGCATTAAAAGTGAGAAAAGAGGTATGAATCATCCTTGGGCCAGACAGAATGCCCAATTTCTGCTCAATATTATGCACTGGTTAGATCGGAAATTATAGCTATGGCAGTGCTTTACAGAAACTTGATATTAATTTGCCTTTCTCATTATTTTTTAGCTTTTTTTTAATCGTATTCATTACTTTTATTCCGGTATACGTTTCACAAACCACAAGCTTTGCAATGGCCAGCTATAGTAACCTATAGCCATTTTGGTACAACAACAACTAATATGTCACACCGTCTATTAAACATTAGCCTTTTCCTGATCATGATGCATAGCATCATTGCACTTCAAGCACAAGAAGCAAAACTACCCACTCCGTGGACTGACAACGTCTTAAACGACTCCTTGCCACTTGCTGAATACCCAAGACCACAGTTGGTCCGGGAGGATTGGTTATCCCTTAATGGTTGGTGGGACTATATCGGCGGAAAAGACAAAGGAGATGCTTCAGCTCCCAATCAACCGCTATCTTTTGAACATGCCGTTGAAAAAATTAAGGTTCCTTATTGCCCTGAATCCATTCTTTCTGGAATTAACCGAAACCAGGAAATCAACATGTGGTACAAACGTGAATTTACGGTGCCAAAACATTGGGAGAAGAAACGATTATTATTGCACTTTGAAGCCGTCGACCATGATGCTACGGTGTTTATTAATGGAAAAAAAGTGGGTCATCATGCGGGAGGATATGATCATTTCACATTCGATATCAGCGACTACCTACAATCGGGTAAAAATGTCATTGTCGTTGCGGTGCGTGACTTGAATGATGGTCAAACACCTTCTGGTAAAAATGGACCACGCGGGGATTATACGTTTACTTCCGGCATATGGCAAAGCGTCTGGTTGGAGCCCGTACAAGAAACATATATCAAGAGTGTTCGTTTGCTACCTGATTTAAAAGAACATTGCCTACATATTATGGTAGATGCTGATCCCAATACCACGGTTATGGCTACGGCCTTTCAACAGCAGAAGCAAGTGGCGGAAGCGCAATCATCTGGAAAGAAAAATTTTCGTTTAACTATTGATCATCCCCAATACTGGACACCCGACACCCCTTTTCTCTACGACCTGAAATTAACGTTACGCGATGCTTCCGGAAAAATAACGGATGAGGTGAGCAGTTATTTTGGTATGCGTGATATTCGGTTGGGTAAAGTAAAAGGCGTAGTACGGCCCTTACTTAATGGAAAATTTGTGATGCAACTCGGCTTGCTTGATCAAGGTTATTGGCCAGATGGTATACTTACAGCGCCAACAGATGAAGCATTGAAATCAGATATACTTTTCACGAAAAAGGCCGGTTTCAATTTAATCCGTAAGCATATGAAAACAGAACCGAGACGTTTTTATTATTGGGCAGACAAAATAGGTTTAATGGTTTGGCAGGATATGCCGGCAATATGGTATCAGGATAAAGATACTACGGTTAACAGGCAACGTTTTCGTCGTGAACTAAAAAGCATGATCGATGAACATTACAATGCACCTAGCATCGTGGCATGGGTACCATTTAATGAAAATTGGGGTGCCTTTGATGTTCGTAACATCACCGATTGGGTAAAACAGTATGATCCTTCCCGTTTAGTGAATGGTAACTCTGGCTTTAATAATAATCCGAGTTATCAAAAAGCCTATGGAGATCCCGGAAATGGCGACTTTGTAGACACTCATCTGTATGCACGTCCTTATAAGCCTGCTATTCCAGATAGTAACCGCGCAGCGTCATTAGGCGAATTTGGCGGTATTGGCTTATTTGTACCCAACCATATGTGGCCGGTATTCAATGACGCTTATGATTATGCCGCAACACCAGCAGCCTTGACAGATCAGTATGTACTATTATTAAGTCAACTAGATCAGTTTATGCGATATAGGGGGCTAAGCGTAGCTATCTACACGCAAACAACTGATGTAGAACATGAAATCAATGGCTTACTAAGCTATGATCGTAAAGTCGAAAAAATGGATATCCCACGGGTTAAAGCAATTAACACCCTATTATTGCAAAATGCCCAAAAACTTAACCAGTAGCACCCAATCTTTTCCCATCATGACTACTAATTTTCCTAAACCTATTTCAAAATTTGATATCTTAGCGGCTTAGTAAATACCAATATGCAATTTGACTTGGTACTCCCTTTTCTATTAAATAAATTAAAGCACGAGCTACCTCCAACATTGAAATACCATAATGTTGCGCATACCGAGGATGTTTTACATGCCGCTCAGGAAATAGCACATGCTGAACAAGTGGCCGGTCAGGATTTAACCGTATTATTAACTGCCGCACTTTTTCATGATACCGGTTTTATGGTTTCAAATGTAAACCATGAACATATTTCCTGCGCTATTGCAGATAGGTATTTACCACAATTTAATTATCCGAATTCAACAATTGGCGATATAAAAACACTCATTATGGCGACGTGTGTCCCGCAAAAACCTCAAGATCATTTACAACAGATTATCTGTGACGCGGATTTAGATTATTTAGGACGTGACGACTTTTTCGCAACAAGTGAAAGACTATATGAAGAAATGTTGGCGCTACATCAGGTTTCATCCAAACGAGATTACATGAACCTACAAATCGCTTTTTTACAAGAACATCATTATTTTACGGATACATCAAAACGCTTACGTAATCCTAAAAAAGAAAAGCACCTCCAAACTATCAAGAAGAACTATTTGAACATCCCATAACAATGAATACAAAATTAACCTCCTTTATCCGTGACAGCTTATATGTTATAGCAGGTATACTGTTCTGTGGTTTTGCACTAAAAGGCTTTTTGGTCCCTAATCGTTTTTTTGACGGTGGCATAACCGGTATCTCCTTGTTGATCCACGAAATTTACCACGTTAATATAGCCTATGTTATTGTGCTGGCAAATCTCCCTCTAATTATCATGGGTGCTTTTCAGGTTAATAAAAAGTTTGCCTTAAAAACATTGCTATGTGCCATATTATTAGGCATCTGCTTATTATACGTGCCTTATCCAACAATAACATCAGACAAGCTATTGGTTTCCATTTTTGGTGGCGTATTTATGGGGGTGGGTATCGGACTTTCCATGCGGGGTGGATGTGCCTTGGATGGCATTGAAGTGCTTGCTTTATATACACTTAAACGAAGCAGTTTTACCATCAGTGAAATTATTTTAGGCATTAACATCGTTATTTTCTTAATCGCAGCCTTACACTTAGGCTTGCCAACAGCGCTATATTCCATTTTAACCTATTATACCGCTTCACGCGCGATTAATTTTGTCATCGAAGGTGTTGAAGAATATACCGCTGTGAATATCATATCCAGTCAGAGCGAATTAGTCAAAGAAAAACTGGTTAAGGAATTGGGAAAAGGAATTACCATATATAAGGGTGAACGGGGATTCTTAAAAGATAACTTTGATCTCAGTTATCCAGTAGATATCGTGTTCACCGTAGTCACTCGCTTCGAAGTGAGAAGAATGAAAAATATGGTGCATCAAATCGATCCTCAGGCATTTATGTATACCCACACTATTAAAGAAGCAGCTGGCGGAATACTGAAGAGGCGCGCTAGGGAGCACTAAAAGCAGCTCCTTACGCTATAACTTCATAAATAGCAACGGGTTTAGCCTTATTTTTTAGGCTCACTGTTCCGAGTTCAGCAAATTCGAAAGATTGCTTAACTTGTTCATAAACATGCTCGGCTACAATAATCTGACCAGCTTTAGCTACCGACTGTAAACGCTGGGCCAAATTTACGGCATCTCCAATAACGGTGTAATCTAGCCGTTTCAACGATGCGGAGCCAATATTTCCTGAGATCATT
This sequence comes from Olivibacter ginsenosidimutans, assembly GCF_039542865.1. Lineage (NCBI taxonomy): Bacteria > Pseudomonadati > Bacteroidota > Sphingobacteriia > Sphingobacteriales > Sphingobacteriaceae > Olivibacter > Olivibacter ginsenosidimutans. The sequence goes on along the minus strand of NZ_BAABIQ010000003.1, from coordinate 281,436 downwards.
TCTCCTGAGTTTATACCGATAGAAACCTGTGGTTTAAACAGTTGTTCACCCGAGCGGATCTCTTGCAAACCAACCATATGTTCTTTTACCGCCAAAGCCGCATCAATCGCTCGATCTAAGTGATATTCCCCTCTAAATACAGCCATTACGGCATCTCCCATAAACTTATCAATATGTCCATTATAGGTCATGATTTCCTTCACCACCACATCAAACAAGTTATTGATTAGCTGCACCACCTCATCTGCTGCTACCGTTTCTGTAATGGCAGTAAAGCCACATATATCGATAAATGCCACCGTAGCATCAACCGTCTCGTTAATTAAAAGGCTTTTTTCAAATTCCTGATGCGTCATAAAGTTCAGCACATGCTCATCTACATACATCTTGAGGATATTATTTTCTTTAATAGCCTGTAGTGTATTTTTTATTTGGAGGACATGTTCTAAGGTCTTTTCAATCGTTACATCCAAATCGTCAAAATTAACGGGTTTGCAAACAAAGTCAAAAGCACCCCTATTCATGGCTGTTCGGATGTTTTCCATATCACCATAAGCAGACACCATAACTGCTTTAATAACAGGATTAGCTTCTGGTAATTTCGTAAGTAATGTTAGTCCGTCCATTCCAGGCATGTTGATATCACTTAGGATGACATCAATATCGTCCTCTTTTGTCAGCAAATCCAAGGCCTCTATACCATCTTTTGCAAAAACAAAAGAGTAGGTTTTTTCCCGAATTTTCTTCCGGAATTTTTGCCTGATCAAAAGTTCCAAGTCCGCTTCATCATCAACCACTAATATTTTAGCCATGCTGTTCCAAATTTTTCAATTTCTCTTTCAATAGATTAAAGTCCAATGGCTTCGTTAGAAAATCGTTGGCCCCTAAAGACATCGATTGTCGATAGTTTTCATCATCACCATAGGCGGTGATCATCATCACAAAAGGGGGGACATATTCATGGGTTTGCCTAATATGTTTCAACAATTCCAGTCCATTCATACCCGGCATATTCACATCCGACAGAATTAACACCACTTCGGAATCTTCCGCTGCTAAATAATTAAGGGCTTCTTCCGCAGATAATGCAAAATCAAATAATAACTCGCCGGATTTTATTTCCCTGCGAAAACGCTGCTTAAATAGCGGCTGAATATCTATCTCATCATCAACGACCAATATTTTCATCAAAATAAATTCGTTTTTATATCCCTGTAAGAGGTGTCTCAAATTAGGTTGTCATTTCGAGCAAATGCCGATGTCCAGTCTCAGGCACCGTTGAAATGACGGATAAGTTGAAATATCCTCTTCATCGCCTTATTCGGGTATGGTAATTATAAAATTAGTATATGCTCCTTCTGCTGTGCTTACCTTCATTTCACCCCTATGACCATTGGTAATGATATCATAGCTCATCGATAAACCTAAGCCTGTGCCCTGCCCTGTAGGTTTGGTGGTAAAAAAGGGTTGATATATTTTATCTAAAATATTTCCAGGAATTCCGAGACCATTATCACTGATACTAATTTCTACTGCCTGCCCACCATTAGCCATACGTACACGACGCGTAGTCACGGTTACTTTTGGTTCATAGGAAGATCCCTGCTGTTTCTTTTTCTCGCTTACTGCATAAAACGCGTTATTAAATAGATTCAAAAATACACGACCTAAGTCTTGCGGCACCACCGCTACCCGACCTAGATCAGGATCAAAATGTGTTTCCATCAGTGCGTTAAAGCTTTTATCTTTTGCCCTTAAACCGTGGTAACTCAACCGTAGATATTCATCAGCCAACGCATTGATATCTATTTCCTCTTTTTTACCGGTATTACTCCTCGAATGTTGCAGCATGCTTTTAACAATACCATCTGCACGTTTTCCATGGAAGCTTATTTTCTCTAAATTTTGTGTTAAATCACTCAAAATATCCTGTGTGTCTTCCTGAATATCGGTGGGTAACTCACGTAAAGGACCTTCCTTTAACTCTTCCAAAAGTTCTACACTAACTTCCGAGAAGTTGTTCACAAAATTCAATGGATTTTGAATCTCATGGGCAATGCCTGCGGTAAGTTCTCCCAAAGAAGCCATTTTTTCTGATTGGATTAATTGTGCTTGCGTATTTTTGAGTTCATCAAGGGCAACTTGTAATTCTTCCTTCTGCTGAACAAGTTCTGCGGTGCGCTGGGCCACTTCTTTCTCCAAATCAATTTTCATGGCAGCCATAATCCGATTTTGGGCTTCTTCCTGTTCCCTCCTCTTCCGTTCTTTCGCCAATGCCTTCCCTTGGTTATGTGCCATTAACCACATTGCGCCAAACCATAGTACACTAAATGATAGGGCATTATCAAAGTAATCCTCATACTTGTCATAGAACGTAGGTGTCACTTCCTCCAACAAACTGGCAATAAATGATAAGGCAGCGTAAGGCAGCATACCATAAACCATTCCCTTAGCGACATGCAATGCTGGCCGCTTAAACACCAGTACCATCAGTGCAACTAAATAGACTTGCGCGAACAAGGTCACGAAATAGCTGTGAACAACGATCTCAAGTATCAGAAAAGCGATACTCAAGTACATACCGAACGTTAAATATCGTGGTAAGCTATCGTTTACTTGTTGAACATTTACCCTCTTTTTTAAAGTAAGTATTAAGAGCAATGCAAATACCGACGCTAAAGTCATTTTGTTAAAATTTATCTTTGTCCTTAGGTAACGTTACTAAATGACGGTCAAACATAGATAAATTACCCATCAAATGCAACAAGGGTTTAGGCAACAACAATTTCAAGGTTCACCTGTTATTATTGAGAAATAAGTAATTGCGGACAATAAATCAATAACAGTATGCTAGAAAGATTTGCAAAATGGGCTGAGGAAATTGATCGTGAGTGGACGGGATACTCCACTACATACGACAAAGAGGCTTTTATTGTATACGACAGCCTAAAAAATGAGGTAGCACGCGTAGATTTTAATGACGGACGATACGACGTTTCGGGTACAGATGTTCCTCTGGTAGAAAAGTTAACGGCCATCACGCAGCACCGCCACTAAGTCGGTGCTGCATGATCAGCTATTTTGCCAATTTTATGGTTAACGTGAAGGGTCCATTATAGGGATCACCTGCCATTTGGTTTTCACTGATGACTAAACGATATTTCCCAGTCTGTTTCAGATCATAACTCATATCCATGCCAAATGGGCCATCAGCCGTATTATCGGGCATAAAAATTTGTGCGATCCGAACGTTACCGTTTGTTTCGTCTGGTTTTACGCTCGCCTGAAGCTTTCCTGGTTTTGGCACATCAAAGGAAAATACGATGTGCTTTCCCTTTTCCATCATTCCTTTCTGTTCCACTGCGCCATTCACTAAGGTCAATGGTATACTATCTTGAGTAGCCACTGCAGTGCCGGTATCGGTTTCTGCTACAGTAGTATCGGTATCCATTTGTGTTGTATCGGCAGTTGTATTTTGCTGTTGTTGATTATTGGAATTGCACGCTCCACAAAACAGCACAACCGTGCCCACGGTGTAAAAAAACGATTTTAAATACATATGTTTCTTAAATATATTCCGTTTAAAAACAACCGTTTTTACGCATTGTTTTTTTTTATTTCACCATTTGCATATCAACAAAAGTTTATCTAAGTTTGCCAGCACATTTGAAAATGGGGGTTTAGCTCAGCTGGCTAGAGCGCTTGCATGGCATGCAAGAGGTCACCGGTTCGACTCCGGTAATCTCCACAACCTATTGGCAAGTTACGAAGCCTCTTCTAAGAGGCTTTTTATCTTTTATAACATCCCAACTCCACTAACAGCGATCAAACCAATTGAACGGGCCCAACAAGTCCCATGGAAAACAATGGCTGTTTGGTTGTCCAACGCCTAGTAACAGGATTATCTTGGAGCGACTTGGCATAGTTTCCTAAAACCGTTGTAATTTTTATCTTGATCGTATTCTTACCTATTTTCAGCGAACCGTTAAGATCATATCGATGCTGACCGTGCCACTTGCACCCTAAAGGTATACCATTGAGCTCAACTTCAGAGATACCTCGTATTTTTCCTAAATCGAAATAGTTGTACGTCTTTACTTCTTTAATTTCCAGCTCTTTTTCATACCATATCATCCCCGCAAAAGACTGCAATTCCTGATCATCCTTAAAATCAATCAGCTGCTTTAGTTCCATGCTTTTTGTGGATCCGTCTACTTTCTGCAAGGTTAGCTGCCAAGGCCCCGTGATCGGATACGGAACAGCAATAGAGGCTTTCTTTATCGCATAAGATTCTCCCTCTTGATCAGCATCCGTAAATACAAACAATTTTGATTCAGCGGGATCAAGATCAATTCTGAGACGCTGATTGCTTACCGGATACTTGTACCGATTACCGGTCTCTGGATCCCAAAGCCAAGCAACTTTATGCTGTACGTTAAAGGTAGCTGTACAAACATGCGCTTGTTCTAAATGGTAGTTGCTGATAAAAAAAATATCTGCATCCGCAGTTTTATAATAAATTTGGCTGACATGTGCCACGGGCGAATCAAATTCAATGTAAGAAGGCAATCGATAGTTCGTGTGCACTTCCCTATACCAAGCCAAAATATCTTCCTGCGGTGCAGGGCATTTGTTAACATTTTTTGGAAAATTAGTTTGTAACGCTTCCATTGCTGTCACCACCTGCTTATCCTGTGCCGAATGTTGGTGTCTTCCTGGCGATTGACGTGGCTTTTTGCCAATAAAGAGGATTGTTCCTCCTACTGCCGCAAATCGTCTCAGACATTCAACACTTTCGGGCATGATCGTTTCTACTTCAGGCATGAGCAATACCTGATAATGTCGATCACCATAAGACATGTTACGATTTAAAAACCGGCTTTGTTGTAAAATCTGTTCATCAATATAGTCACATCCTCCACCATGCTGATGAATAGCCTCCCATAAATTAAATGCATAAGGCGGATAAACAATTTGCGGCCATTGCTGATATTGTAAACCAAACGTCGACCACATATCTGCCATGGGGAAAAGGATGGCTATGTTTGCCTGCAATGCTGCCTGCTGAAAAACAGCCGATAATCTTGCTTTGTAATCTATCCAGGTTCTCAAATAGGGCCACCACGGATTCCTTTCGTTAAAAAATGTACCATAACGTACCCAACCTGGAAAAGGAATATCTGGCGGACTGTAATTAAATCCGTGTAATATGGAATGCGTAACTCCCGAAAGATTACTCTGATCGCCCGTCACCTTAATTTCTTCTAAGGTGGCGTTAAAAACGTGGGCTGTATTAGTGATTTCTTCGCAGCTCACGATCTTTTTTCCGGTTAAGCGCGCTGCCGATGAAACAAATTTGTTAACCGGTCGATATCCTCTGCCTTTCGAAAAACTATTCGGTTGCAAATCGGTGCCCACATCGGGGTTAAGCCATGTTTCACATTCAGGAATATCAACAGACATGCTAGATTGCAATGGATAATATTCACGGCCATAAGCTTGAACCCTAGATTGCACACCGTTCTCCCGACACCACGCTGTAAAAGTCGACAAGAAGCGCTCATGAAAAAGCTCTAACCGTGTTATTTCAAAGTCATAACGAACACGGTTGATCTCTTCTTTTGCCGATGCGGAAAAGCGGGTAACCGTATCATCTTCTATTATTTGACCGCCATTATAGGTACTTGCCCGATTAATCTTGAATAAAATATACGGTAAATAGGGTTCCAAATCGTATCCTCTTCGTTGTTTAAACGCTGTTAATAGATCATCGCACCAGTTCGATCCACGCAATTCTAAGCTGTCGATAAATACCGATCTAAAATGGTCACCCATCCGACCAATCTTGGATGTCAGGGCATCAGACATGTTATTCAAATATTTTCTTACGGCAGCTTGATTATAGTGATTCAAAACCGGACCTGATGCCCCTGGAGCACCATGGGTGACAGCGGTATAGCCCGTTAGTTTTACCAAGTAATACAGTACATGCTCACCAGTAGGCAAATCAAGGGTTATTACTTCTTCGTTAAGCTTACTGTTCAAATCTGTACCGGCTTGAAACGTTTCTAGTTCAGCTGGAGCAAGACGGAGGCAAAATAGTTCTTTTATACCTTTTTTATAGGTAACCAAGGCTTCCATTTCTGCTAAGAGTTCGCTTTGCTTTATAGTATATTGGCCTGGCCCCTTCAATTTTTTGGTACCAACAGTCAGCAATTGTATCTGTTCGTCCCGCTCTAAAAAAGTTCCTCCGAAAGGCCAGCCCGAACCTACGATAATGTCACAAGTTATCTCCCGCTCTTTGGCTGCTCGTAAGGTTGTATGGAGCAAATTCAGCCATTCATCACTCAGCCATGCACAAGAGGGGTATCCATGAGCGTCATTTTCCTCCGGAAAGGCTATCGAATTGATTTCCACTCCGCCAATACCTTTATCTTTCAACAGGTCCAATTCCCGTACAAGCTCTTTTTCCGTTAAACGTAGTCCATTCCACCACCAACGCACAAAGGGTTTCGCCATATGTGGAGGATGTTTGAATTGTGCATACAATTGTTGTACGGCTAATGATTTGGGATATTTGCCAAATTGCCATGAAACAGGAACACAAAATCCCAAAGAAAGCATAGAGCTGGCTTTTACAAATGTTCTTCTATCCATAATAAATTTCTGATCAATTCGATTGACATTCTTTTTTTTAGTATTACGCGTTGCATTTCTACGATATCGCACCGTACTTAATGACCACAGGACCCAATAAACCTGAAGGCAATAGCGGATCATCTGGTTTAAAAACAATATTGGTATTGGTCAGGCGCTGCTCCTTAGGTAAAGCAGCATCGCCAATTAAACGATTGGGCCACTGATTGATCACTTCAATCGCTAATTCATTTCGTCCTGATCTTACCACGGTACTAATATCTACCTGCCAAGGCGCCGTCCAAATGACGCCTAAGTCTTTTCCGTTTACCCAAACCTGTGCTATATTTTTTACGACACCTAAGTCCAATAATAAGGTTTCGTTCGTTTTCCGTACTTTCAAATCAAATTCCGCTACGTAACTTGCTTTACCCGAATAATATTTAATTCCTTTATCTGCATGTTTACTCCAATCGATTAAGGTATCAAACACGATATGCTTAGGTCCTCCCCAAGCGGGATCAAAGGCAACTTGCCAAGGACCATTAATGGACGTTAAGGTTGATAATCTTTCCCTACCTTGCCACAGCCAGGCCTTACCACTTAGTTTTGCCCGGTTGTTGACCTTAGGAAAGACTACAAAAATCGACTGAAAAGCTTCCAACACAAAGGGTATCGCTGTCCTAGCTGCCCTTTTTTTAAATGATGGTTGCGCGAGCTGTCCGCTCACCGGATCCCATAATTCTGGGTTACAGTCTTGCACACGGAATAGTACTTCAACTTGTGCCTGCTGATTTTTTCGATTGGTTAGGAAATAAATCTCGGCTGCTGCTGTTGTTCGATGAATATAATCCAACCATACATCTGTACCTTGATATTCCACATCTGGCATTACCCCATCTTGTTGCAACACCTCCCGAATGCTTTCACCATAAATTATACGCCCCTTACCATAGCTTCGGCGTGTCATCTGTTTTCCATCCACTGCTCCCCAAACTTCCGCGCCGATGGCTTGTATTGCCTCATCACAGGTCGGATAATGAAATAAGCCCGTATCACGTTCAGGAGCCTGCCCAATAACGGTGGCCCCATCAGCCACTAATGCTTTTATTTTTTTTGCCACAGCCAACGGCATCCGCTTATCGTCGGGTAACACCAATAGCCGATAGCGCATGCCATCGGGTAATACGATCCACCCATCCTTAACCGATAAACGCGTTAACAATACTTCCTCATTGCAAACATCGTAATCGTAACCTTTGCCAAGCGCTGGATCGATATGCTTTTGTTCCACCAAGTTCGGTGCAAGGTCACCGTTATAATACAGCACATCGGCCACAAATTTTCCAGACTGTAATAAATACTGACAACGAGCAATATAGGAAAAGAAGGATGCTGATTTTTCCCACCACGTTACATTGGGATTAAAATGGGTGCCGGCACCATATTCATAACCGGGCTTTCCATCTTTTGGACGAGTGGCTGTAGAAGTATGGATGGCAATACGGTTAATCCCTTCACAATAAGCCCTATCCAGTGCCTGTTTTAGCGAGCCGGGATAATCCAACCAGTGCCGCATCGTGGTGAAGGCTTCCGCAGAAGCCGTTTGCCGCCCGTAAATATGAGCGGCTGAAGCGGTCATCTTCGTCACCTTGTTCTGCCCTTTGTCTAGACGAGAAATACCGTAGGATTTATCATCCGTCAAGGTCGACTGGTCTTCATGATTAGGGCCTAACCAAAACTCGCCCATAGGAAAATCACTACGCCCAAGGTTCTTTAGGCCATCAAGGCAAATAGTCCCTGAGCGACTGGGACCCGCAGCCTCGTTCTGCACCAATAAACCATGTTGATGGCATAAGTTGGCGAAATGGCCATAATGCTCATCTGCCATACAATCAGCAATCGTTTTTCGATAATCATTGAGAAAACGATCCGATATTTCGGCACTGCCGATCATAAAACCCGACAATACTGGTAAATAGGGCTTAGCGTCGTAACCTCTATAGTGCCTAAACTTTTCGAGAATCTTGCCTGTCCAGTTAGGGAAGCCATCTTCAAAGCTGTCATCACAGAAGTAAACGGGCTTTGCACCCACTTTTGCAGCCTCCTCCAAAAAGATTTTTCCTAAATTTTCAAATTGGAGGTCAACTCCTGCTCGGTCAAACCAGTCGATCGACAAACCGTCAGCTTCTGGCTGGGCGATCATCAATCGTGAGCCGGTCATCCGATGCCCAGTACGGACTATCGTCCAATTGCCCGGAGGCACTTCCCATTTTAAAACGCCATCGGCGGATAGGTAGGGGCTTAAATCTATTACCTGCTCTAGCGGTATCGCCTGGTCTCCCGGCTCAATTTTCCATGCTTCTCGTGTCGGAATCATGATATCCGTAGCCAACGCAAAATTACTCGCATCCTTACGGTTTGCCTTAGCTGTGAGGATGTCGCCCCTCCTGCCATTAATCCTATATTGCTCACCGTCCGGTGTCAGTAAGGCGACAACCGATGTGTCCTGATAATCCAACTGTTCCAGTGGCAAATGGAGGTATTCTTTAAAACCTGGCGGATTGAACACATGATCATAACCGTCTGCACTTCCAGGTAAAGGTAACTTAGCGGAGAACTTTTGTGGACCTTTTACGCGAAGCGTACTTTGCAAATACCAGCGTCCAGCATGTTTTGGATCAACCCACGGTCCTCCCATACACCAACCGGAACTCAAATTGATCCCAACCGCGATATCTAGTCTTTTAGCTTCTTTCATGGCATGCCGATATAAGACTTTCCATTCATCGGAAAGAAATTTGGCCCCTTGCGGGAATGGCACACCTCCCAACCCTCCGGCAGAATTTACTAAAAGTACCGCCCCCATTCCTTTTTCCCTAAATTCTTCCAGATCACGGGTGATACCTTCCTCATCCACCAAGCCGTTAAACCACCACCAATAGCAAGAAGATTTATAGGCATCCTGTGGGTTCATAAAGCCACTTAATAGCTCCTCCTTTCCGGTCTCAAATGGTTCGCTTACCAAGGTCCCCCACCAAGGATTCGTTTGGGCTGTTAACGTTAAATGGGCGCTTACGACGGTTCCTGTTTGAATAAATTTTCTACGATTCATAGTATCCTCTCCTATGGCCAAACCACTACGCTAACTGAAAAAGGTTTCAAACTGACTTGAGTAGCTGATAAATGCATTGTCGATGGTGGATTATCACCCGTTGATGTATCGACTTGATAGAGCATTGCGCCCTGTGGCAGGCTGGCGATTTTTAAATCAACCGGCTTGTTACGTTGATTAATCAGCAGAAGCTTTTTTGCTTTGGCTGTTATAAAGCCTTGTGCAGACACTTCCGGAACAGTACTACGGGTAGTAACCAATTGATCCCCCGGTCCGAAATGATCTTTAACCAACTTCAATACCCAATAACGTGCATTAGGTTTGGCATTGGTCCAATTCATCATACTCACATCGGGGAATTGAGTGGGATATCCCACTAGCTGCGATTCGCCAGCTACATCAATCCCAATTTTGGTCAATTCCAAATAAAGATAGGCATACATGGCACCTGCTAAATTCCAGTATTCGTGCGGAATGGACTCTTGATGATCATGACCTGTAAGAATATTGCCTATTTCATTGATTTGTGTAAAAGTCTGTGGCGCCAATCGTTTGCGTATATTTTCGATATACCGAACACGATCTAAGAAAGCATTTGCCTGATCAAAAAAGCTATATTGGTAATAATCCAACTCAATTTTATCTGGAGCCGGTCGACCGTAAAAATGATACGAAACACCTTCTAAAGGCACATCTGCTTGATGGTTTTTAGGATTCAGAAAATATTCAAACCATTCGGGATTGGTTTCGTGAGCTACCGAGATGCCTACAAATTTGGTTGCCGGTGCTATTTTTTTTAACGCCGTGACCACTGCGTCGTAAATTTTAGTATAATATTGTGGTGTCATACGATGTTCCAAATCGGGTTCATTCAGCACTTCCCAATAAGGAAAATCATAATGTAAGCCAGATCTATGAAATTTGCCGAGCTCATCAGTAAAACCTCCTTTGGTATACCAGCTGAATAGGCGCACATAGTAATCGGCCACTTCTTTCAAGGTAGTATCCCGTAATTCCGTTCCTTGATTATATGCCCAAAAAGGTTCGTCTGGATTACTAGGATAGACAACCTTCTCTTTAGTTTTAAACATCCATACGGGTATGGTACTGAAATTCATCACAACAGAATGTCCTCTCTGCGCCTCCATAACGTCTTTCACAATGGGGTCAATGCGACTGAAGTCCCAAAAAGTTTCCGTTGCCGTAGGTGCTTTCAGTTCCGCAACGGCTACTTGCGGATAAGGAAACCAAGGCACAAAACGTACATAATCGGCTCCCATCGCTTGCAAAGCCTGAAAAGTACCCTCATGTATAGGCGAACCTTTTTTCAACATCGGGTTATAGACCACTTGTAAAGTAGGCGTGGTCTTGGATAGGCTTGTTTTCTGATTCCATTGAACGGTAACTGAACGCTCTTGCGCCCAAACTACATTTAAGGTAGCAACGACAATAGCGATCCATCCCAGCATTTGTTTTTCTACACGTTTGCACATACTGATTTCTTTCATAATTTATTGTTTTAAGGTTATACCATAAGATAAGTTCCTGATTCAACGTCATCTCTTAACCATAGGCTGTGTTTGATTTTAACGACCATTATAAGAGGTTAGGATAATCGGAAATAATACCATCTACGCCCATTTTCTTCAGTCGGTCAATCTCTTCCTTGCTATTTACTGTCCAAGGTATAACTTTCATTTTCATCTTATGGCATGCTTCCACAAGCGCTTTGTTTACCAGAGTATAATCGGGGCTATAGATATCCGGCTGGAAGGAGAGTTTTTTAAGATTAGCTTTCAGATCTTTCTGCGAAGCGCCAACGAGATAAGCAACCTTTATTTTACCAGGATAGTCACGGTGTACCGTTTCGAGCATACCAACATCAAATGCCTGAAATATAGCACGCTTAGCGATACCTTTAGCCAAGATGATATCCATCATTTTTTTGACAAAATCAGTACGAAAAGAATCTGTTATCGTATAGGCAGGGCCCGCTTGAATATTATATTGCGGAGATCTTAAATGCTTTTTTTTAGCATACCATTCTGTTGTATCAATAAGTTCTGCAAATCGCGGTATAATGGCAGATATTTTTTTCTGCTCTGGAAATTCAGGATGCGGTTTCATTCCAATATCGTATTTTGCCACCTGCACATAAGTTAAGTTTTCCAACCGGAGTCTCTTTTCTTCCGCTTTGGTTAACGCATGGCCATTCGTATCGAGACCAAAAACGGAAGAAATATAGGGATCATGGGATACAACCAATTGTTTATCTTTGGTTATATACAGGTCCATTTCTAAGGTGCAATCCCAATCTAAGGCATTTTTCATCGCTACTATTGTATTTTCGGGCATAAATCCCCTACCTCCACGATGCGCTTGTTTATCAAATCCATGTTGTGCAAAAACGATTATTGGTGATAATATGACCAATACACTTAACACGCTTTTATGATGTGTTCTTTTCATTTTTCGTTTGGATATTCTTGTGTTTTAACCATATCCTCACAATACCGTGAAGCAACAGGAGGTACCTCCTTAGTATTGTAGATTTATGATGCTAACGGGCCCAAATAAACCCGCTGGCAGTAGTTTTCTGTTTTTCATATCCACTGGCGATTTAATCGTCCAGGTGAATCTTTTAGCTTCTGGTAAATCAGCATCGCCTATCAATCGGTTAGCCCAGGTATTGGTCACCGCAATCTTGACTTCATTTTGCCCCGGCTTCAACGCTTTGCTGATATTTACCCGATAAGGTGCCGTCCACGCCACCCCGCAATTCACGCCGTTAACGTATACTTCGGCTAAATTAGCCACCCTTCCTACATCCAACCATATATTATCCGATGCCGTATTATTTTTCCAGTCAAACTGCTGTGTATACAAGGCAGTCCCCGAATAGTACTTAATTGCCGAATCGGCATGTGTACGCCAATCCTGTAGGGTATTCAATACCACAGGTTGTGCTGGACCGCCATAGGCTGGATCAAAAGTAATTTTCCAAGGTTTGGTTAAATCCATTAGCAATTTGGCGATTGGCCAATTCGTATTTTTTTGGGCAATATGGTCATCATCATGTTTTACCACTACAAACAGAGAACCGTGAGCGTCCAATTGTAAAGGCAATACCGTGCGCCCACCTACTCGTTTCCAAGTACCTGCATCACGAATGGTAGCCGTTAAGGGATCCCATAATTGTGGTGAACCCTCCGACACGCGTAAGGATAGATTTACGATACGTTGTTCTTCCTGTTGATTTGCAACAAAATAAATATCATAATCGGTACTTGCACGATGTGTCCAGGCAATACCCGTAGCCGCACGACCTTTTTGATCGGTACAAATAATGTCACGTTGCATGTTTAACTGATTAAAATTACGATCTTGATAAACGCCAGAAAACACCTTTAAGCCCGATGTAGTGGCCAATTCTCTGATTATTTGCTTAAGGCGACTAGCGTTGTCTTGTAAGCCAGTTATTTGCTGCGGTAACTCGCCGAGAATGATTGTGGCTCCCGATTTAGCGAGCTCCAGCAGCTTTTCGGCAATTTTTACAGACATTATTCCATCAGGCGACAACGATTGTGTTCCAGGAACAACGAGTACACCATAGCTGGCACCATCAGGAAGTTCAATCCGACCATTGTTTACCTTGGCTAAGCGCAATAGTACATCGGGATTAAACGAATCGTAGGCATAACCTCTTAACGGATCTATCCAATTTTCTGGATAGGCCATATTAGCTGAGGCGGGAAATCCCTCACTGATCGTCCGTAACGGAATCCCCTCATTGTTGAGCCGTTCTTTTTCCTGCTCCACCCGTTGCTGCCCCACGATACCGGGAAGTATATTGACCAATTTTTCGGGCAAGACTGCACGTCTTGGTGTTTCTTCACCGGTAAATACCGCAACATCGACAACCGGTCTCCCTTGCTGAAGCATAAACTGACAACGCCGGATATAATCTATACACGCCCGTCCGGGTTTCCACCATGTTTGATCCCGCTGAAAATATACACCAATGCCATCCAATGTCATCCCGGGTTTACGATCCATCCATGGATTATGTGTATTGACATGCATTACATAACGGTTAATGCCCATTGCAAAACTTCTATCCGTTAATGTTTTCAACATGGCGGGGTGTTCGTCCCATAGCAAACGAAGTTCTGTAAATGCTTCGGCCTGGATAATATTTTTACCGTAAACATGGCCGCCTGATACAGCGTCCAAAATATCATTGGGCTTATCGTGCGTAGGGCTGCGATACCAAAATTCGCCCATGGGAATGTCTACTTGATCAAAATACAGCATACCATCACTAACCATGGTTGGTGCCGTTGCCTCAGCACTGAAGCTACAGTCTTTTTCGTGTGCAAGTTTGCTTAAGGTACCGAAAAAATTATCTGTGACCAGCTCCGATATGGTTTGGCGAATGTCGCTCAACACGCGTTCTGACGAGTCGGCACTTTGAATGGGTACGCCGGCCATAACAGGTAAGTAATCCAAAATATCGTAGCCACGCCTTTTTCTAAACTCGGCAGCAAACACAGTCGACCAGTTTTGACTACCGCACTCCCAGCTATCCACATGAAACATACGTATGATTTGCCTTAACTGCATCTCGCTATTTTGTGCCAACGCTTTTGCAAACCATCCGTTAAACTGTACCCTAGCCGCTTCTGGATTAAATTTATCACACTCCAGTCCTGTAGCACCACCAGCAGCAGCGTTTTGATGGCCAGTTGAGGTATGCCCCATTCGCAATATGGTCCATTTTCCCGGCGGAACTTTCCAGTGAAGGCGACCATCGACCGTTACATATTTTGAAATATTCAATAAATGATTACGAGGTACACATAGACGATCAGGCAACTGTTCTTCCGTTGTACGTTTGCTCACCCGCCAAACCGCCCCACTTTTTCCTTCAAACTGGTGAATTTTTGGTTCAGCAGAAAATGTAATTCCCCGCACACTCAACTCAGGTGCCCATTTAGCATAGTCCAGTTCTTCAGAACCGGGTTCAGAACCCGTTTTATCAAAAAGTAAGCGAAAATAACGGGCCTTTATCTGCCCAATACTATATGTCATCGGTTCATCCATATCTTGCCAACCGTGCCGAGGTGCCTCTAGTCTGCCTATTGACTTAAAGTGTTTTCCATCGTTGCTTACAGCTAACACCAGACGCATGGCCTGATAATTTTTATTTGCTCGGATAACCAGTGATCGGGCAGAGAAAGGCTGTTCAAAGGCAAACTGAATCCAGCAGTTCGTTTTACTCGTAAAATCCTTTTGGTTTTCTGTCTCGGCTAAATATTGTACGTCTACTCCCGTACTGCTGGTAATTTTCGGAATTGCCTGTAAGGCCTCTTCTCCTTGTACCGGTGAAGGGTAGGCATATACTGCGATATCCCGGTAATAGTTCTGGTATGCTTTCGGAGTGCTTAATACAACATCAACATCTCCTTCGTTAACCTCTGTTTTTGTCCATACCACACGTTGCATAGACCATTCGGGGGTAATCCAAGGGCCTCCCGCAAGCGCCCAACCATCGCAAGATGTCATCGCTAATTTTATACCAACGCGCGCTGCTTCTGCGATAGCAAAGCGAACCATTTCCCACCATTCTGTGGAAAGCGGCACAATAGGCGGGCTAATGTAAGGAGGATCAGCCGTTCCCCGAACGGTCATTAAATATGCACCTCCTATGCCCTGGGCTTTCATGGCTTCGAGATCAGCCTTAATCCCTTCCCGAGTTACGGCAGAACGCATCCAGTACCAGTACACCCAAGGCTTAGCCTCTTCCGGAGGTTCATGAAAACCTTGAGTCAAATCGGCAAAAGAAGGCGATTGTGCATACACGAATTGTTGTCCGCATAGCCCATATACCGACAATAGATAAAGGAGAATTAAACGCTTTATATCCATTATTGAATCTAAATCTTCCGGCTAATATCCTGGATTCTGTGTTAATTCAGGGTTCAATTCTCTTTCAGACTGCGGAATAGGATAAAGCAAGCGGAATGCTGTGACCTGAAACGACGTTGGCGGCAAATACGAATACTTTTGCTTCATCACTTCGCCAAAGGCCGATAGGATTTCAATGGTTTTTCCAGATCGTAATAAATCAAACCATCGGTGGTTCTCAAAAGCCAACTCTACCCGGCGTTCATGGAGAATAATCGTCTTCAGTCGTTCTGGATCCGTTTCCTGAATAGCTGCCTTACCAGCACCAAAAGCACGATCCCTTACTTGATTGAGATACGTCAATGCCTCTTGCGCTTTACCTTGTGCATTCAAAGTTTCTGCCAGCAACAACAAGGCATCAGCATAACGATAAACTGGCCAGTTATCATCTGTATTGTTCGCCGTTGTATGCGGATTAAGGTATTTTTTAATATAGGGTACACCTATTTTTCCTTCGGCTGGGGTATAATCTACAACACTTTTGTTTGCAGATATTGTGAACACATTACTTGCATTATAGGTCCCTTCAGCAATACCGATAGACGCATCCAATCGTTTATCGCCTGATTCGTATGCGGCAATCATATCATCTGTTGGTGTATTCCAGCCGCCAGTACCCGTATTGTTCGTAGCAACACCTGTTATCATTTCCGTATTGGTACTTCTTGGCAAGAACTGGTAAATGAAATTACTCTGCTGTCCACCTTGGGCACCTTCCCGATATTGTACTTCAAATATAGACTCCCGACTATTCTTGTTAGCTGTAGAAAAAACATCAGCATAATTAGCCAGCAATTGATAGCCCATTTCAGGCAGGGTTTTCAATAAGGTTTCGGCTTCACTATAGCGTTTTTGTGTGACATAAACTTCAGCTAGCAATAGCGTTGCTGATCCCTTTGTTGCGGCACCACTTTGCGGAAAACCTGCTGGTACTGCCAGTTCTTCTATCGCAGCAGATGCATCGGCAATGATCTGATTATACACTTCAGCCGCTGGCGAACGTGGCAAAAAAGCATCCTCAGCTACTTTAGTTTCTTTTAGGTACAGCGGAACATCACCAAAATAACGTACTAATCGAAAATAATTAAAAGCCCGTAAAAATTTAGCCTGCCCGTCAATGTCTTTACGTGCTGCTTCATCAATATTGGCCAATGGTAGCCGTTCAATCACAATATTAGCTCTTGAAATCCCTTTATAACAATGGAAATAAACCGCATTGGTATACGAATCATTCGTTGGATCAGTGAAATTGGCAATATTCTCTCGGTATTGATTGGCTGTACCCCGGTCTACGTCATTATACTGGTAATGGGTATTGTCTGTCCGCATTTCCGCCGTAAAATAATCGTTTGTCATTAAATCACGTAGCGGTTGATAGGCAGCAGCTAGTGCTTGCCTAAATTGATCTTCGGTTTGATAAAAGGTATTCCCCGATTGGGTGTCCTCAGGCGACAAATCGATAAAGCTTTCTTTGCAAGATGCCAAAATGAAGCACGATAGACAAAACAGATAATATATCTTTTTCATGGTTTTATTCTTATAATGTTCTATTATTTGAATGAAGTATTAATCCCTATGGCGAATGTACGGGGTATTGGATAAGCATTCTCATCAACACCGATACCATTGGTTGCGTCTAAACTATTTAAATTGATCTCCGGACTCATACCGGAATAGCCTGTGATCACAAAAGCTTGCTGAACCGAAGCATAAACCCTTAAGTTCTTTAATAAGAGCTTATTCTTAAGCGGAACGGTATAACCTAAAGAAATATTTTTCACGGTTAAGTAAGAACCATTTTCTACCCATTGGGTATTAACCGACCGACCGATAGCCGTTGTATTGCTTAACGTACGTGGGTAAATTCCTGAGCCCGGATTTTCTTCCGAACGCCAATGGTCTGACGCCGCTGCTATGAGATTTCGGGAGCCATCCATATTGGTTAAATAAGCCCATTTCACCGCATTCAATAATTTGCCACCAACAGAACCGGCAATAGAAATGCTTAAATCAAATTTTTTATAGCGGAAATTATTGGTAAAGCCAAACAAAAAATCGGGTGTGGGGTCACCAATAAAGGTACGATCATAATTATCGTCCACTACGCCGTCTGGCACGCCATCCGGACCAGAAATATCCCGCATTTTTAGCGTACCAACGGCAGAGTAATTGTTGCCCGATACATAATGGGCAGAATTCGCCAAATCGGCCTCATCTTGATAAAGGCCTTCGTAAACAAATCCATAAAACTCACCTAAATGATGCCCTTCCTGATTGCGAAAATAGTCGGAAGTCACCGTATTATTACGACGGATAAACCCAGGACTTACCAAGGATTTGATAAGGTTTCGATCAAAGGAAATATTAAAACTTGACGTCCATTCCAGTTGCCCACCGGTTAAGTTCGTTGTATTGACGCCAAATTCGTGACCCCAAAATTCGAAAACACCGATATTATATTTTATATTGGAAAAACCAGACGCCTGGGGCAGAGGCCTATCTTGGATCATACCATCAGTTATTTTATGATAATAATCGTAGGTAAAAGCGATTCGATTGTTTAATACCGTTAAATCTAACCCAATGTCAAATTGCTTATTCCGTTCCCACCGTAAGTCGGAATTTCCTAAATTTCCAATCGTATTTCCGGGAACCAAACCACCATTCAGCACATAATCATACTGGCCTAATGTGGCGATATGTACATAATTTGCGAAATCATTATTACCGGTAATACCATAGCTCATCCGAAGCTTCAGTAAATCAATGGCACCAAAGCGCTCCATAAACCGCTCATCACTGATGACCCATCCTGCTGATATCGATGGGAAATAACCATATTTCTCATTTATGCCAAAACGAGAAGAACCATCCCGTCTAACCGCTCCTGATAATAGGTATTTCCCCTTATAATTATAGTTTAAGCGCGCAATCGCCGAGAGCAAGGAATACTGCGTAGCATTACTGCTACCGCCGCTAATTTCGGTAGCCGCGCTAAGCCATTCTACATCATCACTAGGAAAATTTATCCCTGTAAGTGTATTGCTTTCCTGATCGAATTTCTGTACAGAATAACCAATCAGCGCCTCAATATGATGATCATTAAAAAACGTTTTGGTATATTGTAAATTAGCCTCTGCTGTCCAGGAATAATTATCCACCGAACTGCTGGTTCCTGAAGCAATACCAGACATGATAGCCGTAGAGGGTACAAAATAATTCCGCGTTTCAGCACCTTTATCGATGCCTAAATTGGTGTGTAAGGTCAGCCCCTCTATAAAATCATAATCCAAAAATGCATTGCCTAAAATACGAGTCGTTTTATAATCATCTTTAATTTGGGTGAATTGCGCATAAGGATTGAGATCGGTAACCATTCCCGGTGTATTTACATTAAGCGGCAGACTACCATCAGGGTTTACTGGCGGGGTAATCGGGCTAGCTTCGATCGCTTTTTGAAACAAGCCTCCAACACCGTCGGTACTTAATCGGTTATTATGGTCAATGCGATAGCTTGGCGCTACGTTAAACCCCATTCTCAATTGGTTACGTTCGCCCAACCGGAGTTCCTGATTCAGACGCAAGGAAAAAAGTCGCGTACCATTATTAATGATAACTCCTTGTTGTTCCTGATAACCGGCCATTACAGCAGAAGAAGATTTTTCGCCCCCAGAAATAATGGAAAGATCATAATTCTGGGTAGGTGCTGTTCGGGTCAGCACATCAAACCAATTCGTCCCATCACCATACTGTTCCGGATGTTGATAAACAGGATCTAATGTTCCTGTAAAGTTTTCATATTTTACCTGATCTTCATAGCGATCTTTCATAAACTGCGCAAACTCGCGGGCTGTCATCATACGAGGCACCTTATTCATGGGGATTTTCTGCACGCCATAGCTTCCGTTAAACGTAATACTGGATTCGCCCGACTTAGCGTGCTTCGTCGTAATGAGGATGACGCCATTAGCTGCCCTAGAACCGTATAGCGCCGTAGCAGAGGCATCCTTCAAAACGGTAAATGTTTCTATTTCCGATGGATTAATATTATTGATACTCCCCGTAATCGGCATACCATCGATCACAAATAAGGGCTGGTTTCCAGAAAATAAAGAAGCCGCACCTCTAATGCGAAAGGCCATACCTCTACCGGGTTGCCCACTGCTTTGCGAAATCTGTACCCCGGCAACTTTTCCCTGTAATTGTTGCGCAAATTGTCCTACCGGCATATCTTGTAAAGCGGTAGCACTAACCTCTGCTATAGAGCCCGTAACATCCCGTTTACGTTGCTTGCCATAAGCCACTTCCACCTCTTTTAACTGCACACTTCCATTCAATAAGATATCCAGCTCCTGTACTCCTCCTGCTGTTATTTTGATATTGGGATGCACTGATCGCTCATATCCTACATAACTGGCTATGATGGTATAAACTCCTGGAGCAGCACGAAGGGAATAGTTTCCCTTGGCGTCAGTTTTCACACCGATTGACGTCCCTGAAATCATAATCGAAGCTTCAGATAAAGGTCCCGATTGATCGCTGACTTTTCCTTTTAAGACACCAGTAGTTTCCTGGGAAAACACCGATAAACTACTCAATAGCATTCCGACGAACAAGAGATGAAAAAAGCTGCCTTGTCGCACAAATTGGTTGATTCTTTTTTTCATTTTAAAATGTTTGTTTTTTTAATAACAATGAAGGTTGCCTAGACTTTTACTTTTATACTTTTCTTCGTTGAAGGAGCGCTTGCTTTTGCTTCCATCAGATCATTTGTTTATGACCATCCGGTTATCCAGAACATTCAGTAAATCTACTGTATGCCCATATACATCAGAATTTCTTTATACGTTTTGCCATTATTTGTTAGTTTATATCGGTCAATCAACGAATTGGATAGGATAAAAGTAAGCGCTAGATTGGTAATGCCCGTCATGTACTGTCATGGTATTTTTAAACAAAAACAAATATATTTTAACAATATTAAATACAGTTTAACACATTATTAAACCTATTTAAATTTTTTATTAAACAGATTTAACACAAAATCAATCGCGAAAAAGGACGATTAGCGCGGATAATCACTTATATATGGGTAAAAAAACGTAAAATCGGAGCGAAAATTTGAGTACATTAGTGTAGTAAAATTTATTTAAAAATAATTTTAAATAAATTTTAATTTAACACAAGAGAAAAAAAAGCTAACTCGTGTATAAATAGGAGATGTTATTGCACCCAAAGCGCGCATATTAATGCGTTGTGAGCGGAGAGCTCACGCTGTTGCAATGTCTTCGGCTTATGTAAAGTTTGTGTTTTCAACCACCACGGTGGCCGCACCTAATAATTGTATTTCTTGTGAGGTATTGGAAACGGTAATGGAGGTTTGTTCTGCCAATCGGGGAATACAAAATTCATTAATAGCTTGATGAACCGGGGCAAGCCAAATTTTCCCAGCAGATGCCCCTCGCCCACTAAGAACGATGCGCTCTGGGTTCATAATATGAATCAGCGTAGCCAAGCCTTTTCCAATCATAAAACCACCTTCCGCTAATAAAGAGATTGCAAGTGGATCTCCACTCCTTGCCGCAGCAAGCAAGTGTTCTCCTGCTAAAGCAGATTCATCTTTAAACAACTGTTCTAGTTTAGACTTCGCTCCGAAAGACATCTCCCTATGGGCCTTGTCTACTAAAACCAACAAAGAAGCATCAACCTCTAGACACCCTCTTTTACCGCAGGAACAAAGGTTATTACTATTCGCCAACGGAATATGGCTGAATTCACCGGCATATCCATTATGGCCGCTAAATAGCATGCCATCTACAATCATTCCAAGGCCAATTCCCCAGCCGATATTGACGATCATAACATCCTTATACCCTTTCGCAGCACCAAATTTAAGTTCCGCCATAGCTATGGCACGAGAGTCATTATCGATATAAACGGGTATAGCCAATAACTCACTTAAATGGTTGGGCAAATTGGCAATATCCGGAAAAAAGGTGTGATTTATCCCTTCCTTCACGTTATATACTCCTGGCATAGCAATACCGATACCCAGAATTTCTTCCTTAGACAACTGCGCAATTTGTATGGCTTGTTGCAAGAAACCGACCAAATGATCAATAGCCGTTCGACTATCGGCTAGATCCAATGGAAAAGAATTTACGGGGACAATCAGCTCATTCAGCAAGTTGTATGCTCCTATTCGAACTTCCAATTGGTCTACCGCTGCAACTAAAATGCAGGTCCGCTTTTCTTTATTTAGAAGATACGTTATCGGGCGTCTTCCTCCGGTTGAAGGGGCCAAACCGTGTTCTTTAATATATCCTTCTTCCAATAAGGCGTTTATCGCAGAAGATACGACCGGTAAACTTTTATGAGTATGGGCACAAACATCGGCAAGTGACAAAGGTCCTTGATAATATAATTGCTTTAAGATGGCTTTTCTTAAATACTGTTGTTTTAAAAACTTAGCAGTCAACGTTGGTTAGATTTATGTAAATGACAACCTAAAATAAGCAATAAATAAGCTACTTTGCAAATTTACTTATTGCAATCAGTGCTTATCATTCAATCGCCTTGCCAAAAACACAATCTGCTATAAATGAATAAGAACCACAATGAAAGAAATACGCCAACTGTCCGTTAACGAACAGCTTTGTTCATTAATGAACAATACTTTCTTCAACTAACTGATGAAGCCCAAGCACTTCGCTGCTTTTCTTACGGGTTTCACCTGCCAATTTTGCGTCCTTTGCAAGAGACCGTCCATAAGAAGGAATCATTTCTTTAAACTTCCTTTCCCATTTTTCAGTTTTCACCTGATCGGGAAAACATTTCTGCAATAATTTAAGCATAATGGAAACGGAGGTTGACGCCCCTGGAGAAGCACCTAAAAGGGCTGATAATGACCCATCTGCGCTACTGACCACCTCTGTACCGAATTCCAAAATTCCTCCGTGTACGGGGTCCTTCTTAATCACTTGTACGCGCTGTCCAGCAATTTCGAGCTCCCAATCGGCTTTATTCGCCATTGGTACATATTCCTTTAAGGCATCAATACGATCATCCGGCGATTGACGCACCTGATCGATTAAATATTTGGTTAATTTCAAGTTATCCAAGCCTGCAGCCAACATGGGTCGGATATTATTTATTTTTATGGATGCTGGTAAATCCAGCCAAGAGCCATTTTTTAAAAATTTCGTAGAAAAACCAGCATAAGGGCCAAATAATAGTGCTTTTTTGCCATCTATTATTCGTGTATCAAGATGCGGGACAGACATGGGCGGTGAACCCACGGCAGCTTTTCCGTAAACCTTTGCTTCGTGTTTTGCGATCACATCCGGATTTACACAACGCAACCACTGCCCACTCACCGGAAAGCCTCCAAATCCTTTTCCTTCCTTAATATCTGATTTTTCGAGCAACGGCAATGCTCCTCCTCCTGCACCTATAAACACAAATTTCGCAATTAGGGTGCGCTTGTGCTTCGTGGTGCTGTTCCGTACTTCTATTTTCCATCTTCCGTCTGGCAAGCGTTCCAGATCACGCACTTCATGGGCCAACCTTAACTTGAAATGAGGTTGTTTCCGCAAAAAATCAAACAAACAACGACTTAAAGCGCCAAAATTCACATCAGTACCAATATCCATTTTAGTAGCTGCAACAGGCTGTCCAGAAGCTCGACCTTCCATCACGAGTGGAATCCATTGCTGAAGCAAGGCATGATCTTCCGAATACTCCATACCTTTAAAAAGATGGTGCTGCTGCATAGCCTCATACCGCTTTCTTAAGTAGCTCACATTTTCATCCCCCCAAACAAAACTCATATGTGGAACGCTGCGAATGAACTGTGACGGATCTTTAAGCACCCCTTCTTCCACCAAGTGTGCCCAAAATTCCTTTGAAACTTCAAATTGTTCAGCTATACTGATCGCTTTATCAATAGCCACTGAACCATCCGGTAACTGAGGGGTATAATTTAACTCGCATAAGGCCGAATGGCCAGTACCAGCATTATTCCATGCATCAGAACTTTCCGCGGCAACCTCGTCTAAGCGTTCAAAAACTTCTATGCTCGCATTTGGCAATAGCTGGTTTAACATGATGCCCAAGGTGGCGCTCATTATTCCCGCACCTATTAAAACAGCATCCCTTTCCTGAGTGGTGTTTTTGTTACTTTTAGTCATTTCAATCTGTGAGTTTGCAAAAATAACACCACGAAATGATTTTCTCTAAAAAAATGATTAAAAGAAAAGAATTATTGACATATAAAATACAAATAATATCTACCAAAAGCAGTGATTTATTCTTTTATGCCAAAAACTTATCGATTTAAACAAAATGTAAAAAGGTAGATCGCCTAGCTCGTCCGGCCTTCCTTTAATACTTCTCTGGATATCACCATCTTTTGTATTTCTGATGTCCCCTCCCCAATGGTGCATAATTTAGCATCACGATAAAATTTCTCTACCGGAAAATCTTTGGTATATCCATATCCACCAAAAATCTGTAACGCGTCTGTGGCTACGCGAACAGCTACTTCTGAGGCATAATATTTAGCCATAGCTGAAACCTTCGTTACGGGCAGACCTTTATTTTTTAAATCAGAAGCTCGTCTAATCAATAGTTCTGCGGCCTCTACTTCCGTTGCCATATCGGCTATCTTGAAGGAAATACCTTGAAAGTTGGCAATCGGCTGCCCAAATTGATGTCTTTCTTTGCTATATTTTATTGCGGCGTCTAAGGCTCCCTTCGCGATACCTAGAGCCAATGCTCCGATAGAAATCCTTCCCCCATCCAATACATACATCGCTTGCTTAAACCCCTCTCCTTCCTTTCCCAACAAATTGGCTTGAGGCACTTCCACTTGATCTAGTATGAGTTCAGTAGTTTCTGAAGCACGCATGCCCAGTTTATTTTCTTTTTTGCCAGCAGAAAAGCCCACCGCACTCTTTTCTATAATAAATGCAGACACCCCAGCAGATTCATGTTTATTTCCTGTACGAGCCATAACGATGGCTAAATCACCACTCTTACCATGGGTAATCCAGTTTTTTGTGCCGTTGATAACGTAAGACCTTCCTGTTTTTACGGCTGTGGTGTTCATTCCTAATGCATCCGAACCCGTATTGGCTTCCGTCAAAGCCCATGCGCCAATCCATTCTCCACTGGCCAATTTAGGTAGATACTTCGCTTTTTGCTCCTCATTACCGAAAGCCAATATATGGCCCGTGCAAAGCGAATTATGCGCAGCGAATGAAAGTCCTATGCCTCCGCAAATGCGCGCAATTTCAACAATGATATCCACATATTCCTGATAACCTAAACCCGCACCTCCATACGTTTGCGGAACCAATACCCCCATTAATCCTAATTCGCCCAGCTGTTTAAACAATTCTTTCGGAAAAAACTGTTGCTCATCCCAATCCATTATATAGGGCTGTATGTGCTGCCGAGCAAAATTGCGTACCATTTCCCTCATTAAGATCCGATCTTCGGAATCAGCATAAAATATTTCTTGATCAATTGACATGGTAATCTATAATATGGTTCTATACAATAATAGCCAAATTATATCTTAAAAAAGAATATAAAAACCATATTTATATCGAAGTTGTTTAAAGTTATTTTGAACATGCTTGCTGATAGTAAAAGAAGGTTTATATTCATAAACTTTGTGTTATTATAGCTGACTTACCTGGCGCTCCATACCTTTCCGTCGCTTGCCGCGACAGGGCCTTCCTTTTTTTTTCCGCAAAAAAAGGAAGCAAAAAAACTCTTCGCTTCAAAATTTACAGCAACGCCGGTGCCTCCCACTACAAGATGTAAATTTTGGAGGCGAATGAATCCGAAGGCCAACAGTAAGTACTTTAAACCGGACGTACCAACCTAACACTTTTCCCTATAGCTTACATCCATATTATGCTTGCTACCTGCTTGGCAGGGAATCTCCGTTCTGCTAAAATATCGCCTAGGAACCGTCCATGTTTAAAATTTCATTTAATCACATAAGAAAATGTAAATTTTATAACATGGTAAGCTCCATCCAGCCGATGGGAAAAATTATTTACGGATGAAATTTGCTGTTGCAGGTTGATGCACTACCCTTGTAGCAAAGTTCCAAGCGATGAGTTTATTCACCACTTGTCCACTTTAAAAAGTGTTCATGAACTCCCTTCGGTCGGTTTTGGATACTTTTTGCGGACCGCGAAGCAGCATGAGTGCCAATAAAAACAAACACTAAACGAATAAAAAAGTATCACATCATTAAAAAATATTATCTAAAACAAACCTTCTTTTTCTATGCAAATAAAAGTTTAAACAAGCTCATCATAACAAAATGGTTTTCAGTATAAATTTAGCTTTTTTCTTTAACGGAAATACTTATCTTCGTTTTTTATAAAAGTGTATCAGATAGTTTTGCCTAAACGATATTTCCTAGGTGAAAGCTGTTATGTGCATATCCATTTTATCATGCAGGTAGATTCCACCATATGAAAAGACTTCTGTTCCATTTCCTGTGCTTAGTTGGCCCCATACTTTTATCCATTTCTCCAATTGACAGCCAAGCGCAGCAATCTATTTTTTTCAAATTGAATCTTCAGCAAGGAGAAAAATATCAATTTAATATGCATACCAAACAAAAGGTACAGCAAGAAATGATGGGTAATGCGATGACCATAAATCAAGATATCGAAGTAGAATACCTCTATGATATTTTAGAAAACAATCAACAGGGTTTGCATATTAAAACAACCTACCAACGATTGGCGATGCATATGGAATTGCCACAAAAGACACTAGATTACGATTCAAAGCATGTAAATGACGAGAACAATCCCTTAAATAAATTGGGAAAAATGATGGGAAAAAGCTTTGATGTGTATATTAGTCCGGAAGGCAAAGTGACGAAAGTAGAAGGCTTACGCGCCATCATAGACAGCATCGGTAGTGACGCAGCCACTCAACAGGTGTTGGCACAACAATTTAGCGATTCTGCTTTTATCCATATGATGGACGCATCATTAAATATTTATCCAAATAAAAAGATACGTGTTGGAGAATCCTGGCAAAAAAACGTTTCTATGCCCACCGGAGGCATGATGGATATGTCTTTACAAAGCACCTATACCTTAAATAACATCGTTAATGACCAAGCACATATTCAGGTCCGATCTGATATTAAATTATCCCCCTTGGCTTCAAATGAAGTAACAAATAACATGGAATTTAATTTAACAGGTAAGCAAACTGGCGAACTTCAAACAGATATCCAAAGTGGCTTAGTTTCTTCTGGAAGCCTCCATCAGGAAATTAATGGAAACCTATCCGCTCAAGGGTTTAAAATTCCAATGACTATTATATCCGATATTACCACTACCGGCAAAAAACGATAAATATCAATAGCCGATCAGGGAAATAAGTTGCTCACTATAGGGCAATAATTGTTCTTTCCCATTTAAAAAATCCAGACTAATGATAAAACAATATCCAGCTATCGTGCCCTTTAATTTTTTCACCAATTCACTAGCCGCAGCCACTGTTCCTCCGGTGGCTAAGAGATCATCATGAATCAATACTCGACTTCCGGGTTCAAATGCATCAGCATGTATCTCCATAGTCGCATACCCATATTCCAATGCATAGGATTGCTGAATGGTTTGTGCAGGTAGCTTTCCCTGTTTTCGAATGGGGACAAAGGGAACACCGAGCTTATTTGCTAACATTAACCCAAATAAAAAACCTCTGCTTTCAATACCTGCAACGACATCAATGGATAGATCTTGTAAACGGATCATGAATGCATCGAGTATAGCGTCACAAAGCGATGGATCTTTTAAGATTGGGGTGATATCTTTAAAAATAATACCTGGTTTAGGAAAATCTACGATGTCTCGTACAGCCGTCTTAAGTAAGTGTTCAATCATCATGGAGGGTTAAATATGGGGCGATTTTACGCAAATAATCTTCATCAATCAACACGATCTGCAATAAATCTTCCAGCTGTTTAAAATGTCCATGTTGTAAACGGTATCCAACAATTCGTTTTGCATACTTGAAACCAATATAGGGATGTTTACCTAATTGTTCAATAGTAGCTGTATTAAGGTTAAGCATTGCTACCGTTGGTTCAACCAATTGGATGTGGGGCAAAAAAGCCTGATACCGCACCGAATCCATCCCGTATACCTCTAGTAGCTGCGCTGTTTTGTAAAAACCACCTAATAATTTTCGATAGCGTATTATACGGGAAGCGAACACAGGGCCAATGCCGGGCAGTTCCGTTAAGGCCGCACTATCCGCAACATTCAGATCAATGACCAGAATCGATTTTGCAGGTCTGGATGATCGTTCCACCATGCTCTGCCGAGGTTTTGAAACGTGTATCGTATCCAGCGGCTGTATTGACTTATTAAATTGCTTCCGCTCTTTTTGTTCTTGAGGAATAACGATAAACGGTGCTAGCCGTTCATAGTCGGTAGCGGAAATGGTATACAACTTTTTGAAATCTTCTTTTTTATAAAATCGCCCACCCTTACGTTCATAATTCTTGATATTCTTGATCTGCTGGCTCGTAAGTCCCAAACTTATCCAATCCGTTTCAGACAAGCCATTTGGGTTGAAAGAAAAATAGCTGGGAGATGTGTGCATCAACTTTTCATCGGCAACTAATCTTTCAAAAACAATTGGATCAGGCTTATCTAAATAGCCGTAAATAGGCGGCAAAAGCCAGACAAAAAGCATTAAAACCAATAGAACCGATATACCGTTTAGTTCTCTCCGGCTAAAACCAAAATATTTACGTAAGCGATACCACATGGCTTAGGCAATCTTTTTACCAAAGCAATAGTAAATCGGTACACCGATGAGTACAATTAGCAAACCCGGCCAAGTAAAGGTAGGTTGATAAATCAGCAGGCCTATACATATCGTTAATGCAGCCAATACGTATAAAATGGGCAATACCGGATAACCAAAAGCTTTGTAAGGTCTGGGAATATCAGGTCGTTTTTTACGTAGAATAAAAATACCAATGATCGTTAGTGCATAAAAAATAAGTACAACAAAAATGATATAATTCAGCAAATCCCCATATTTACCTGTAAGACATAACGCAGATGCCCAGATACACTGCGCCCACAATCCCCAGCTCGGCACCTTGAAACTGTTTAGCATCCCTGCGCGTTTAAAAAACAGGCCGTCATTAGCCATGGTATAATAAACCCTTGCCCCAGAGAGGATCAATCCGTTATCACACCCAAAGGTTGACACCATAATCATGATGGCAATAATCTTGGCACCGATATCTCCGAAGATCGTTTGGGAGGCAACAACCGCCACACGATCGGCCGGAGCAAAAGCAATATCGTGTATTGTTGTCGTAGCAAGATACATAACATTCGTAGAAACGTAGATCAGCGTAACAATCAGCGTACCTAAAAACAAGCTTAAGCCAATATTCCGTTCGGGTTTTCTGATTTCACCAGCAATGAACGTTACATTATTCCACGCATCACTGGAAAAAAGTGATCCAACCATCGCCGATACCAAGGCAGCAAAAAGGGCTGCGCCACCAATAGGAATAAAGGCATGCTCCTGCGCACTCCAGCTTTTTGGTGTCCAGGCATCCGTCCAATTAAGGTTCCAGACTTCCGTATGGAAGGCCGTAACCAAACCCAATACCGTTAATCCTCCTAGCGAAAGAATCTTGACAATGGTGAAAACGGTTTGCAAGATCTTTCCATTTTTGACACCCCTGGTGTTAAACCACGTAAGGACCACAATAACTGCGATCGCTAACAGCTGCGCTGCATTCAATTGAAACACCCCTTGTTGCCAAAGAATATGCTCATCGCTTACTACCGGAAACAGATACGCTGCAAACTTAGCAAAGGCCACTCCCACCGCCGCGATTGTGCCCGTTTGAATGACGGCAAACAATGCCCAGCCATAGAGAAATGCAACTAAACGGTTATAGGCCTCGCGAAGATAAACGTATTGGCCGCCAGCGTTTGGAAACATTGCCGAGAGCTCGCCATAGCTTAAAGCAGCTGTTAAGGTAACCAATCCGGTGAGTAGCCAAATGATCAACAGCCAACCGGCGCTTCCTACATACCGCACGATATCGGCACTAACAATAAAAATCCCAGAGCCTATCATGGAGCCAACAACTAACATGGTGCCGTCTAGCAGTCCCAACTCCTTTTTCATCTGAACTTCTGGTTGATTTGTCATAAGCGGGCTTGATGGTAAAGAAAACGAATGTATAAAAATAAACCGAAAAATCAGCAGAAAACACCCGTCACCAAAACATTTTATCACTTTTAACTAAAATAAATTTGATTATATCAATAACCCTCATTATTTTGGCATGAACCATTATAAAAAAATGGCTATTGGATAAATTATTTGAAAGACAACTCGACTGAACTACGTTTCGATCGATACGACATACTCATCTTTTAGATAAAAACCAATGTCATAAAATAAAATAAACCCTTAACAATAAAAACGCAAACGAAGAATTATGGACTTTCTACACAGCAATCTCATTTACCTCATTCCGGTGTTTGGTATCATTGGCATATTAATTATGTTGGCAAAATCAAGTTGGGTAAGCAAGCAAGATGCCGGGGATACCAATATGCAAGAATTAGCGGGCCATATTGCCAATGGCGCGATGGCATTTCTTAAAGCAGAATGGAAAATACTTTCCTATTTTGTTGTCATTGCAGGCGTATTATTGGCATGGTCTGGCACTCTTAGTCCATATTCCAGTTGGGTAATTGCGCTATCGTTTATTATCGGCGCCGTAACTTCTGCTTTTGCAGGCTACATTGGCATGCGCATCGCCACCAAGGCGAATGTACGCACAACCCAAGCAGCACGTACCAGTTTGGCTAAAGCACTAAAAGTTTCCTTCACTGGAGGCACGGTTATGGGACTGGGCGTTGCTGGATTGGCGGTATTCGGCTTAGGCACTTTGTTTATCCTATTTTATCACCTATATGTTATCAGCACCAATGGTGAGATCAATGGCCTGGAAATGGAAAGAGCACTAGAAGTATTGGCTGGCTTTTCTTTGGGAGCAGAATCTATTGCCTTATTTGCACGTGTAGGCGGAGGGATCTATACCAAAGCAGCGGATGTTGGCGCTGATTTGGTAGGTAAGGTAGAAGCAGGTATACCAGAAGATGACGTACGTAATCCGGCCACCATCGCTGATAATGTTGGAGACAACGTTGGGGATGTGGCGGGCATGGGTGCCGATTTATTCGGCTCCTATGTGGCTACCATTCTGGCCACAATGGTTTTGGGAAGGGAAATCGTTTCTAATGATAATTTTGGTGGCATTGCGCCCATATTACTTCCCATGCTAATTGCTGGCTTAGGCTTGATCTTTTCCATTATTGGTGCTTCTTTGGTTAAGATTACCAACGAACAGGGAAGCGTACAAAAAGCACTCAATTTGGGTAATTGGACTTCGATTATTTTAACGGCAATTGCTTCCTTTTTCGCAGTAAAATGGTTATTACCGGAGACCATGAATATTAGGGGATTTGAATTTACCAAGACGGATACTTATCTAGCAATTGTTGTCGGACTGGTTGTTGGTGCACTCATGAGCATTATTACCGAATATTATACTGCTATGGGTAAACGCCCTGTGCAATCTATTGTACAACAGTCAATCACTGGGCATGCCACGAATATCATCGGTGGTTTAGCCGTGGGTATGGAGTCTACCGTGTTGCCCATATTGGTGTTGGCTTCGGGCATTTATGGTTCCTACCATTTCGCTGGACTCTATGGTGTGGCTATAGCAGCCGCTGGAATGATGGCAACTACTGCAATGCAATTAGCCATTGATGCCTTTGGACCTATTGCCGATAACGCCGGAGGGATTGCTGAAATGAGCCAGTTACCGGAAGAAGTTAGGGGCCGTACCGATAACTTAGATGCTGTTGGTAATACCACTGCTGCTACCGGTAAAGGTTTCGCCATTGCATCTGCTGCCTTAACATCCTTAGCCTTATTCGCCGCCTTTGTTGGTGTCGCTGGTATCGACAGCATTGATATTTATCATGCCAACGTGTTGGCTGGACTATTTGTTGGCGGTATGATCCCATTTATTTTCTCCGCACTGTGTATCTCAGCGGTGGGACGTGCCGCAATGGATATGGTGCAGGAAGTAAGAAGACAATTTCGGGAGATTCCGGGCATTATGGAGTATCAAGCAAAACCGGAATATAGTAAATGTGTTGAGATTTCTACCAAAGCATCTATTCGAGAAATGATGCTTCCGGGCGCTATTGCGCTGATTGTACCCATTATTGTTGGTTTCGGTTTTGGCCCGGAAGTGCTCGGCGGACTATTAGCGGGCGTTACCGTATCGGGTGTATTGATGGGCATGTTTCAATCCAATGCTGGCGGAGCTTGGGATAATGCTAAAAAATCATTCGAAAAAGGTGCTAAAATTAACGGCGAAATCTATTATAAAAAATCAGAACCGCACAAAGCTTCCGTTACTGGCGATACGGTTGGCGATCCATTTAAAGATACTTCAGGTCCATCGATGAACATCTTAATCAAATTAATGTCTATTGTATCCTTAATTATCGCACCCCATATCAATGCACACCAGTCCGAACCCAACCAAACGAAGAACATTCCTAAAACGGAACAGTTTCAACAGCAGCGGACGAATCAAAAGGCTAGTTATATCCAAAAAGAACGGGCATATACAACTACAAAGGCGCTAAATTAATAGCGCCTTCTTTATTTATCAAATAAAAATTGTAGGTTTGGTTTTCTTTTGCTAAAAGAAAACATTATTTCATTCAAAAAATGATTAAAATTCACATGCCACATACGCTTATCAAACAAAAAGTGGTTATTTTTTAAATAAATTCAAATCAAAACCACCAAAACAAAATTACCTACTATGTTTTACAAGAAATCGATCCCATTACTTATTAAAGAAGCACAAGAAAGTGGAGAAGGAACCCTAAAACGCACCTTAGGCAGTTATCATTTGGTAGCGTTAGGCATTGGAGCTATTATAGGAGCCGGCTTATTCTCCCTTACAGGAATTGCTGCTGCAGACAATGCCGGGCCAGCGGTTATTCTATCCTTCATCGTTGCTGCTATCGGCTGTGGCTTCGCTGGCTTGTGTTACGCAGAATTCGCCTCGATGATCCCTGTAGCAGGAAGTGCTTATACCTACTCTTACGCAACCATGGGAGAATTTGTTGCCTGGGTCATTGGATGGGATTTGGTGTTAGAATATGCGTTGGGTGCCTCCACCGTAGCTGTCAGCTGGTCACAATATTTTGCTCAGTTTTTGGAGGAGCTTGGCGTTCATATCCCTGCGCAATTCCTGCACGGCCCTTGGGAAGGTGGTATGATTAATTTACCGGCGATCTTTATTACCTGTCTGCTTTCCTTATTGTTGATCAAAGGGACACAAGACTCCTCCTTTGTTAATAATATTTTAGTCATTGTCAAGGTAGCTGTTGTCCTTATTTTTATAGCATTAGGCTGGAGCTTTATCAACCCTGCCAACCATAGTCCTTTTATTCCCGAGAATATCGGCGAAACAGCACTTAAACAAGGAAAAATAGGATTTTTCGATTTCTTCACCGGACCAGAGTTTGGGCACTTCGGATTAAGTGGCGTATTGAGGGGTGCTGGTGTGGTATTCTTTGCTTTTATTGGTTTCGATGCCGTAAGTACCGCAGCCCAAGAGGCTAAAAACCCGCAAAAGGGAATGCCTATCGGTATCATTGGCTCATTGGTCATCTGCACACTCTTATATGTGTTATTTTCTTATGTATTAACCGGATTAGAAAATTATACTGCCTTTAAAGGGGATGCTAAACCGGTTGCTACTGCTTTTGCACAAACAGGTTATACCTTTCTGAATATGGCACTTATGATTGCTATTTTAGCCGGGTATACCTCCGTTATTTTAGTGATGCTTTTAGGTCAAAGTCGGGTTTTTTATACCATGAGCAAGGATGGTTTATTGCCCAAGTTCTTTTCCGATTTATCTAAAAACCAAACACCCTGGAAGACCAATGTGCTGTTTATGATTTTTGGAAGTATTTTCTCTGGACTAGTACCCATTTCAGATTTAGGTCATATGGTGAGTATCGGAACCTTGTTTGCGTTTACGCTGGTATGCATTGGCGTGCTTATTCTTAGAAAAAAAGAACCGCAGTTAGAACGTCCTTTCAAAACACCTTGGGTACCCTTCGTACCCATCATGGGTATTATCATTTGTGTGACCATGATGGCCGGATTACCTAAAGAAAGTTGGGAACGTTTAGCCATTTGGATGATCATAGGCATCGTTATTTACTTTGCTTATAGCAAATCGCATAGTTTGATCCGCAATGCTGTTCAAAAAGACGTAAAACCGGAGTAAATCTTTACAGGCATATAAAACCGGAAGGGGCTTCGCGCCCCTTTTTTTAATAGCCAACTTTGGATATCCGAGCGTTTTTACTAATTTGGCAATCGCATATTAATTTAATACCGTAGCCCATATGTTCTTCAACTTCAAGGAAATTGCATCCATAACGATGATTCTTTTCGCAATCATCGACATCTTGGGCTCCATTCCCGTCATTATCGATTTACGCCAGAAAGCAGGTAAGATTGAGTCTGGAAAAGCGAGTATCGTTGCATTAGTGCTGATGATCGCTTTTTTGTTTGTAGGAGAAAGCATGCTCAAGCTCATTGGGATCGATATCGCTTCCTTTGCCATCGCAGGCTCGCTGGTTATCTTCTTTATTGCTATGGAAATGGTACTTGGCGTTAGTTTTTTCAAAGACGATTCTTTCGAAACAGCCTCCATCGTACCATTGGCTTTTCCCCTTATTGCCGGCGCAGGTACCATGACCACCATCCTATCCTTAAAATCAGAATACGCAACACAAAATATCATCGTTGGTATTCTAATCAATATTGCAATTATCTATATCGTTTTAAAAAACACCTACCGCCTCGAAAAAATTCTCGGCCGAACGGGTCTCGCCGTATTGCGTAAAGCTTTTGGTGTTATCCTGCTGGCAATTGCCATTAAACTGTTCAGGAGTAATACCGGGTTGTAATTAGCCAATCGTTCAATTAGCCAATTAGCTAATTATCGTATTGGCTAATTAACCAATTTTATTTGTATATTTACAGGAATACAAAATTTTATATGGAATTATACTACTCATTTTCTGTACTTATTGTCTTATCTGCCATTTTTTCCTACTTGAATGAACGCTTTTTAAAGCTTCCTTCAACCATAGGCGTTATGGTCATTGCGTTATTGGTTTCCTTAGGGCTTATCCTTACCGATAAACTATTTCCCCATACCTTTCAGGAGTTTTCCAGGTTTATTTCGTCTGTCGATTTTACAGAAGTACTCATGGGAGCGATGCTTAACTTTCTTCTCTTCGCTGGTGCTATCCATATTCGACTAAGCGACTTGAAAGAACAAAAGGCACCGGTAATCATCTTTTCAACAGTGAGTGTCATCATATCCACCTTTGTGGTAGGTTTTTTATTTTATCACCTCCTACAAGCATTACATATGGAAATTCCTTTTATCCAGTGTTTGCTTTTTGGTGCCCTCATCTCTCCTACCGATCCAATAGCTGTTCTCGGTATATTAAAACAAGCTGGGGTTCCCAAATCGCTCGAAACAAAAGTTGCTGGTGAATCGCTATTTAATGATGGTATTGCGGTTGTTGTATTCGTCATATTGCTCAGCTTGGCTCAAGGCAAGGATGTCGATCTATCTTTTGGAAATATTTCGTGGCTACTGGCTAAGGAAGCCTTGGGTGGTATTGGTCTCGGACTCCTATTAGGTTATATCGCTTCAAAAGCAATCGGTAGAATAGATAACTATAAAATTGAAGTGTTAATTACCTTAGCGGTAGTGATGGGTGGGCATTTAGTGGCCACCAGTGTACATATGTCTGGCCCATTGGCTATGGTTTCCGCGGGATTAGTTATTGGAAATTACGGAAGGGCATTCGCATTGAGTGAAGTCTCGAAAGAGTATCTAGATAAGTTTTGGGAGTTAATCGATGAAATCATGAATGCGATATTGTTTTTAATCATTGGCTTTGAGCTGATTATTATCAATAACATAAGCGACTACTGGCTGATTGGGATTATTAGTATACTGCTGGTTTTATTTGCCCGTTTGGTATCCATTTGGCTTCCGGTAAATGTTATACCGATGAAAACCAAATTCAATAAAGCAACCATTACGATTTTAGTATGGGGTGGCTTGAGAGGAGGAGTATCCGTTGCCTTGGCTTTATCCATTGATAACCATCTGCATAAAGATTTACTACTGGCTACGACCTATTACGTGGTATTATTCTCTATCTTAGTACAGGGCTTAACTATTGGTAAATTAACCAATAAAGCAAAACAGATTGCAGCAAATACGGTTAAAGCCTAATTTTTCTTTTTTCCCGCAAAAAAGAAACAAAAAGCTCGTCGCTTCAAAATTTACAGGAACGCTGGTGCATCCCACTGCATCTTGTAAATTTTGGAGGCGACAATTTTTGGCGACCAACAGCAGGTGCTTTTAATCAAACATGTCGTATTATCTGTCTTTTCAATAATTGGCACCATAATTTATACTTTCCATTTGCTTGGTAGAACATCTCCGTTCTGTTTAAAATATCGCATAGGAACCGTCCATGTTTAAAATTTCATTTAATCACATAAGAAAATGTAAATTTTATAACATGGTAAGCTCCATCCAGCCGATGGGAAAAATTATTTACGGATGAAATTTGCGGTATGCACGATGCTGCACTACCCTTGCAGCAAAGTTCCAAGCGATGAGTCTTTGATTAATTTTTCATGATGCGTTTGCTTTTAAAGGTATTCAAGCTACTTCGTGGTCTGCGGAAGAAAGTAATATAAAAAGCTTAAGGTGCTAATAGCCGGGCAACAAACATTGTATCTGCACGATGTTCATAGCCCTTAAGCAATTCCATTTGCGCGACGCGCAATCCTATAGACTCCAAATAGGCTACCTGCTCCTCGTTCTCGTTAGCAAAGATCGAGCAGGTAATATAAATTAAGGGTGCATTGGGTTTGAGATAACGCACCACTTGACGAAGGATGCTTCGCTGTAATTCCACAAAATAGGCGAGTTTCTGCTGATCAAACAGTTGCATCATTTCGGGTGTTCTTCCCCATGTTCCTGATCCAGAGCAGGGAATATCCATAATAATCCCGTCAAACCGTTCATTCCCTAGAATGACTGACGGATCTTTCGTTAAGTCGATTAGCTTTCTTCGATAATGTTTAATACCAGCCTGATCAAACCGCTCATCAAGATTACGTAAAATACTGTTTCTGATATCGCTCACCAGTAACTTCACTCCCGGAAAAGTTTGCCATAATAACAAAGATTTCCCTCCGGAAGCAGCACAGGCATCCCACCAAGATTCGCCATCATGAGCTTTAAAATAATGAGCCGTTTGCTGCGAAGAAAGATCTTGCACCTGAATCTTACCTACTAATTCGGGATATTGACTCATATTGGTACCATTTGGTAAAGCAATAGTCGTTGGGCTAATCTCTTGATAGGTTAATTGATGCTTGTCCAACTGTTGCCGTACCTCCTTTATGTATGGTGGCGAAATTCGAATAAAAAGATCCGGTTGCTGAAGCAAACTTTCCAAGAATAAGGAAATGGCTAAGGCGGGTGAGGCTAACCGTACCAAGGGGAAAATATGGTCAAGCTCAAAACCGTAGTCCTGTGCCAAGCGATCGATTTTTACCGATAAAGGAGCATCCAATGTTGTACGTAACGCCGGTGCCTGCACGCTGACCAGGTCACTCTCCTTACTACACAGGTACTCGGCCAATGTCAAACGCTCCACCGTAGGCAAATCGGCAAGCGCTTTTCCTATACGGAAATAATGGTATGACCAACGGGATAAGGTACGCCGATCGTTGGCACCCATTTGGCGGTTTTCTTTAAAAAAATGCGTTAGAAACTTTGCCAACGGTTGCTTGAGGTCATAATCGGCCAGAAGACGCTCAAAACTACGTAATTGCTGTGTAATCCGTTTTGGGTTCATGAATTAGGGTAGTGGCCGATACGCTCTTCTGTTGAACCGTAATAGGCGCACGCTATTATTGACATAGCCCGTGGTTGGATTAAAAACAAATGCAAAACCGATGGCTACGCCTTTATGTTTTTCTTTAACCAAGTGTTCTACATAATCTTTGGGATACTTTGCCAATAGTTTCGCAAAAAACACACCCGTATCATACCCTTTATACGCAAACTCTGATGGAGCGACATTAAACGCCTTAACATAATTTGCCCGGAAAACACCCGTAGCGGTACTGTTTTCATCGACATAATAGGAAGAGCTGATGCAGGTATTTAACGTTTCCAAGTGATCCGGATTCAAGTCTAGCTTATTCCAATTGGGATGCCCAATCAGGGTGATGTCATAACTTTGTTCCGTTTTTAAGCGTGCAAGATCTGCTAATAATGGTGCAACAAAAAACTGATTGGTAGATGCATTGATCACTACATTTTTACCTATAGCACCCAAGCTTGTTTCCATATCTCCTAATTCATTAATTTCAACATAATGAACATTCAATTGGTCTAAAACAGCCTTAAGGGGATCCAATAATTTCCGGCTATCCTCGTCATTATTATTGAAGATGACGACATGATCGGCTGCGCTACCATATTGTTTGGCCACATAATGACCAATAACGTCAGCATGTACCGCGATGGTTGGCGTTACCGTAACCAGATTATTGACTTGATTGCCGACCGGACTGCTTGCCGCTAAAGGTGAAATCTGCAACTTACCCGACAAGTTTGCCCGTCCACTAAACGCATTGATCTCGGTAGGGAATACTGGTCCGACAACAATTTGGGCTGCGCTAATGTTGGTATCCACAGCAATCTTCTGCACTTCCAATATATTATCGCGGGTATCCAAGACATGAAGTTTAAAATTATCTCCTGCCTTGGCCACTTGGTCAAGCCCCAACTTAAATCCTTGATAAAAATCCAAGGCTAGGGCAGAACGTTCCACATCTCGACTATTTGGAAGCGAGTCGATCACCTTGTCTAGCTGAAAAGGCAATAACAAGGCAATATTATTGAATTGAATAGGAGCTTTTGCTTCTTTTTTCTCTTCCGGCTTTTCCTCTTTCTTAGTCGGACTTTCTTTGCTCGGCTCCTTTGGTCCTTTCCCGCCTGGACGAAGTATTTTAGGTGCACAAGCGCCTAAAAAACCACAAAGAAACAGAACGGCTAATAACTTACTCCCACTCGATAGTAGCCGGTGGTTTTGAACTAATATCATAAACAACTCGGTTTATCCCTTTTACGTGATTAATAATTTCATTCGAGATTTTTGCCAACAGCTCATACGGTAAATGGATCCAATCTGCCGTCATCCCATCTAATGATCCCACTGCCCGAAG
Organism: Olivibacter ginsenosidimutans; assembly: GCF_039542865.1. Lineage (NCBI taxonomy): Bacteria > Pseudomonadati > Bacteroidota > Sphingobacteriia > Sphingobacteriales > Sphingobacteriaceae > Olivibacter > Olivibacter ginsenosidimutans. The sequence goes on along the minus strand of NZ_BAABIQ010000003.1, from coordinate 242,225 downwards.
TGCAATGACATATTCATACGTCCGCTCATCCCCCATCACACCTACGGATTGTACCGGTAAGAAAATGGCCCCTGCTTGCCAAACCTTATTATACCAGCCCGATTCACGCAAGTTACGAATGTAAATATCGTCTGCTTGCTGTAAAATATGTACTTTTTCGGCGGTTATTTCGCCCAAAATTCGGATACCTAAACCTGGTCCCGGAAAGGGATGTCTACCTAAAATCAAGGGATCAATCCCTAAAGCAGCACCCACCCGACGTACTTCATCTTTAAATAAGGTATTTAAGGGTTCTACCACCTTAAGTTTCATAAAATCTGGCAAACCACCGACGTTATGATGTGACTTAATGGTTGCTGATGGTCCCTTTACAGAAACCGATTCGATTACGTCAGGATAAATGGTTCCTTGTCCAAGCCATTTCACCTCTACGCCTGCAGGTAGCTCCTGCTGTACGGCATGTGCGGCCTCATCAAACACATCAATAAAAGAAGCACCAATAACTTTGCGTTTGCGCTCTGGATCAGTTATTCCTTTTAATTGACCATAAAAGCGTTCTTTAGCGTCTATCCCTTTAATATTGAGCCCCATGTGCTTGTAGGAGTCCAATACTTGCTCAAATTCATGTTTACGCAACAAACCATTATCTACAAAAATGCAGTGTAAGTTCTTCCCGATAGCCTGATGTAAAAGCACCGCAGCAACGGAAGAATCCACCCCTCCTGAAAGCGCTAAAATGACATGATCATTTTTTACTAGCTCGCGTAATGCGGCTATAGTCGTTTCAATAAACGTATCGGGTGTCCAATCCTGTTGACATCCGCAGATATGGATAACGAAATTCTTGATCAATTGTTGTCCATCCAAGCTATGCGTAACCTCCGGATGAAATTGAATACCATACGTTTGCGAGTCCTTAATGTGATATGCGGCCACCTGAACTTTATCGGTACTCGCGATAATCTCAAAACCTTCGGGCACGTATTTAATCGTATCGCCATGCGACATCCATACTTGCGCGTCTAACGGAATCCCTTTCAGTAAAGCATTTTCTTGATTGACAAATAACAAATTTGCCCGCCCGTATTCACGGATTTCTGAAGGACTCACTTCGCCACCCGAGTGCTGTGCGATATACTGTGCACCATAACATACACCTAATACTGGGATCTTTCCATGGAATTGTTGAAGGTCTATTTGGGGTGCATCAGCCTGCCTGACAGAGTAAGGGCTGCCGGAAAGAATGACTCCTTTTACCGATGCATCAAACGAAGGAAGGTGATTAAAGGGATGTATTTCACAATATACATTTAACTCTCTGACCCGGCGAGCGATCAACTGTGTGTACTGCGATCCAAAGTCAAGAATAATGATTTTTTCTTGCATGGGCCAAACTTAGATAAATTGCCTTTTATATGCAAATAACATTGAAGGCATATAAAAGAAAATTTTATCGATCTCTCACCGGCCTTTAAAAAACAAATCATTTCGGTGAAACGTAGGGATTTTTTTTACTTTCTTCCGAAGAATTCACAAAACCGACCGTAGAAAACTATCCATCGGTGAGGGATATGAAATCCACATTTCAACCCTTCAACCGATGGACATGCATCTTAATGCGTTTACTTTTCAAAAACCGGTTTCGGAGCTCCCATTTGCGGACTTCCTCCCTCAACATAAGGCCAGCCTTCCTCATCCCATTTGATCTGGCTCATCATCAAGAAACGATCCCATTGACCGGGAGACGAAGCCAATTCAAAACCGTGGTACAACATCCAGTCGTTACCCGCATCATCCTGCACAATCTGGGAATTATGTCCATTACCGACAAAACGGCTATTGTTATCGATCAATGTTTCAAAGTGATTATCCAGCAAGGATTCGCCTCGTTTGTTAACGTAGGGACCAAACAAAGATTCCGATCGTCCGTATACTACATGATAGGTACTCTTCGCTCCTTCACAGCAGGTTCCTGTTGATCCAAAGTAGTAATAATACTTACCCTTTTTATAGACGTAAGAGCCTTCATATGCAGACCCGACCAGTTGTTTTTTTGCTGCACCGGGTTTTATTGACAGACCATCATCGCTCAGTTCAATGATATATATTCCATTAAAACTACCCCATATCAGGTACTTCTTTCCGCCATCTTCCATATAGGCCTGGTCAATGGAATTTTTCACACCGATACTCTGGCTGTCAAACATTTTACCTAAATCCTGGAACGGTCCCAATGGTGAATCCGAAACGGCCACACCGATTCCCGCCTTCCACTCTCCTCCCCAGGTACTCATAGCATAATAAAGCACGTACTTCCCATCGATATAATTGATCTCTGGAGCCCATACCGCTCCATCTTCTACAAAGTGCGGACGGGTGTCATCTGTAAACGCATTTCCAGCTTGCCGCCAATCAACCAGATCTTTCGATTTCCATATAGGCACATTACCGGCCGTTGCATAAACATAAAACCAGCCATCATCTGCGTGAATAACGGTCGGATCCGCTAAGGCTACCCGCACCAATGGATTATCAAAGGTTTGCTTTTTTTCTTCTTTTTTCTCCGTATCCGGATTTTTCTGCTGCTTGCTACAATCGGAAAACAATAGCAATAAAACCATTAAACTAGCATACATATTGATCAACATATCGTATTAGATTAATAGATGATTCGATTACCATCCTGGATTTTGGACCAAAGATGGTGTTTTATTTAATTCGCCCTGTGGTATCGGCCACAAGTAATGTTTCTGTTTATCGAACACACGTTTTTTCATAAACGTACGGACATAAAACGCATCGTCTGTTAAGGAATTTCCTTTGTCTATGCTCATCCGATAGAAATCACCTCCATCGGTTTCTGCTGCAATCTTCCAGCGCCTAGTATCAAAATAGCGGTGTGTTTCCATCGCCAATTCTATCCTACGTTCATGTCGGATCTTCTCGCGCATTTGATCTTGAGAAAGTCCTGTAGGTAGGTTCGGTAATCCTGCGCGATTGCGAATGGCATTTACACGTGAATAGACCATCCCCGTAGGTCCTTCGGCCTCGTTCAATGCCTCTGCATGATTCAGGTACAGTTCACCCAGCCTAAAATAAATCCAGGTTTTATTGGTATATATGTTCTGGGGGATATTAACATCCTCATCGGAAAACTTACGGACAAGGTATCCGGTTACCGAATGATCAACGGCATTTCCACCCCTACCGTCTCTACCACTGTTCCAAAATTCGATACGCCGCGTACGCCAATACGCTCCGCTAAAATGAATCGATGCGTAAAAGCGTGGTTCACGCCGGGCATACATATTCCGGGTATCTGTTAGGTACCAACCTTTGGGATGATCTTGTGTAGCGTATCCCGTTTCCACGTATCCCGAGCGCTCGTTTATGATCGGTTTTCCACCAGCTTCATAGCCCACTATAGGTGTTTCCCCATTTTCCATTTCATAGGCATCCACCAGTTCCTGTGTTGGGCAATAGCCGCCATATCCGCCCATACCATTCGGTGTTGAGGCTCCTTCCGACTCTTTATAAGCGCCCATATTTCGGGCAAAAAGCACTTCGCTATTGTAGTTTTTCATAAAGATATCATGGTAATTCGCCACAGGATCGGCATTTTCTTGATAGAGCTTATAACCAGCCGCCTCCGCCGTAGTAATCGCCTCTTCTGCAGCATTTGCCGCAACCGTCCAACGCGCTGGATCCGCTGTACCGCTATATAGATTTTCCCCGTCTACATTCACAAATGATTTATAATCCGGATTACCATTCCACAACGGACTAGCCCAATACAGCAATACACGCGATTTTAATGCCAAAGCCGATGATTTGCAGGGTCTTCCCAGCTGATCTTTTGTGATACGATCCGGCAACAACGAAGCAGCAACATCGCACTCTGCGGCGATGAATTGCGCAACTTCATCAATTGGACGTTGTTTAATAATACCAAAATCTTCGTCTTGTGTATATGCCCGATCCACAATGGGAATAGCGCCGTGCGTGCGTGCTAATAAAAAATGAAAAAATGCACGTAAGAAAGTTGCCTCACCAATCCAGCGTTGCTTGGCCGCCTCATCCATTGGGGTATTCGGTATTTGTTCCAGAAATATATTGGCCTTTCTTAAACCTTCCCAATTAAAATTCCAGATATTATTGTCAATGTTATTCGGATTCCACGCACCCGTATTCATGGTATTACCAAAAGCACCCGACCAAGTGATTTCCATATCGTCCGATGCACCAACAAACGGGTTTCTATGGTACCATTGATGAAAACCAAGCTCCTCTGGGAGATTAAAATAAACGGAGGTTAAAAAACGTTCGGCATATTGCCTTTCCGCAAATACCTCCTCTAAAGTCATGTCTTCAGTGGGTACCTTATCCAAAAAATGCTTTTGGCATCCCGAAAGAATGAATAGGAATAGTATGATGGTGAGATATCTCATGTTGATGATATTAAATGTTTTTGTTTTCTATTTAAAATTTACCTGCAAGCCGAGATTTAGGGTTCGTTGCATCGGGTAAAAGCCAGACCCATTATCTTGTTCCGGATCCATGATCTTGACTTTATCCCAGGTATATAAGTTAATTCCGTTGACAAAAAAGCGAACGGATTTCATCCCAAATCGTCCTACTTTTTCCTGTGACAGCGTATAGCCAAGCTCCATGTTCTTCAAGCGCAGATAGCTTCCATCTACCATCCACAGCGTAGATCGTACGGTATTATTGGGATTGTCTACCGTAATTACGCCGGGATATTTTCCGTCTGGCGTTTCGGGAGTCCACCGATTATCATAGTACAGACGTTGAACGTTATACGACCCAACCCCTTGTTGAAAAGGATACATCGTTGCTCCTTCCAAAAAGACACTGGTTTTGGCGGCACCTGTAAAGAAAACACTTGCATCAAAACCTTTCCAAGCCACCGTTCCGCCAAAACCAAACATGATTTGTGGTGTTCGGGACAAACCTATGGCCATACGATCATTATCGTCAATCACATTATCGCCATTCAGGTCTTTGTATTTAATATCACCAGGTTGTGGTGCCCGCCCCAGTTTTTGTTCCGGACTATCATTGATTTCCTCCCAGCTTTGGAAAATTCCTAGTGCCGTATAGCCAAAAGGCTGATCAATAGGGTGCCCTTTGGCCGAAAGCCATGGGTAGCGTTGTGTCGCCTCATCATTTTCGACAATTTCGTTCTTTGAATACGTAAAATTACCCCTAAACGAATAATAGAAGCCATTATCACGGGCTTGCTTAATTTCAAGCTGTCCATCTATCCCTTTGTTTTTTGCTTTCCCTAAATTGCCATAAGGAACGACCCAAGGATAAAACCCGGTTACTGTTGGTATGGTACCTCGTTGAATGAGGATACCATCACGTTTTTCACGAAAAGCATCCACCTGCAAGGAAATTACCCCGTTAAACAGTTCGGCATCTAAACCGATATTGGACTTCGTCGAGACCTCCCAGGTTACGTCTTTCAGTCCGATATACGCCTCATCAATGCCGGGCTTGCTAATCATAGCCTCACCGAAACTATACGATTGAGCGGAGGTGGTGTTCATCCGGGTTAAGAACAGGAAACGTTGGCCAATCTGGTCGTTTCCGACCTGACCATAAGAACCCCTTATTTTTAGGTTGTTCACGACGTTTTTTACTCCCCAAAAAGATTCATTCGACAAAATCCAGCCGGCAGAAACGGAAGGGAAAAAGCCAAAGCGCTGGCCTTTCGGAAAATTCTCCGATCCATTATAGCCTGCATTAAATTCTACCAAATACCGGTCGGCATAACCATAAGTGAAGCGTGAAGCTACCCCCAAGCGTCGAAAAGGTAGGTTATTAATGGGGTCTCCGGCGGTGAGGTCAACGTAATCCCGTTGATTATACATCATCATACCAGACACATGGTGTTTGTCAAATGTCCGATCATAATTGGCAATAAACTCAGCATAGTAGGCCCGGTTTGCCGAATTGCTCGGACTGTATCCCAGAGGAGTAGCTTCCCGGTGTACTGTATACCGATCTTCTCCAGTCGCCGGATCAACACCAGTGTATTGCTTTACTTCAAAGTCCTTTCTTCGGGAAACCTGCGATTGGTACCAATGGTCATACGCAAATCTGCCATTAAGTGATAAGCCCTGGGTAACCACTTTTGATAAATCCCATTTAGCAGCAAACGTTCCCTGCACAGTATTTCTGCTCAATACGGAAAAACCAGACTGCGTAATCGTTGCCCAAGGATTGGACCCTACGTACCACCCATTTCCACCCGGACTACCGTCGGGATTTTGCTTAGGAAAAGCAATAGGCGATATGCGCCGTAAGTTTTCAAAAATCGAAGGCGCTCCGGCCACCGGATAATTGCCCTGCTGAATAATGCCACCAATCCCCATTTCAAAGACGAGGTTGTCCGTGACATTCACATCAATGTTTGCCCGTAGATTATAGCGTTTCAGATTGATGTTGGTATTATACTCATTAGTATCGTCTGTCTTCCAAATACCATTCTGTTCCGTATAACCAGCATTAGTATAATATCGAATAATATTGTTTCCTCCATTGATACTGAGATTATTGATGCTTTGCCAAGTATGTTTACGCATGATTTCGTCCGTCCAATCCACATTCGGATACAGGTATGGGTCTGAACCGTCTTTGTATTTGCGCAGCTCCTCTTCAGTAAAATGTTCCGGTTGCCCCATATTGCGATAGGCTTCATTCCATAAAGTAGAGTACTCCCCCCCATCAATATATTCAGGCATCCGCAAGGAGGTGTTGATTGCATTTTCAGAACGAAGCGTAACTGTAGGACGACCAACCGTACCTTTCTTGGTCGTAATGAGAATAACACCATTTGCTCCGCGAACCCCATAAACAGCTGTCGCCGATGCATCTTTCAAAACCGAAAAGCTTTCTATTTCCTGCGCATTAATCAAATTCATATCGCGCTCCACCCCATCTACCAGCACCAGCGGACTCCGATTGACCCAGGTAGACAGGCCGCGAATAAAAACTTGCGCTTGGTCATATCCAGGCTCTCCGCTGGTTTGTCTGGTAATAATTCCCGGCAGTCGGCCTGCCAAAGCATTTGCAATACTGGGCTGACTTTGCTGTTCCAATTCTTTCACCGAAACGGTAGAAATGGCACCTGTAAGCGAAACTTTCTTCTGTGTACCAAATCCCACTACCACCACTTCATCCAATTTCTCTTGTTTCGAGTCTTTAGCTAAGGTAAAGGTTTGATTTTTTTGAGAACCAACAACGATCTCTAATGGGAAATAACCCATATAACTAATTTGTAATACTTCTTTTGGATTATTGACTTCCAATATAAAATTCCCGTCAATATCCGCGGTTGTGCCTCTATTTGTCCCTTTCACGCGTATAGATGTTCCCGGTAAAGGCTCTTTATCCTCATTTTCAACTTTGCCTTTTAAAACAAATTGATTTTGACTAACAGTATCATTTAGTTGTGTCTGATCGGTAATACGCTCTATCAATACCCTGTTTTTACGAATAACATAATGCAGCGATTGCCCCTTTAAACATTGGTCCAAAATGGTAGATAGCGATGCATTATCCATGTATAATGTCACTGGAGGTACATCGGAAATATCTTTTTCCAGATACAAAAAATGGTAACCGGTCTGCTTGCGTAAATTAGCAAACACCTCTTTCAAGGTCAGTTTTTCTGCTCTAATACTAGCTTTTTGGGCATATACTTCGGCTCCTGCTTGTGTAATGACAAGGAGGAGGAAAAGAACAGTTATCTTCAGCGTCACGAGTAGTTTAATTAAGACATGATCATTGCTGTTGCATGTGTATGCAATGGTTTTTTTATACATTTGTACAATAGGTTTTAAAATGAATAATCGTTAGCATTAAGAAGCCTTGTCAGCTTAAAGCTGACCACACCAGAAGTGTTCCCGCACTTCTGGTATTTTTAAGGCTAGATGAGATTTACTGTTTGGTATTCTTCCAGTTAATTTGCACCTCCTTTCCATTTTTTGTAAATCGAACCTTTGTGAGTCTTTCCAAATCAGCTAACAATTCATCGAGCTGACTATCCATTGGAAATGTTCCACCAAATTTGGTGGCAGGAATCTGCCCCTCTACTGTTATCCGGATGCCATACCATCGGGCTACGGTACGCATAACGGATATCAAATCTTTATTCTCAAAAACGAAATAACCATCTTTCCAAGCCAGTGCTTGTTCTATGTTTGCTTTGTCACGGTAAATCTTATCTTGCCCAACCCATGCTATGGATTGGTCGCCTGGCTTAAGTTGCACCTTTTTAGTGGAATGGGTGTTCCGGACATTTACTCCACCGGATATCAATGTGGTAATCACCTTGTCATCCGATTGATAGGCAGAAACGTTAAATTGTGTTCCTATCACTTCAATAGTAGCGTCATGAGCAGCAATCCGAAATGGCCGCGCCTTATCTTGCGCTACATCAAAATAGGCTTCCCCTGACAAAACAACCTCACGCTCTTGGCCATTAAACGCCACTGGAAAACGTAAGGTACTTGCTGTATTTAACCAAACTTTTGTTCCGTCAGGCAGCATCAACTGGCATTGCTTACCATTGGGCACCTGTATGGTGTTAAATAAACCTACTTGATTAGTGGGAACCGATTGTTTATGCCCTTCCTCATAAACTAGTCCATCTGCTGTTCGTTTAATAACGACGCCTCCTGATGGTTCCAATACTTGCGCTGACTCGACTTCCAAATCCACCTGCTTTCCATTGGAAAGTGTTAGTATAACGTTATCCTGTGCCATATCAGCTGACTCATTGATCACGAATCGATCGGCCTTCAGGTACTCCCTATTAAATTGATAAAGTATACCTAAACCTAATAGGAGTAGTATAGAAGCCGCTATAGCAAAACGTATACGGCGTTTCAACACCCGACGTTTCGCAAAAATCCGTGCATCAATTCCATTTTTAATCCGGATGCGCATTACTGTTTTTGCCTCTTCACTGTCCCAATCCCATTTCATCATGGGCTTTCGCAGTACTAAGTCTTCCAAAAACCGCTCTTCTTTTTTGGTACAACGATTATGTGCATAACGGTGCAATAACTCCCGTAATTCTGCTCTTTGCATGCTTTCAATAATAGCTTATATATGGTCTTTATAACAAAGAGTAAATAAGCGGGGTTAAAGTAGTAGGTAAGAATAAAAATTTTAACGTTAACACAAGATGTCAACGACGATCAATACCAACAGGTACGGTATATACTCCTCATCTAAGCTTAATTTCAACGCCTTGAGTGCGTTGTTGATCTGTTTCTTTACGGTCAAATCAGAAATCTGTAGCCTATCGGCAATTTCTTTATAAGATAAATGTTCCTTACGGCTTAATAGAAAAACCTCACGCATACGCTCAGGAAGTGCTGATATTGCTCCTTCCAATAATTTGTTCAGCTCTTTTATATCAAATACATCGTCCGCCTGATGTAGCGCTTCGCCATAAAAGGCTACAAATCGCTCGAAGTTCTCTTTCTTCTTTAAATTCTCACGCAAGCGTTTGAAGGCAAAATTTCGCGCCATGATAAACAGATAAGCTTTAGCAGACCTGATTCTATCGAGTGTACTACGCAATTCCCAAAAGGTAACAAAGGTTTCTTGAATGACGTCAGCTACTTCATCTTCATCTTGCAAAATACGAATAACATACTTAAATAGGGATTCCCAATACTTATGATACAAGATTGAAAATGCAGATTCATCCCCTTCCGTTATTTTTTGTAGATAAATAGCGTCGCTTTTTTCTATCATCATCGTAGCACTTTAGGTTTTTATGGTCTACGATTGCAATAATACAAACTTTAGCGAATAAATAAAAGAATTCTTCCCAGTTCTCGGGGGCCGAAATGCACTACTCCACCACGACTCCCATAGCACAGAATTTTTCAATTCTTTTACTAACCAGCTGATCGGTCGGTTTTTTGTTTAATGTTTAACATCATTTTCCCTTTTACCTCGTATTATAGAACAAGTTCTTTTAAATCCCCAAAGGGATACAATGGTTATTCAAGGTGTTTGTGCTGTTTTCATAGTTTAACATTTATAACCAACGATACGTACTTTTTGTCACGATGTGTGCATGTCAGTTTTTTGAACAGATCATACCTTAAAAAATTTTATTCCATATCCTAGTATCGGTTGGAGGTGATTAAGGATTGTCCGGTGCTGAAATCGGCTTAGCGATCGCGGTAATGGCCTTTGGCCGAAACAACGTTGACAGCAATAGTCTCGTCGTTCACCTGATAAATCAAGCGGTGTTTGTGGTCAATGCGCCGGGACCAGTAACCGGCATAGTCATACTTCAGGAGTTCGGGCTGGCCTATGCCTTCATAGGGATGGGTTTCAAGTTCATCCAAGAGGCGTTCCAATTTTTTGAGCAGACTTTTGTTGCCGGCTTTCTTATGAAAGCGGATGTGCTCCAATGCTAGCAGGCTAAGTTCTACCCGATAGCTCATTCTCCGAAAAGCTCTTTCTTAAGTTCAGCGGTGTAAGGCACGGCCTTTCCGGCTTTTATTTCCGCAATGCCTTTGTCCAGTTGAGCCAGGTTTTCCGGATCAAGGAACCACGTATCGCCGCTAGGACTGGGATTCTGATTGGACGACTTTTCCTCCTGATACGAAAGGCCCAACGCATCCAAAACGGCTTTTACAGCCTTTTCTAATTTCTTATTCTTGATATGGACTGTTAGTGTAGTCATTGCCAAAAGTTCCTTTTACAAAATTAGCGATATCGATTGATAAAAGCAAAATGTTATCCCTGCTCATTTCCAGCATATTTATTCCTGCATTCCACCGGGGAATTACCGGTCAGGATGCCGCATAAGAGCCTACTCAACGGTGTATGGACACTACTCCACCACGACTCCCATAGCACAGAATTTTTCAATTCTTTCGCTTACGAGTTTATCGATGCTTTTCTTACTTAATTCGGCAATATCTTTAATAAGCTGTTCTTTGACGGTTTCGGCCATTTTTGCTGGATCACGATGTGCTCCACCAAGGGGTTCAGGAATCACACCGTCAATAAGCCCATTCCCATACATATTTTCTGAAGTCAGTTTAAGACACTCTGCAGCTTTTTCTTTATAATCCCAACTACGCCAAAGAATAGAGGAACACGACTCTGGTGAAATAACAGAATACCACGTATGTTCTAACATATATACTTTATCGCCAATACCGATACCCAAAGCACCGCCAGAAGCGCCTTCGCCAACGATAATGCAAATAATAGGTACTTTAAGCACCGACATTTCGAGCAAATTACGCGCAATGGCTTCACCTTGGCCGCGTTCTTCCGCTTCCAAGCCGGGATAGGCACCCATCGTGTCAATAAAACATACGACTGGCTTTCCAAATTTCTCCGCCATCTTCATTAGGCGCAAGGCTTTCCGGTAGCCTTCCGGATTAGCCATACCAAAATTTCGGTATTGCCGCTCTTTGGTGTTTTTACCTTTTTGATGCCCTATAACCATAATGGTCTGGCCATGAATAGTGGCTAATCCACCCACAATCGCTTTATCGTCCTTAATATTCCGATCCCCATACAGCTCAATAAAATCTTCACAAATCATGCTGATGTAATCTAGGGTCTGCGGCCTATCCGGATGACGTGACATTTGCACCTTTTGCCAGCCGGTAAGATTGCTATAAATCTCTTTACGTGTTTCTTCCAGCTTACCCTGTAGCTCGGATAAGGTGGCCGACATATCTACTTTGGTTTTATCTTCTACCTGATTGACCTTTTCAATTTGCAAGAGCAAATCAGCAATCGGTTTCTCAAAATCAAATGTTGTTTCCATAAAGAAAATTTGGGCAGCTAAGGTACGGATTATTTTTTTATTGAATAACAAATTATGTTCAATTATCGGGCAATTGTATTTGAAAACAAACGTTTTTTTGCTAATTTCGTCCTGTATAAAAGCAATTCCATCCTTGTGTTGCTCAGCCTGATAATTTCCGATATAAAATCCTGCTTTCAACTCCACGTGAAATCCACGTCAAGTCCACCTTTTATCCACGTTACATCCACCTTCCCTTTTACTATCCCTTTATTGCCACCCGTGTTTCCTTGCTTTTCTATAGTACGTAGGTCGTATGAAGTACAGTAGAATAGGACATGGATGGAACATGGGAAAGGGCAAGGGTGCTGTACTATTTTCCATATAATTTCAAACATACCGGTCCGATAAGTCCAGCCGGCTGTAAGGGTGAATTTTTTTCCACAAATCGCCATGGCGTAAAGGTTATCCGGTCTTTTGACGGACGTGGCTCACCGGTCCATACCCAAGATGGAAATTCCTTAAGTTCATAGCCCTTATAGTCGTTTCCCGCATAACGTAATTTAGGAAGCCATTCTAAATCTTCCGGCAATTGTTCATCACCCACCATGCGGTTCCACCAGGTATTGCTTATCTTAACCGTTAACTTATTTTGCCCAGGCTTGAGTAAATGCCCAATAGCGGTGCGAAAAGGGGGTTTCCATAAGGTATCAGCTGGTTTTCCATTGACGTATACCTCCGCAATATGTTTGACTTCTCCCAAATCCAACATAATACCCGATTGAAGCTGTTGCGGGGTAATATGAATTGCCTTCGTGTAAGTGGCCGTACCTGAAAAATACTTAATCCCGAAAGTTTGGTCGTCCGTCCAAGATCCTGGATCAAGCACCGCTTTCGCTGGCGCTCCCCATCCTTTCGGAAAGCGAACTTGCCATTTACCCTTTACCGGTAGATCTTGGGTAAAATGTTCTTCCCGATAGGGGCTTACGTCTGCCGGAACGTCATTTTTTGGTTTAAATAGCACAAATACGGCACCAAAAGGCGACAGCGGAAGCGTTATCTGCGTACGATCTCCATCAACAGTCCATTGCGTGGTACGGTATACCTTGCCTGTTTCGGGATCCCATAACACCGGCACTTTATCTTTTACCCGGAACAGCAGTTCGGCCTGATTACTCGTTTCCGTTTGGTTTGAAATAAAATAAATATCGGTATGATCTACTTTCCGGTGTGTCCAGGCAATGGCATCTTCACCCTCACGCATTCCCGATGCGGTCTCCGGCATTCCTCCCCAAGCTACGGCCTTACCCGATGCCTTCAACACCTGAACATCTGGGGGTGTCATTTCCCTTAATAGCTTTAAAAAGGGAGCCGACCAATGCACGGTCTTCGCTGGATCTTCCCAAAATTCAAATCCCTTCGTACGCGTTTCTAGAAAATACTTTCGTTCGGAATCGAAGGTATCCTGCCAAATCTCCGGCATCCATACCAGTTTACCCTTACCTACTTGATGTGTTGTACTCGTTTTACCGTCCGTATTTCCCCATAATTGCTCGACCAGTTGGCCCACCTGCTTATCTACCTGTGGGTAGTCGCTTAAGCCGGGAGCACGCAAAGGCTTATCTTCGCAAACAATTAGCCCACCTTGCGTGGCTAACTGGAGAAGTTTTGCTAAAATTTTAGGGTCCATTGTACCCTTGGTTTTAGGTAGGAATAGCACTTTATAGCGCGCGCCAGAAGGTAGGCTAAAATAGCCATCCGTATAAGCCATATCCTTAATCAACGTTTCTTCACTTACCAGGTCATAATTATAAAGCTTATGCAAGCCACCTGGCATTGCCCCTTTCCAATTTAACGTTGGCATCAAGCCCACTACATCTGCTACATTGACTCCCTGTTGCAGCATATACTGACAGCGGGATATGTAATTCACCCAAGCCTTTCCTGGTTCCCACCACGTTTGTCCGGGCACAAACATGGTTCCCCAGAAAAACATATTCATCCCCGGGCGCCAATCCATCCCCCAAGGTTGTAAGGCAGTTCCATGCAACACCATTTTATTCAGTCCGTTGCAAAAAGCTAAGTCGCCTACCCGCTTCAGTGCATAAGGATCCATTTTCCAATTACCGTCATTCCAGCGGCCCGTGAACGCTTCGGCAGCGGCAACCTTACGACCATAGGTGTTGGCGGCACTTGCTGCCCAGCGGATTGTGTTCATGCGTTCCGTGCTCACCCAAAACTCTGCCATAGGCACCTGCACCCGTCCGGCCATCCGTACCGGATCAAAGGGCCCGGTATAGGGTTCAGTCATAAACTCCATGCCCAGTGAATCTGCCTTTTTGCTTAAATGAGTAAAGAAATTTTCCGCGAAAAGATCCGTCTGCGTTAAGTACAGGTCATTCTGGAATCGCTGTGTTCGTTCCGCACTGCCTACGATTTGATCCGTTTTATACGTAATTAGCCAAGGACTCGGATCATAGCCTCTGCGTTTTATAAATTCATCCTTAAAGTTGACAGACCATTCCGGATTACCCACCTCCCAACTATCCGCTTCAAAAGCACGAATGGTTTTGCCGACCAGCGCTGGCGAATCCTGTAGATAACGACCAACCATGCCATTGAACATGGCATCAACGGCATCTTTATCCAATTTATCGCACTCGAAACCCTTTCCACCTATGGGTGCCGGACGATTATAAGCGCGGGCATTGCGTATGGCATAACGACGAATAATCCATTTGCCTGAAGGCGCTGCCCACTCCACTTTCCCTTGATGCATCTGCCGACTAAGGTCGATCACCTCACCTGGCGCAATTTCCTTTCGATCGGGAAAAGCAACGGTACTGATGTCCGCTGTATAATCATCATTACCTGGTTGCGGCAAGCTATAGGAATTGATTTTACCCGTTCCTTCCACATGTACTTCACTGAAGGCAATATGTTGTACCGCCTGATCTGGTTTAATCCAAGGTCCGCCGCTATGGCACCAACCTGGTCCACATTGCGTAGATATGGTCAGTCCCAAACGTGCCGATTCCTCGGCTGCGAATTTCCAAGCCTGAAAAAATTCCGGAGTCTGCGAAACAATAGGATTCGGCATATGGTGGTTGCTCCACATCTGGCGGTTATTGGTTTCGCTGCCTACCAGCATAATTAAGGTACCGCTTAAGCCAAATTTTTTGAATTGTTCCAGGTCGGATGTAATTCCCTTCCGGCTCACCATGTCATTCACCCAATCCCAGAAAATCCAAGGACGGTAATCGGCAGACGGCTGTTGAAACTGCCGTAAATCTTGTCCTCGCGCTACCGCCTGCAATAGTATCAATAATAGGATAATCCCTTTCGTTTTCATGACAAAGCGTTTTAGAACAGGTTCGGATAATCGGAAATAATACCATCTACGTCCATTGCTCTTAGTTTTTCAATAGCTGCCTTCGTATTCACCGTCCAGGGAATAATACGAATATGCTGCTCATGGCATTGCTTAACGAGCTCGGGCGTAACCAATGGATAATAAGGACTATAAATATCCGGCACAAAACTTAACTTTTGCAGGTTACTCGTTAAATCCCCTCGCGAAACCAGATAAGATGTTTCGACTTGCTTAGCGTAATCACGATGAACAATCTCCAGCATTCCGGGATCGAACGACTGGATCATCACGCGCGCTTGAATACCCTTTTTCAGGATAATTTTCATCATTGCCTTAATAAAATTCTCACGAAAGGCATTAGTCGCCTCTTTTGCTGGGGATGGCACTTTAGCCTCTATATTATAATGCGGTGCAGGCAAAGCCTTTGCTTTTGCATATGCTTCGACAGAATCGATCAGCTCAGCAAACAAGGGAATATAGGCAGCTATTTTCTTTTGCTGCGGAAATTCGGGATGCGGCCGTAAACCAACATCGTATTGCTTAATTTCGCGGTAATTGAGCCTATTCAGTTTTAGCCTTGCCTCATCTTCCTTTTTTACCGCCCTGCCTTTCGCATCCTGCGCAAATACAGAAGAAATATACGCATCGTGTGATACAATAATTTGTTGATCTTTACTGAAATAAAGATCAAGCTCTACTGTTGTTCCAAGATCAAGCGCATTTTTCATGGCCGCTAGGGTATTTTCAGGCATTAGCCCCCGACCACCACGATGTGCTTGTTTGTCAAAAGATTGTGTTTGGGCCATGCTTAGCAAAGGAACGTGAACCAAAAGCAAAAGAATTATTTTTTTATACACCATCATCATAAAATTTAAGCGTTAGTTAAACCAGAATAACATGAACAATAACAAGGTACATGATTATCCGCTATTGATACACATGTGTCCAAATCCGTGCACGGTAAATGGTATACCCACCTACCGTACGTGAAAAAGAAAAAGCGCCCGTGTTACCATCGTAAAAATCAACTTTGTTTGTTTCGTAGGGGTGATTGGTGGGATCTTGCACTTCCGACACAACATATTTCCCACCAACAGCCTGTTTTCCTACAGACTTAATCAACACATCCGTTCCACCATAGCGATGGGAAACACCCGGTGTTGGTGTAAATGTTTTGGTTAATTTATTAAAACGATAAACACCGGTATGATCTCCATAGATTAATATATGATCGTCATCATAGTCTGGCGCCAAGTCATGCGGAAATTTCAGGTGATCGGCAACACCTGTCGGATTCGTCGGACTTCCATAACGCAACACGGCCCGCATGCTGGTATCTTCTGTAATGCTTGGATTCGTACGCGTTCCACCAATACTATAGGCAAAAAGCCCATGATAGGCTAGTCCGCCAATGAGTATTTCACCACCAACCCACAAACGGTGGTAAATGGTATCGAGCAATAAGGCATGCGGCGCGATGATATCCGCCTGTGCGTAGCTGGCTCCTGTCGGATCAGCTGTATTATAAATTCGCACCCAGTTTCCACGTGGACTTGCAGCGGTACCATCCCCAAAGCCCGCGACGACAATATTCCCATTAGGTAATAGTTCTACGGCGTGATTGTTTGGGTTATCCGCTGTAGGGAAAATATATTCCCATAATTTCTGTCCTTTTACATAAGTACCTTCAGGAATATAGGCTCCTATACCTAGGAAACGCCCACCCTGCACAACAAATGCCGATGTAGCTTTACCCGGAAAACCATTTGTATAATGTAGGCGTGCATCACCGATGCCGTCACCCAATGCCTGAATAGCATTTGCGGAGTAGCCCAGCGCTGTTGTAGGTTTAAACAACCAATTGCATGTCGATGCATCCCAAGTGGTGCTGTTATAATTGTATATTTCTAAGGTCTTATCCGCTGTATTACTAATGGCAATCCATGGCGTCCACGTGTCTTCTGTGCTTGTTGATACCGATGTACTGTCTGTATGAGCCGATAGCATTTCTTCGTTCTCTAAACTCGAACGGCAAGCCCATATGCTGACGATAAGACACCCCAATAAACCAAACGCAATGCGTTTTCTATATCCTATATTATGCATAACTTCTACTTTTTTTGATACTAGCTTAGTTTGTATAACCCGGGTTCTGTGTGAGGGCTGGATTAAGATCACGTTCCGCTTGCGGTATGGGATATAGCATCCGGTAATCCACTACATGGAACGCATCTGTTGGCAAATAATTCAGTTGCTGCTTGAGTTTAGCACCAAAGGTGGTCATCACTTCGATAGCCTTTCCGGTACGCACCAGATCATGCCAACGGTGATTTTCGAAAGCCAGCTCTACCCGTCGTTCATGGGCAATTAATTCCCTTAATGCATCTGGGCCGGTTGCCGTCAAGGCATCTAAGCCGGTTCTAGGCACACGTACCTGATTAATGTAAGTAAGTGCCTCCTGTACATTACCTTGTTCATTTAAGGCTTCCGCTAACAACAATAAAGCGTCGGCATAGCGATAGATAGGCCAATTGTCGTCTGTATTATTGGCACTGCTGTGCGGATGTAGCATTTTTTTAATATACGGTATGCCGATTTTCCCCGTTGGGGCTTGGTATCCAACGACAGACTTGTTGGCCGAAAAAGTAAAAAGCATACTCGCATCATAAACTCCTTCCGCAATCCCAATGGAGGCGTCCAGGCGTTTATCTCCCGGTTCATACGCTGCTATCATATCCTGAGTAGGGTTGTTATATCCCCCGTCACCTACATTGTTGGTTTGGACACCCGTAATGATGGCCGTATTAGTCGATCGCGGCAGAAAGCGGTAAATAAAATTACTTTGCTGCCCATCGGTTACCCCTTGTTGATACTGCACTTCAAAAATCGATTCCTTACTATTCTTATTGGAGGTGGAGAATACCGATGCATAGTCGGGTAACAACTCGTAACCCATCGTAGTTAAATTCCGCAATAAGGTTTCGGCTTCGGGGTATTGATGTTGGGTCATATAAACTTCTGCCAATAGCATCGTTGCAGCACCTTTTGATGCTAGCCCATTCTGCGGAAAGGTAGTCGGAGGTTCCAGTTGATCAATCGCTGCTGTTGCATCCGAAATAATCTGCTGATACACTTCCGCTGCAGGTGTTCGAGGCAAAAACGCATCATCAGCTTTGGTGACTTCATGCAGGGAGAGCGGAACGTCGCCAAAATAGCGCACCAGTTTAAAATAAAAGAATGCCCGTAAGAACTTGGCTTGCCCATCAATATCGCGTTTAGCACTTTCATCTAGGGTAGCTCCTTCCAAATGATCAATGACCACATTCGCCCGTGCAATGCCCGTATAACAAGCATAATACAGGTTAGCGATATAAGAATTCGTTGGATGATCAAGAAAATCGGCTATATTTTCCCGATGAACATAGCCATCACCCCGATTAACGGCATAATTTTCATAATGTGTATTATCCGAACGCATTTCGGCAGTATAAAAATCGACATTCATCAAGCCTCTTAAGGCATTATATGCTGCAATTAACGCTTGTCTAAATTGTTCTTCGGTCTTAAAGAATGTTGCGCTTGAAGGCGAATCCTGTGGTGCCAGCTCAATAAAGCTTTTCTTACAGGAAATGATCAGCGAAGACAAGAAGATCAGCACCCATATGTTTATTTTGATCGTTGTTTTCATCGTTGTGCCTTTAATTATTTAAATGTAGTGGATAAGCCTATGGAAAAGGTTCGCGGTATTGGATAAGCATTACCATCGACGCCGATTCCCTTTGTTGCATCTAAACCATTGGCATTAATCTCCGGGTTCATTCCAGAATAAGCCGACCATACCAGTGCCTGTTGTACCGCAGCATAAATCCGCAGATTTTTCAGCAACAGATCTTGCTTTAGCGGCACCGTATAACCCAATGCAATATTTTTAATCGTTAAGTAGGAACCATTTTCCACCCACTGCGAATTCGGATAACGTCCCAATATAGTGGTATTGGTTGCTGTTCGTGGGTACATACCCGATCCGGGATTTTCTGGCGATCGCCAACGATCCTTAATATCTGCCAGTAAGTTCCTAGCTCCGTCCATATTGGCCAAATGTGTCCATTTGACTACATTTAAGACTTGTCCACCTACCGATCCAGCCATCGATATGCTAAGATCAAAGCGCTTATAGGCAAAGTTGTTGGTAAAACCGAATAGAAAATCGGGTGTTGGATCGCCAATAAACGTACGATCATGCACATCGTCAATGACACCATCTGGCACTCCGTCGGGGCCGGAAATATCTTTCATCTTAATCGTGCCTACATCAGAATGATAATTACCAACATGGTATTGGGCAGATTGGTTGAGATCGTTTTCGTCTTGGTATAAGCCCAAATTGACAAAGCCATAAAATTCACCTAAACGATGTCCCACTTGATTATGAAAATAATCTCCCGTAATAGCTGTATTGGCAACGATATAACCCGGCTCTACCAATGATTTAATGAGGTTACGATCAAAGGAGATGTTGAAACTAGAGTTCCACTTCAAGTTGCCCGTCAAATTCACGGTATTCAGGTTCAATTCATGCCCCCAGAATTCAAAGGCACCCGTATTGTATTGAATGTTGACAAAACCTGACGAACGCGGGATAGGTCTCACTTGAATCATGCCATCACTCAACTTATGGTAATAGTCGTAAGAAAACGTTATCCTGCTATTCCATAAAGAGAGATCAAAACCAATATCAAACTGTTTATTCCGTTCCCAAGCGAGTTCACTATTACCTAAGCTGTTTACCGTATAGCCAGGTGTCAAGGATCCATCTACGATATAATTATAGCTACCCAAGGTAGAAATATGGGTATAGTTGCCTATTTCGTTATTTCCCGTAATCCCATAACTTGCACGCAACTTCAACAAATCTATCTTCTGTTTAAACCCCTCCATGAACGGTTCATCGCTTACTATCCACCCCACCGACATCGAGGGGAAACTGCCGTATTTTCTATCGGCACCAAAGCGGGAAGATCCATCCCGCCGCATGGCCGCAGAAAATAAGTATTTGCCTTTATAGTTATAGTTTAGTCGGCCAATAGCCGATAGCAGGGAATAATCGGTATAGTTACTCGTACCAGCGGTAATCTCGGTCGCTGCGCTTAACCATTCCACATCATCACTTGGGAAAGCTTGTCCTTCCACATTATTGCTCTCTCCTTGGTATTTCTGACCGGAGTATCCCACTAAAGCCTCTATATGGTGATCGTTGATCGACTTATTATACACTAGATTTGCTTCTGCTGTCCACGAATAATTATCGGCGGCGCTACTTGTTCCCGTAGCCATTGAGGTTGAAGAAACGGAGGAAGGCGAGAACCGATTCCGGGTTTCAGCCCCTTTATCAACAGCCAGATTGGTTTTCAATGTTAAGCCTTCCACAAATGCATAATTCAGATAAGCATTTCCCAAAATACGGGTAGTCTTGTAATCATCTTTAGTAAGCATCATCTGCGCATAAGGATTAATATTATACACCATTCCAGCCGTATTGACATTCAACGGATAGGTTCCATCCGGATTTACAGCAGGCACCAGCGGACTGGATTCTACCGCCCATTGAAATAAACCGGCTAGACCATCGGTGCCCAGGCGGTTGTTATGATCAATACGATAGCTAGGTGCCAGGTTAAATCCGATCTGCAGTTGATCCCTACTCCCAAGGCTCAGGTCATGGTTAAGCCGCAAGGAAAAAAGTTTCGTACCGGTATTGACGAGCACCCCTTCTTGTTCCTGATAACCGGCCATGACAGCGGAAGCCGATTTATCCCGTGCCGAAGAAATCATCAGATCATAACGCTGTATGGGCGCTTGTCTGGTGAGTACATCAAACCAGTTTGTCCCTTCTCCATAGCGTTCAGGATTGGCATATACTTCCGGTACAGGTGTTGTTACGTTCTCATATTTAGCTTTATCCGCATACAATTCATTATAAAATTCAGCAAATTCACGCGCATTCATCATTTTCGGAACCTTATCCATGGGAATGGACTGTACGCCATAATTACTGGTAAAATTAATCTTCGCATCGCCGGGCTTCGCATGTTTGGTTGTAATCAAAATAACCCCATTTGCCGCTCGCGAACCATACAACGAGGTAGCCGAGGCATCTTTCAGCACCGTAAATGTTTCAATTTCGGCAGGATTGATATTATTGATACTGCCTGTAATTGGCGTTCCATCAATGACAAACAAGGGTTGATTACCCGCAGATAGAGAAGCAGCACCACGTATCCGAAAGGCCATTCCCCTTCCCGGCTGGCCGCTCACCTGACTGATCTGTACACCCGCCACTTTTCCCTGCAATTGCTGTGAAAATTGCATCACGGGCATATCTTGTAATGCAGAAGCATCCACTTGTGTTATTGCACCGGTTATCTCCCGCTGCCGCTGCTTACCGTAGGAAACCTCTACTTCTTCCAGCTGTGTTCCTCCCTGCATCGTCACATTTAAGGTACGGCCAGCAGTTGTCACCTCTACGTGGGGATAGTTGACCTTCTCATAACCTACATAACTTACCACCACCGTATATACTCCCTCATCTAATTCTAGACGATAGTTACCTTCGGCATCAGATTTCGTACCTATCGAGGTTCCTTCAATCGTAATGGACGCTCCAGGCAGGGGTTCACCCATAGCATCACGCACCTTTCCTTTCAGCTCACCCCGCGTTTGCGCCGCAGGTGTAACCTGAAGCGGTTGTACGACAATCGTTTTATCAATCAGGCTATAGGTTAAAGGCTGACCCGTGAAGCATAAGCGTAAAACGTCTCCTAAAGCAGCTTTTTGAACATCGATCGAAACAGGCTTTGCTTGAGCCAACACTTCATCATCGAAAAGAAATAAATAACCGCTCTGTTTACGAATGTCTCTAAAAACATTGGCGATTGGTTCATTCTTCGTTTTAAGTGTAATTTGTTGAGAAACTGCTACAGCACTAACCTGTACACAAAATACGGTCAGTAAAATAGGTATAAGTTTCATAGTTAAGACAATTGTTTTTGAAAAGGTTCGACAGTGTCGGCCTCTAACTTTGCAGAATAAATTTAAATTCATAATTTCGAGAAGAATTATTCAACATTCTAGTAATTAGCTTTTTGCTTGTTACGTATACCGGTAGTGTTGCCCCACTACCGGTTTTACCAAATAAGCGTGAAGGTGTGACAGGTTATTCGTCCATAGGCTTCCAATTGTTTAAGGTGATACCATAATTTTTGTTCCATCAATCTGAAAATGCACACTACCAGCCAACTCTAACATGCGTAAGACATTCGATAAATTGGTGTTACGGGAGATTAGTCCCGTTAGCTTTTTATTCGAAACATCGGACGTATAGTGTACTTCTACGTTATACCAGCGTTCCATTTGGTGCATAATCGTTCTAAGATCTGTACTGCTAAACTGGAATAAACCGTTCTTCCAGGCAACGGCCTCCTCTAAATCGGCGTTAACTACCTGAATACCTGTTTTATCGATCCGAACCTGTTGACCGGGCGATACGAATGAACTACGTTTTCCATGGCTAACTTTGATCGATCCTTCCAATAGCGTTGTGTTGATAGTATGCTCATTCGGATAAGCCATCACATTAAAATGTGTGCCCAATACTTCAATGGTTGAGGTTTGATTTACGTTTACCCGAAAAGGTTGGTCTTTATTTTTTGCTACTTCAAAATAGGCCTCACCCGTTAACTCCACTTTTCTTTCACTTCCCGAAAATACTGCAGGAAAGCGCAAGGAAGAGGCTGCGTTTAACCAAACTTGGGTGCCATCAGGTAGCTTCACTTGGTATTGCCCGCCATTCGGTGTCATGATTTGGTTGTAGCCGGTATCAGCCTCTCCGGTAATCGATGGTGAAAAAATCAATTGTCCTTGCTGCTTAACCACTTCAAGCCCGCTCTTGCTTTTCACCCGTCCATCCTCAACCCGTTCAATGTCTATCGTTGAACCATCTGCCAACTTAAGGGTTGCCTTGCTTCCTCCCGGAGCAACGTCATTCACCAACTGTTGGCGTACTGCCACGGGTTGACTGGAATGAACCCCCAAAAAATAAACATAAAATCCTGCGATCACCAGCAAACAAGCAATACTAGCAGCAGCCATATATGGCCACCATTTTCTCCGTAATTGCTTCCGTTGCGGCGTGGTCACAATACGTCGGTACAACAAGTGCATATCCTTCGTCGACTCTGTGGATGCTTCAGTTGCATTTAAATTATCCCATGTCTCATCCAATAGAGCAGCGAGCTCCCTTTCATATGCTGGATTGGTCACAAAAGACCGCAATTCCTGAAGTTCTTCTTCACTGCAGGCATTTTCCAGATAGCGCTGATATAGATCATTTAAGCGTTCATTCATCGTCGGCTAAGCTATGTCACGGCAATATTAACCACCTTTTCTTATAAGATGCTTGGCAAAGCATTTCGGCGTAACGAAACTTGAAAAAAAATTTAACAAGGAAAATGACTATACGATACACTGTATCGGTACAGGAAAAGAGATAATAAGAGAACTAAGTCACTATGCTGGCTCAAATAATTGCGTAGAAAACGTAGGGCATGTAACATATGGGTTTTAACCGTAAGCGGAGACAAGGATAAGCGTTCGGCAGCCTGGGCATACTTTAACCCTTCTTCCCGACATAGCAGATACACCTGTCGTTGCTGTGGAGGCAACAATGCAATTGCTTGACGAAGCAATATGGTGGATTCATTAAATAAAATTGCTTCTTCGGTTTGGTTATGTGTTTCTTCCCATGTTGTTTTAAGTTGATTTCCTACGCGCTGTTCTAACTGCCCCCGTCGTAAGACCTGTAAAGCAGCATTTCTGGCTACCACTTTAATGTACGCTTCTACCGCTTCGATTGCTGATGGATTTTCATGTTGCCATAATGTAAGGAAAACATCGTGTACAATTTCCTCGGCTACCTGTTCAGATTTGACAATCTTTAATGCATAACGGTAGATTGGTATACGATACCGATCAAATATAATCCGAAACGCTTGTTCATCTCCAGAAGCTATGCGGATTAAAAGTGCTTTTTCGTCCATTTGAAAATCACTTAGAACAACATCTAAAAAAATGCTATCAGACCATCAAAGGTAAGGTCATGGGATCATGTTAATATTACGCTGATGTTAAGTTTATATTCGAGGTGCAATATACGGATAAAAAAATGGCTCAACCATCCTGTGCTGTACCGTTATTTATTGGCATTTAAGCCCGATCTGGGTTTAACGTGATGCCGGTTCGCATGTTGATGGTCATTGGAAAGCGCTACGGATGTTGCCAAGGTTTTCGATAAGGCCTACTCAATAGTTTTGTCGCTTCCGGATCGTTAACACATATTTTCTTTTGCGCATCGTATAGAAGTGGTCTATTCAACTGCATGGATAAATTAGCTAGGATGCAACTAGCCGTTGAGATATGTCCCTCTTCAATATCGGCAACAGGTAAATGGTCATTTTCAATAGCCGATAAAAGGTTTAGCAGGTGCCGTCGTGTAGCCGGTACGGTGTGCAATTCTATTCGAGGTTCCTGTACATCTTCCGGAAATTCCTCCTTCTCATACACCACATCTTTCACTATACGATCGCCCTTACCTATTGGAATAAATTCATACTTCATGACACTTCCTTTCAGCGTCCCTTTATCGCCATAAATGACAAACGCCCATGGGTATTCGGGATCGGCTGGGTCTCCCCAAGTCCGGTGTTGCCATATACAGCTCAATTCATCGTATTCAAAAATAGCCGTCTGCGTATCGGCAATCGTTGATTTTCCCTCTTTTTGAACGTAGATTCCGCCGGTCGCGCTAATCCGTTTCGGCCATTTAAGTTGCAACAACCAGCGTACCGTATCAAACATATGAACCCCCATATCCCCTGTAATTCCATTTCCATATTCCATAAAGGTTCTCCACCAGCTTCCATGTGGCAAACCATCGTATGGGCGTAAGGGAGCAGGGCCGGTCCATTGTTCATAATCAAGGAAGTCGGGAACAGGTTCCACTGGCGGATTCCCATTCTTCCGCATATGATAATAGCAGCACATTTCTACGTGTGCGATCTTGCCGAGCAGGCCTTTATCGATCACGCGCTCCTTTGCATCTATTAGATGGGGGGTGCTTCTTCGTTGGGTACCTACCTGTACCTTTTTATTGTATTTTCGAGCTGTGCTCAATATAGCTTCCCCTTCGAGTACATCGACGCTAACGGGTTTTTGTAAATAAACATGTGCACCCGATACCATGGCATCGATAGCTTGCCGTGCATGCCAATGGTCTGGAGTACCAATGAGCACCAGATCCAATTGGTGCTCTTGCAGCATTTTCCGGTAATCTCCATACAACTTTGGAACCTTCTTTGAAGCTTGTCGTTCACGAATCAGCTTTCCTGCTTCCTCCAGCCGATTGCTATCCACGTCGCATACCGCAACAACATCCACATCGCTAACCTGCATCAACCTGAAAAGATCGCTTTTCCCATACCAACCTGCTCCAATTAAACCAACCCGTAAGTTCTTGCGTGTACCGGCAAAGGTTAAGCCCTTAGCCTGCAATGCGGATAATGTTAAGGCAGCGCTCGCGCCTTGAATAAATTTTCTACGGTTCAGATTAACGGTAGCCATATTGGTTTATTAATTGTTTTAAGTAATTTCTCTTTATGGGAAACAAAAAAGTGACGATAATGTTCACGATAACATATCGGTCTGGCTAATCATTTTTCATGCTGATTTTGCTTTTTAAGTTTATATTTCGATGAGTTACACAAGTATATATAAAATATAAGTGTAAAACAAACGGTTATTATTTTTAGAGCTTGAACCTATTGCAAGCAATGTTTTGTGTTCTTTTCTGAGCAAAATCGTTGAAACCGAAAACGAGCAAATCTCCTTCTTCAACGTGCATAGCGTACTACTTTACTTCAAACTCATAGATTCCTGCTGAGACATCCTTACCCATCTGGAATTTCAATCGTATTTTTTGTGTAGTAACCGGATTAAACGTGACCTTATTGGCTTTATCTTGTTCGACTAGGTAATCCACATTATTTTTTACGGGTGCCCAGTTACCGTTCTGATCTAGGTACTCGACTTGCCAAGTATCTGGAATCCTACTTCCACCCCAGGGGCGGTCATCCCACCAATAGACACTTGCTTCAGAAATCTGCTCTGGTTTTTCAAATTCATATGCTATCCACTCTTCCGTCCCTTTATTTGGCCATAATGAATAATAAGACACATCCCGATCCGAAGAACGTTTAGGCCAATAACCATCATTGACTTTGGCGAGCGAAGCGTTGGCTTTCTGAGACGACTGTACTTTCGCCTTTGTCGTAATGGTGACGGGTGGCACTGGCAGTGTATATGCTGCAGTTCGCGGAATCCATACTGCCATTTCTCCAGCTCCACGGTTCGCCCAAGAATAATAAGGAATAGCGGTTAATTTTTTTGGCTGCTCGACTAGTTGGTTATGTTCATCACGGAACGTACTTTTGCCTTCCAATTCTAAACTTACGATGCCGTTCAATTTATCGGGTCGAAAACTACTTTTAATTACCGCATCATCTGCAAGCACCGCATTTGACACCTTATTTTCATTATCCGGCCATTCTAGGCAATATACAATAGGACCCCGTTCCAGAGCCACCTTTCCTTTGTCGTCTGCTACTTTTCCGTTGGCAATAGTCCGCTTCACCTCCATTGGAAGATTTATTTCGATCTTATCTCCCTTTTCCCACTTACGCGACAAGACCGCATAACCACTTGCTTTGATTGAGTATTCGATAGCTTGACCGTTTACTTTTATCTCGACAGGCTCTCCTTTAGGCTGTATGTAGGTATATAAATCACTTGGGACGGGGCGATTGATGGCCCAGCCAGGTATCCGGACGAGCACATCAAACTTTCCCGACTTTTCTGGGCTCACATCGATCAAGGTATTACCCTCCCAAGGATAGTTTGATTTTTGAGCGAGGTGAACTTTATTTTGCGGCAAATCAATTGTTGTTTCACTTTCAACGAATAGGTTGATATAAATGTGGTTGTCTTTTTGTGCATAAGCATATCCTGGGATAGAGGGTATAAAACGACAGATATTACTTGGACAACAAGCACAGCCAAACCATTCACTCCGTATGTGCTGTCCTTCCGATGCCAATGGATTGGGGTAAAAGAAACGATCGCCTGAGAGCCCTACTCCAGAAAGCACGCCATTATATAAAGTCCGTTCAATAACATCATAATACTTGGCATCGCCATGCATTAAAAACTGCCGATAATTCCAGTACACATTTCCAATTGCCGCACAGGTTTCACAGTAAGCAGACATATTAGGCAGTTCATAATTATTGCCAAAAGCTTCACCTTCTCCTCTAGCGCCTATACCGCCCGTGACATAGTATTTTTTCTGGACAACATTGTCCCAAATCTTATCAATTGCATCGAGGTACGCCTTATTCCCAGTGAGCGCGGCAACATCTGCCATACCCGAGTACATATAGACCGCCCGGACAGCGTGACCGACGGCCTCGTCCTGCTCAACCACCGGCTTATGGCTTTGCGCATACTCCCCTCGCACACCATTTCCCTTCAAATCCAAAAAATATTTCGCCAAATCCAGATATTCTTTTTTTCCTGTCACCCGGTACATTTTTGCCAATCCCATTTCAACGATTTGGTGTCCGGGCTCATATCTCAATCCGCCAATCAAAAAATCCTTCACCAATAAGTCGGCATTTTTGATGGCAATATCCAACAATGTGCGTTTTCCAGTGGCTTGATAATGGGCAACCGCAGCTTCATAAAGATGCCCTGCATTATAAAGCTCATGGCTCAAATCCGGATCTTTCTCCCATCGTTTTTCACCAACCCAAGAATGCATTTTTCCAGGTTCCGCGGCCGTGCGTGCGGTATACAGGTAACCGTCTGGTTCCTGGGCTTTACCGATGAAATAAATCAGCGAATCCATCTGCTTTTCCAATTCCGCGTTGGGATTGGTTTGAATGGAATAAGCCATTCCTTCAATGATCTTATAGATATCGGTATCATCAAAGGTATACTCTGTATTAAAATATCCTTTCATCAGTCCACCAGCTTTCTTAAAATTATCTACACGACCGGTGGTGTAACATTGTTTTAAGGCAATAGGAATCGTTACTTGCTGATTGATCTGCAGTCGAGGTGCCCAAAACTTGTCCTTGAATTTAACATCGACAAACGATACCGGCTCAATGGGATAATCCAGTTTTTCAGCCTTTTTACTTTGTGCCCAGCCGACGACAAGTAGGCCTGTCGTCATCAGGAGGGTAAGTGCAGTATACCATTTAAATTTATTCATAATTTATACATTAAAAGCTATTGTACCCTTAATATTTCCGGTTGGCGTAAAATCAACACAACTTAAATGTAAAAAAGACACTTATTTAACAGACAACACATCCCACAACAAATAAATCCGAGATCATTTCACACTGCTATTGTTTTTAAGTTTATACCTTGATTACTTTTATACAAGTATAAAGAAAATATAAATGTAAAACAAACATTTATTATTTTATTGAATCGAATCTTTCAGCGGTGATACCGGAAAGTATTTTCCAAATACACGCCATTCATGATCCTGTGCGAAAAAAGATTAAGCCAGAAAAAGGATTGGGTTTTACCCCAGAGAAGCGAGTAATAATCACCGCTACGGACAAACTACTCATTATTAAACTAGACGAAAACTAAAGTAATAAAGCCGTCGGTTTAAAAACGAACCGACGGCTTTATTGTCTATCATCTCTTGTACCGATTCTTTTTCTTCATTCACTTGGTAAACTGTAAAGATAAAATCACCCGTTTATCCGCCAGCTGGCGGATAAACGCCGCTATTCCCAATATTTTGCTGAATTTTACAAATAATCCTTATATTGCGTACCGCTTATAAGCCTTGCGTCTAGCTTTCAAGAACATTCCGGATTTTCTTCGCATCTGCATCGGGTTTGTTTCGTACTTTTTTCGAGGTGACTCCGGGGTGAGTCCGGGTTCTGTCCGGGGTGTCTCCGCGTTTTAAGGGCAAAAACCCGGACTTAATCCGGATAAAGCCTGAAACAACGGTACCTTAACGGCGAAGATGATACCAAGAAGGTACAAAGCTGAAGCGAAGTTGGTATACGTTTAAGGTGAAGGAAGCTAAAAATTAAAAACAACGAAGGTCATTTGTACAATAACCTGTATCATAACAAATTTATAAATAATTATGGCAAAACTAGACAAAAAAGGCAATCCTAAAGGAAAAATAGGTAATGAAATTTACCGTCAACTAAACGGCGAAACGATCGTCCAAAGCAAACCTGGAAAAATTAAACAAACGACGAATACTCAAATCTCCGCTCAAGAATTCGGTTTATGCAGCAACGCGACCAAAATCATCCGCCAAATGGGCAGTTATCTTTTTGAATATACAGACCCCTACCTTTCGGGTAGATTGACTGCCGTGATGCGCCAATGTGTCGCCGCCTTGCCGCAGGACAGCAAGGAGAAAAATTTAAATGATATCGACCCAAGTCCATTTATTGGTTTTCAGTTTAACCCCAAAGGATCTTTTGAAAAGAATCTCTTGCTGATGCCTCAATGTACCGTTCAGCCGGATGGCACCCTAATCGTGCAACTAAATGGCCTGACACCCGAAAAACATATCCCCTTCTTACAGACCAACATACAGCCCTACCCAGGTTCTTTTCTGCGTATCGCCGTACTGGGGCTTGACTACCAAAGAAAGGAGTATCAATTACTGGCAGTAGATGAAATTATATTGGCTAAAGCAAAAATGGACGATGCCACTCTTCCCTATACACATGATGTACATTGGCAATGCCTCAAACAACTGCAGAAAGGGACGTTGGTCTTTGTTTTCCTTTCCCTACATTACTACCAGCTCGACTGGTTGAAACGCCGAAAAACAATGGGTGATAAACACCAGCTTCCAAGCGGTATTTTAACGGCTTTTCGAGTGGATGATGACTTATATGAGCGAAACCGGCAGGTTGCTATCGGCGTTGAACACCAACCCGTCGAGGAAGCCGAATGGTTTTATACGATAAGGCAAGAAAAACAATTTGAAATAAATCGCTTAAAAGACCACCAGCAAAAAAAGGATGCCAAGCGATTGCAGACAAAACAGTTTAGAACATTTCCAAATTAGTTCAAAAGCTTCCAAAAAGGATATGTACGGGCTTTTTTTTCTTAAATTCGTCACGCTTAACGGCTGATAATGAGTACAACGTCTCCAAGAAATCAGATGCGTTAATTTGTGACAGGCCTAAAAGCACGTAATATTCTTACTAAACATATTAGAACATGGCATTTGACATAGAAATGATCAAAGCGGTTTATGCCCGCTACGAAAGTCGCTTAGCAGCGGCCAGAAAGGTAGTAGGCAAACCACTTACCTTAACGGAGAAAATTTTATATGCCCATTTATGGGATGGTGAAGCAAATGAAGCCTATAGTCGAGGAAAATCGTATGTAGATTTTGCTCCCGATCGCGTAGCGATGCAAGATGCAACGGCCCAAATGGCGCTATTGCAATTCATGCAAGCTGGCCGTCCGCAGGTTGCTGTGCCTTCTACTGTTCATTGTGACCACCTGATCCAAGCTAAAGTTGGTGCAGAAACCGACTTGGCTGTGGCTACCGACCAAAATAAAGAAGTGTATGATTTTCTGGCTTCCGTATCCAACAAATACGGCATCGGCTTTTGGAAACCCGGTGCGGGAATTATTCACCAAGTTGTATTAGAAAATTATGCGTTCCCTGGCGGTATGATGATCGGGACAGACTCCCACACACCAAATGCCGGTGGTTTAGGAATGGTTGCTATTGGCGTAGGTGGTGCTGACGCTTGTGATGTGATGGCAGGCCTCCCTTGGGAACTTAAATTTCCAAAATTAATTGGCGTAAAATTAACGGGTAAACTTAACGGTTGGACAGCGGCTAAAGACGTGATCTTAAAAGTAGCTGGTATTTTAACGGTTAAAGGTGGTACAGGAGCTATCGTAGAGTATTTTGGTGAAGGTGCCCGCTCGCTTTCCGCAACAGGTAAAGGGACGATCTGTAATATGGGGGCTGAAATTGGTGCTACCACATCGATCTTTGGCTATGATGAAAAATCAGAGGCTTATCTTCGGGGTACCGATCGTGCCGACATTGCCGACCTAGCCAATACTATTCAAGAACACTTAACCGGCGATGCTGAAGTTTATGCCAATCCGGAACACTATTTTGATCAGGTGATCGAAATTAACTTATCTGAATTGGAACCACATATCAACGGGCCCTTTACGCCAGATTTGGCATGGCCAATCTCTAAATTTGCCGCTGCTGTAAAAGAAAATGGCTGGCCGGAAAAATTAGAAGTAGGCTTAATTGGCTCTTGTACCAATTCGTCTTATGAAGATATCAGCCGAGCAGCTTCTTTAGCCCAACAAGCAGTAGATAAACATTTAGTGGCAAAATCTGAATATACCGTAACCCCCGGTTCTGAGCAAGTGCGTTATACGGTAGAACGTGATGGTTTTTTGGATACCTTTGATAAAATTGGCGGTGTAGTATTAGCCAATGCCTGTGGGCCCTGTATCGGGCAATGGGCGCGTCACGGCGCTGAAAAGAAAGAGCGTAACTCGATCATCACATCTTTTAACCGGAACTTTGCCAAGCGTGCTGATGGTAATCCGAATACCCATTCCTTCGTAGCCTCCCCAGAAATTGTTACGGCAATGGCTATTTCAGGCTCACTATTATTCAACCCCTTAACCGATTCATTAACGAATGATCAAGGCGAACAGGTTAAATTGGATGAACCAAAAGGTTTGGAGTTACCGATCAAAGGTTTTGCTGTAGAAGATGCCGGCTATCAAGCACCTGCGGCTGATGGCAGTAAAGTGGAAGTAATTGTTAGTCCTTCTTCTGATCGTCTACAATTATTGGAACCATTTAAACCATGGGAAGGCACGGACCTCACTGGTTTAAAATTATTGATTAAAGCTAAGGGTAAATGTACCACAGACCATATTTCCATGGCTGGACCGTGGTTAAAATATCGTGGACACTTAGACAATATTTCCAATAATATGCTCATTGGTGCTATCAATTATTTTAATGACAGCGCTGACAGCGTTAAGAATCAATTGACAGGCGAATACGGTCCAGTTCCGGCTACACAACGTGCTTACAAAGCGGCAGGTATCCATACCATTGTTGTTGGTGATGAAAACTATGGCGAAGGCTCTTCTAGAGAACATGCCGCGATGGAACCACGTCATCTTGGTGTTCGCGTCATCTTAGTCAAATCTTTTGCCCGGATACACGAAACGAATCTCAAAAAGCAAGGGATGTTAGCCTTGACGTTTAGCAATCCGTCTGACTATGATTTAATCCAGGAAGACGATACTTTTGATATCTTAGGCTTAACTGACTTTGCTCCAGAGAAGCAATTAACGGTTATCTTGCACCATCAGGATGGAACAACCGACCGTTTCCAAGTAAACCATACGTATAATGCACAACAAATAGAATGGTTTAAAGCCGGAGGCGCATTAAATATTATTCGAAAAAATCAAGCACATAACGCTTAAAAACGACAAAGGCGCCGATTTGTTTGGCGCCTTTGTCGTTTTTAAGCGTTAGGCAATAGGCTTTATGCTCTACGCTTTTTGCTTTAAGCTTTATGCTCTTAAAGCCTCTCTTAACCAAAACTTCATACCAATTTAACCGTCTTATCATTTAAAAAAATAACCTTTGATAAAAAATCATGCATATGGAACGATTGCATATTGAAATTTCGGACAATCAATACCTGATCAGGCTTCAACGGACTGATTTTGATTTAAACAGTCTTTATGCCTTATTAAGAGGTCTGGGAGCAGAGACACCTCTAAGAAAAAGGTTAAGCATGCACGATGGGGATGATATGGTTAAAAGTTATCGGGATAGTGAAGAGCTTGGCGACCGATTCGATTATTTACAGGATAAATAAGTTTAAACGCTTATTATTTTTTATTTTTCCCCGCCAACCTATTTTCCTATCAAAAACTGCCTTGAAAAGCATATTTATCCTCTTTTCTATGCTAATAAAAAATTCCGTAAAACGTTTTTTTTCAGTTTTTGTTTGCCTTCATTTGCATTATTAAAAAATATTGATTTATATTTATACCGAATCCGGGAAACTTAAACTAAGATTTGACAATGGGAGATTTTGACAACAAAGAACGGGAAGAAGTTTTTTC
The DNA here is from genome assembly GCF_039542865.1 of Olivibacter ginsenosidimutans. NCBI lineage: Bacteria > Pseudomonadati > Bacteroidota > Sphingobacteriia > Sphingobacteriales > Sphingobacteriaceae > Olivibacter > Olivibacter ginsenosidimutans. Next base: position 208,713 of record NZ_BAABIQ010000003.1, on the reverse strand, counting down.
AAAAAAGGTAAGAGCAGGGAAGCGCACCTATTTTTTTGATGTAAAGGCCACTAGATCGAATGATTACTATGTAACCATTACAGAAAGTAAAAAGAGACTGGAAGATGGTGTATTCGTTAAACACAAAATTTTCTTATACAAGGAAGATTTTGAAAAGTTCGCTGAAGGTCTCAGTGAAACAGTCGAGTATATTAAGGCTCATCAGGAAGTAGTGGAGAAACGTTATGAATTTAGCGAAAATGGTATCATCGCCGATGCTAAAAAGGATGACGATTTTTCCTTTTAAAAGACTACTTAATTGATTTAATCAGTTAAGAGCCTCAACCATTTGAGGCTTTTTTTGTTTGTTATTGGCTATCCCACCTAAAATAGGGCAGCTTAGTCAATCATCGCTACGGAAGAAAAAGAACAAATCAATTAGAGCCTGTTTAAATTTGTATAGTTAAATTTTTTATAGGCTCTTATATTTATATTATAAAAGTGAAAGATGCGCTGGAAAGGTAGAAGAGAAAGTGATAATTTCGAAGATAGAAGGGGTATGTCTGGTCGAGGGCTTGCCTTAGGTGGCGGCATAGGAGCAATCGTCATTGCCATCATTGTCAGTTTCTTAGGCGGTGATCCCACTGAAGTACTGCAGCAATTACAGGATAATACCCCTCAACAATCAGCATCAGTTGAATTAAGTGACGAAGAAAAGGAGTTAACCTCTTTTGTACGGGTGGTATTGGGTAGCACAGAAGATATTTGGCAACAGATCCTTCAAGAAAATGGAAAGACGTATCAAGCGCCTAAACTGGTACTTTATCGCGACCAAACCACAACGGCGTGCGGCGCTGGCCTTACAGCGATGGGGCCCTTTTATTGCCCGGCCGACCAAAAGCTCTTCATTGATTTAAGTTTTAACGATGAATTAAAAAATCGCTTTGGTGCCCCTGGTGAATTTGCCATGGCTTATGTGGTAGCCCATGAAGTAGGCCATCATATTCAATACCTAAACGGCACCATGGATAACGTGCAGCGAATGCGCGATCAGCTCAGTGAAAAAGAATACAATCAACTATCCGTCAAGCTCGAATTGCAAGCCGATTTCTTTGCCGGTGTTTGGGCGCATTATGCCAATGAACGGGAACAGCTTCTTGAATCAGGCGACCTTGAAGCGGGACTGAAAGCGGCGAATGCCATAGGCGACGATAAACTACAAATGCAAACCCAAGGTGAAATCGTGCCCGATGCTTTTACCCATGGCACTTCTGCACAACGTGTCTATTGGTTTAAAAAAGGCTATGAAACAGGTGATATCACCCAAGGAGACACGTTTAATCATGATCGTTAGTTATTCGTTATCCGTTCATCGTAATATATGCGCCCGTGAAGCCTCAAAAACACATTATTTTTGCTAAATTTGCGCATGGCACATCAACAGCTCACAAATGAACCGCATATTGCTGCATTCCCTGCCATGCTCAAGGGTAAATGTGCACGTTGCAGGAAAGGAAATATGTTTAAACCGGGCAGCAATAAGATGTATGAAAAATGTGCACATTGTGGCTTAACATTTGAACGTCAACCCGGCTATTTTTATACGGCCATGTATGTGACCTATGCATTTAATGTTGCCGAGATTATTACGTTAGGTGTAGCAACCTATGTTTTATCCAACGGATCAGAAAATCCATGGTTGTACCTTGGAATTATTTTAGTAGGTGTACTACTATTAGGACCACTTAATTATCGATATTCCAGGATCATTCAGATGTATTGGCTTGACCCTACGTTAAAATATCAGCCTGAGTTATCAAAAGATATCGAGCAGGAACCGCTATAAAAAATAGACGTCAATCCTTTCTCGTATTTTTACGAGCCATTCCCAGCACCAAAGCCACAATGGCTAATACCAACAGGATGTAGATCAAATTCCCTACGGCATAAACAAAGGTTCCTGCGGCCCAACCGATAAGTAAGACGACTGCAATAATATAAAATAATGCTCTCATAGTCATGTTAAGTAAAAACTAAAAATTCAAAAGTAAAAAAACGGAAAACCCACATGAGTTGCCAGTTGTATGTTGCGAGCTAATCATCTCATTGGCTAATTTCCTTAAACCTTACGCCTTATATCCTATACCTCAACCCCCTTTCTTATAACGTATAACTCAACACTTATAACTACAAATTTTCCTTTTTGTTTTACCGATATCCCTTGGAATACCAAGCATTTTAGCTAAGTTTGCATCGAGTAAAAACAAGGTTTTATAGGTACCACTAATTTAGTTCCGATGCAACGATCCATCTTATTAAGCGGTCCGAAGTTTCAATTAACCATACAACGCCTTTGTCGGCAATTGATTGAAAATCATCATGATTTTAAGCATTCAGCCCTAATTGGCATACAACCTAGAGGCATTTATCTGGCTAGGCGCATTCGGGAAGAATTGCAAAAAATTTTGCATATCGAACCTATTTTAATGGGTGAGCTCGACAATACTTTTTATCGGGATGACTTTCGCCGCAAAGAAAGCGGTCCGCTAGTACCCAGTGCAACGACTATCAATTTTGTCATCGAAAACAAAAAAGTTATTTTAATTGATGACGTATTGTGGACCGGTAGAACGATTCGCTCTTCCTTAGATGCCATACAGGCTTTCGGCCGACCTGAGAAGGTGGAGTTATTGGTATTAGTGGACCGCCGTTTTTCAAGACACTTGCCTATCCAACCGGATTATATCGGTATACAGGTAGATTCGATTAATTCGCAACGTGTTATTGTAAATTGGCGTGAAACAGATAGCGAAGACCAAATTATTTTATTAACTGAAGAGCAAAATCACCTCATTTGATCGTATACATAAAATGGCAGAAACAGCACAACAGCTAAGTACTGAACACCTTTTGGGCATTAAGGATCTCTCGGTCGAAGATATTAACCTTATTCTCGACACAGCCAAGACATTTAAAGATGTCATCAATCGTCCTATTAAAAAAGTTCCTTCCCTACGGGATATAACCATAGCAAACGTATTTTTTGAAAACTCCACCAGAACCCGACTCTCGTTTGAGCTTGCTGAAAAACGCCTATCGGCTGATGTGATCAATTTTGCAGCATCGTCTTCGTCGGTTAGTAAAGGAGAGACCCTTATTGATACGGTTAATAATATTTTAGCCATGAAAGTGGACATGATTGTGATGCGTCATCCTTATCCCGGTGCTGGTGTTTTTTTAAGCAAACATGTTCGCGCGCAAATCATCAATGCTGGAGACGGTGCCCATGAACATCCAACTCAAGCATTGTTAGATGCGTTCTCCATCCGTGAACAATACGGAGCGGTTGCGGGTAAAAAAGTGGCTATTATAGGTGATATCCTGCACTCACGGGTAGCGCTTTCCAACATTCTTTGCTTACATAAACTAGGGGCAGAGGTTATGGTATGCGGCCCGACAACACTGATCCCCAAGTACATTACGTCTCTTGGAGTCAAAGTAGAGCATAATCTCATCAAAGCACTTCAGTGGTGCGATGTAGCGAATATGTTGCGTATACAACTGGAAAGACAGAATATCAATTATTTCCCTTCATTAAGAGAATATGCTATGCTGTATGGATTAAATAAGGAAATCCTCGACTCACTGGATAACAACATTACGATTATGCATCCCGGTCCTATTAATCGCGGTGTCGAAATCACTAGTGATGTGGCCGACAGCAAACATGCGATCATATTGGATCAAGTAGAAAATGGCGTTGCTGTTCGGATGGCCGTCCTCTATCTACTGGCTGGAAAACGATTGAATGATTAGTCCTAACACGCAAAAATATATCGTGTACACATTATTTAACTATTAATACCGTTATATACTAAGGTTATTAACATTTGTTAGGTAATAGTGTACATAAACTTATAACATCCCATTAATTTAGCATAAAAGAATTTGAACAATATGTTTAATAAATTCACCCGAATTAGTTTACTACTCAGTCTTTTTGCCAGCACTGCAGCTGCACAACAGAGCGCCTGGCAATCCATGAACCAAGCTTATAAAACCGGAATGGAATTGTATGAACGAGGAAAATATGCCTCTGCTTACAATCAGTTAGGTAAAGTAGAAGAAATTCGTACCAATACGACGATACAACAGGATGAAAGCGATCAAATGTCTCAACTAAAGGAAAATGCACGCTTTTATCAAGCAGTTTGTGCACTGGAATTAGGTAATGGAGATGCAGAAAGTCTCTTTCTCAAATTTATTAAAGACCATCCAACGAGTGCAAACACGAAAGCAGCTTATTTTCAGGTTGGACGTTCCTATTTTGGCAAAAAAGATTATGCTAAAGCTATTGAGTGGTTCAATAAATTGGATAATAACAGTTTAAGCGGAAGCGAAAGTACAGAATATCGCTTCAAGTTGGGGTATTCGCTATTTATGACCAACGATTATAAAACGGCTAAACTACTGTTTGAGCGCCTGAAGGACGAACGCGGTGCATATCAGGAAGCATCCATCTACTACTATGCTTACATCAGCTACCTAGATGCAGAGTATGCCGTTGCTCTTCGGGAATTTGAACGCCTAAAAGGTTCAAAAACCTATGAAAGCAGTTATCCCTATTATATCGCTGCCCTGTATTTTATGGATAAACGTTATGACGACGTGCTCGCCTATATTCTCCCCATCATGGAGCGCACCAAACAGGAAAACGAGACGGAAATCTTACGCATTATTGGCGCTACCTATTTTGCTAAAAATGACTTAAAAAAATCAAAGGAATATTACGATAAATTTCAGGCCAGAGATCAAGGAAAAACGCAAAACAATCAGGATGATTACCAAATTGGCTACTTAGCTTACAAAAGCGGCAATTATGAAAAGGCGATTAAAGAACTGGAAAAACTAAGTGATCCTGACGCCTACCTGCAAAGTGGTATGATTATATTGGGCGACTGTTTTATCAAACAAGGAAACAAGGAGAGCGCAAGAAATGCCTTCTTCAAGGCCTCTAAATTGGATTTCGATCCTGCTATGAAAGAGCAAGGACTTTTGAATTATGCAAAATTATCCTATGAATTAGAGTTCCACCAAGTGGCGCTAACGGCTACCCAAGAATACCTAAAGACGTATCCCCGTTCTAAAAATGTTGATGAAGCCAAAACGTTAATGGCGGAGATTTTGTTGAGCACTAAGGATTATCGCGCTGCGGTAGACATGATCGAATCCATCCCCAAACGAACCGAAGCAGCCAACGAAGCTTACCAAAAGGTAACGTATTTCCGCGGGCTGGAATATTATAACGAACGAGCCTTTGAAAATGCGATTTCTATATTCATGCGCTCGGAGCAGAATCCCTATGATCCAGAAATATTGGCATTAGCGACCTATTGGAAAGCAGAAGCCATGTATGAAGTACGAAAATATGGTGAAGCAACCACCAACTTCAGTAAATTCTTACAATTACCGGCAGCAAAAAATACCGATGTTTATAATTATGCGAACTATGCCTTAGCATACGCTGCCTTTCGGAACGATAACTACAGTGTATCGGCAAATTACTTTGCCAAATTCCTGAATAGTGGCGAACCTATTGAACTCAATACGCGGAATGATGCAATTGCTCGCTTGGGTGACTCCTATTTCATGTTAAAAGATTACGGACGGGCAATGGATCAGTACAATAAATTGATGAGCTCGAAGGCTAAAACACAGGATTATGCGCTATTCCAAAGCGGAATTATCCGAGGGCTACAAGGTGACTCCGATGGTAAATTGGCTATCATGACCGATTTGCTAGCGCGATATCCCAATTCTAACTATTCCGATGATGCGAGTTTTGAAATACCTTATACCCTATTTTTAAGGGGAGAGAACGAAGTAGCTATCAAGGGCTTACAAGATATGATCGAAAAATATCCACGCAGTAGTTATGTTCCCCGTGCATTGGTAACCATAGGATTAGTGCAATACAATGAAAATAATAACGATGCAGCCGTAAGCACTTTTCAACGGGTAGTTGAGCAATATCCGACAACAGACGAGGCGAAACAAGCGTTAAAATCCATACAAAACATCTATATCGATAAAGGAGATGCACAAGGATTCTTAAACTACGCCAATACAACCGCCATTGGCAATCTATCAACTGCCGAACAAGATAACGTTACTTTTCAGGTGGCCAATAACTATTTTTCGCGTGGCGATTACCAAGCGGCAATTGAAGCCGTTAACGCCTACTTCGACAAATTCCCGAAACCTATTCAAGAAAAGTTTGCACGCTTTATCCGAGCAGAAAGCTTGTATAAAACCGGACACCCGAAGGAGGCTTTACATGATTTTAATATTATCCTAAATGATTGGACCAGCGCTTATACGGAACGCACGCTACTCAGCGTATCCAGTCTTTTCTTAGAACAAAAGCAATATAATGAGGCCATTGCCCCGCTCAAAAAACTGGAGCTTACGGCAGAATATAAATCCCATTATGGCTTTGCTATTAGCAATTTAATGGTTGCTTATTTCAATATTCATGATTTTGATAATACCTTAATGTATGCAAAATATGTTAAGGAATATGAAAAATCTTCCGCTGAAGATAAGGCGAAAGCAAACTTATATGCTGCAAAAGCCTATATGTTGAAAGGCGATTTAACAACCGCTAGGAAAGAACTGGATGAGGCCGTCAAAACCAGTCAGACCATTGTTGGTGCTGAAGCTAAATACAATATTGGCAAACTACAATACGAAGCGGGTGAGTATAAAGCTGCTCAAACAACAGCTTTTGATTTAATCAAAAACATGCCTTCTTACGACTATTGGGTGGCTAAAAGCTTCATCCTGTTAGCCGATTGCTATGTGAAGTTAAAAGATGAATTCCAAGCAAAGAGTACCTTACAAAGTATCATCGAAAATTATGAGGGCGACGATGACATTATCCCAACAGCAAAAGAACATTTAGAAAAAATAACGGGCAAAAAAGTGGAAAGCAAAAATAAGGCGAAAGACAGTGTAAAGACATCAAGCGATACGACTACCGTAGATAGCTTGACAACAGACAGTCTATCGGCAGATGCTACGGAGGTAGAGCAATAAGTTCCGATTAAACAATGGATTTAAATGCGATCTGAAACAACAAAGAAAACAACTATGCTATTGAATCATTCAATGTTTAAATATACCTTATTAATTGGTCTTGGTTTTTGTTCATTGGCGTCTTTTGCTCAAGAAGAAGAAAAGGAGCAACAAAAAACCGAAAAACAGGAAGACGTGAAAGGTAATCTGGGCGAAATAGATGTCGTCAGAGATTATAAGCCTATTCTTGCGGATGCTGTAAAAATTAGGCAGAGTCCTGATCTAACCAATAACCGAAAGTATCTATCTAAGCTTCATTATACCGTCTTCGACAGAAAGTTGGATATTAATACCGGTACCCATCGCTTGGAAATTAAAGAGATTCCAACGAGTAGACCAGAAGTGCTGACGAACAATTATGCTAAAATAGGCGTTGGAAATTTTAACACTTTATTAGGTGAAGTGTATATTTCTAATGGTGAAGACCAGGCCATGCAAGTGGGTGGTTTCGCCAAATTTCTCAGTCAGAAAGGCAGCGACCTCGACGGACAGAATTTCAACGAACAGAAAATAGGCTTATTCGGCCGGAGCGTCTTAGATCAGATTACGTTGAATGGAGAAATCGGTTTCAACCGCTATGGCACACGCTATTATGGTCTGGCACCTTCCCAACAAGGGCTTACGCCAGATCCGGTAACTCCTCCTCAAGAACAAAATAGTCCTTTAAAGCAACATTATAACGATATCTATATTAAAGGGGAGTTGAACAGTAATGCAACCGATGATCCTGAATTATTAAGCTATTCATTAAAGGCTGATGGCTATCTTTTTGGAAATGCCTTCTCTGCCAAAGAAAATTCGTTTGCACTGAGTGGCAACTTAAATAAAAAAATAAATGCCTTCAATGTGGGCTTAAATGCCTCTGGCGATTTCACCAGTCTGAAGAGTGCCGACCAAAGCACGGGCAATCACATCGCTCGCTTAAATCCATATATTCGTTTCCAGGGCAATAATTATAAAATTACGTTAGGTGCCGCGTTGGTCAGCGAATTTGGTGGTGATGAAAGTAGAAATAACATTTTTCCAGCAGTTGATCTGGATCTGGCCTTGGTGCCTGAATACATCAGTCTATATGCTGGCGTAAAGGGCGATGCCGTTAAAACCTCTTATCGTTCATTGGCTAATGAAAATCCTTATCTTAGCGAAACACCGTTTATCGATACGGCAACTAACAATCTGGTTATTCACAATATGCTCGAAAAAATAAACGCTTATGGTGGTATTAAAGGAAATGCAGGAGCAGCGGTAGGTTATAAAGTTGGCTTATTTTATAAAAAGGTTAGCGACTTGCCTTTGTATGCCATCAATCCTACCAATCCGTCGCGATATGATCTTATTTATGATCGCGGAGAAAAAAATACCATTTACGGATTGGAAGGTGATATTAATGTTCGCGTGTCTGAAGCTTTTAGTTTAGGTGGTAACTTAATTTTCAATGAGTATGACCTTGATCATGAAGCCGAAGCCTGGTTCATTCCTAAATTACGCTTAGCAGCAAATACACGCATTAATATCAGCAAAAAAGTATATATAGACGGCGAGCTCTTCTTTAATGATGCGATGAAAGCAAAAACATATGCGCAATATGAAGGTCTAACGGATATGGACCCAAGTAATGCTGTTACCGTATCGCTGCCTGCGTTTGTTGATATCAGTGCCGGACTGGAGTACCGTGCAACTAAACAAATTGGTGTTTATGTAAGGGGGAATAATTTATTAAATAAGTCTTATCAACGCTTTTTATATTATCCCCGTTTAGGATTTAATGTGATAGGCGGAATAAATGTTTCGTTTTAATTTAATAAATGAATAGATCTTGCTAAGTTTGCGCGCAATTAACAGGTATAGACATGTTTAGTTTAGGCCAATACATCCATCGCTTATTACTCACCCACCTTCAAGTGGGTGTGCCTGGTATTGGCATTTTTAGCAAAAGAAGGTTAGCTGCAACATTTGACGAATCTTCTAATTGCTTTTTGCCTCCTGCACATACCTATACACTTGTTTTGCATGCACCGACGGATAGCTTATTGATCGATTATGTATCTAAAACACACGATTTATCAGCTGAAGAAGCGAGTCGCACTGTTGATACTGTGGTTGAGCAATTGTTGGCTAAAATAGCAGAACAGGGTGAAATAACCCTCGATGAATTGGGTTACTTAAAGGAAGAACAAGGGGATTATCAATTGGTTCCGTTTGATCAGCCAAACACTTGGGGTTTGCAACCCGTGGCCGAACGCGAAACAATGGATGTTCAGCCTAAAGAATCAGCTGTACAGGTAACTGAAGTTATACAGGCAACTGAAGTCGAAACGGTATCGGAGCCTGATCCTTTCCAGACCGAAGAAACAGCCAAAACCAACCGTCGTTGGTTAACGATAGTTCTTGCAGCCGTTGCCGCATGTATTATTATTGCTTTCTACATATGGAATCGGCAGGATAAAGCAAATACCGTTCATACTCCGACAACCGATACGGCGATTAAGTCAACAACAGATACGACAACATTGCATGCAGAAGGCCAGACAACACCTGCGGAAAATACCGCTAGTGCGATTCCTGAAGACACTGCGCTTGTCCGAACCATAACAGCACCCAAGGTCCCTTATTGCATTGTCATCGGTTCATTTAAAAAATTGGATTTAGCAATCAAACAAGCTAGCTATTTTAGGAGCATCGGCATAAAAGCTTATGTGTTGGAAAGTAATATACCCAATAATAGAAAAAAGATATGTATCGGAAGCTACGCCAGCAAAGAAGAAGCGATGAAATACCTGGATGAGGTTAGAGAAAAAATTACTGCTGAGGCATATATTTATCCATAGTATCAAACGTAGATAAAGCTCCTTTGCCATCATCAGCTTGTTTTTATAGCGAAAAAATCGGGAATAAGTTTTATCTTGGTAGCCGATTTTAAAACAAACAGAAACGCAAAAATTATTATTTTATAAAACATGTTTTTATTACAAGTTACAGACACACCCGCAACACTTGATTCCATGCTTGCAACGCCTGGAGCATCTACCGCACCCATAGAAGATTTAAGCCTAATGGATCTCCTGATCAAAGGGGGATGGGTCATGGTTCCTATTGCAATTTTGGCCTTTTTAGGATTGGTTATCTTTATTGAACGGTTTATCACCATAAAAAAAGCTTCCCGCTATGACTCCAACCTGATGATTCAGGTAAAACAAAATATTATGTCCGGTCGTCTAGAAGCTGCTTTAGCTTTATGCCGTAATAGCAATGGCCCCCTAGGCAGTATGTTACAGAAAGGATTAACCCGAATCGGCCGACCAATAAAGGACATCGAAGCTGCTATTGAAAATATAGGTAAATTAGAGGTATCCCGTTTGGAGAAAAACATTAATGTTTTAGGGATTATCGCTGGTATTGCCCCTATGTTGGGATTCGTTGGTACGATCATCGGGGTGATCACTATTTTTCACGAAGTGTCGCTAAAAGGCGTTATTGAAATTGGCACGGTGTCTGGTGGTTTGTACACCAAGATGGTTACATCTGCCTCCGGATTAATTGTTGGTATTGTTGCCTATGTAGGCTACCATATTTTAAATATGATGGTTGACCGATTGATTTTACGCATGGAAACCGATGCCATTGAGTTTATTGATCTGTTAGATGAACCCGGAAGCTAATAATAAGGAGCATTCATGAACTTAAGGAAAAGACATCAAAGACCAGCTGCGGAAGTACATACTTCTGCGTTGAATGATATTATGTTCTTCTTACTGCTCTTCTTTTTATTGGCTTCGGCAGTAGCTAATCCACAAGTGGTGAAGTTATTACTTCCCCGGTCTCAATCGGGCGAACAATCGGTCGCAAAACGTACCATAAGTTTGTCTATTAACAAAGATTTGCAGTACTTTGTAGAAAAAAAGCAGGTTCCTTTAGACCAGCTGATGCCCACACTACAAACGTACGTGCATGAAGGACAGGAATTGACTGTTCTGTTATATGTAGATCGGACAGTGGCCATTGAGGATGTAATAGAAGTAATGGATATCGCCAACAAATTGAAAATCAAACTCGTGTTGGCTACCGAACCCAAAGAGAAGAATTAGGATTTAAGGGGATTTTTAAATGTCCCGTTAATTGGAAAAGTGTGCAATGAACTATCAAAAAGAGGAAAATAATTATCCAAAGGCTTTCGCTATAGCCTCAGGAATATTTGCCGTATTTCTATTGATAAGCTTTTTCTTGATTCTAGGCCAACCCCCTACTGAATTTGGAACAGGTGGCTTAATTGTCAACTATGGCACATCACCGGAGGGTATGGGCGACGATTATATGAGTTTGGATGAACCGTCGATGGATCCTAACGCCAATCAGACTCGACCGGATAAAGTCATACCTAATGAAGAACCAACCCCTGTGGCTTCTCAGGAAAATAACGATAAATCAGTGGTTACCCAAGACGTGGAAGATGCTCCGGAAGTAGTGACGAAAGAGAAGGAAAAGCCAACCACCAATACCCCAACCATTACACCGGAAAAGAAGGAAAGCAAACCTACCGTTAATCCGAACGCATTATATACAGGTAAAAAGAACAATGGTGCCGGTGTAGGCGATGGCACGGGCAGCACACCTGGAAACCAAGGTAGCTTGCAAGGAAATAACATGGCGACGAACTACGGTGAAGGTGGATCTGGTAACGGTTTGGTCGGTTTACCCAACCGTTCTTTTTCTGTAATGCCGCAAATTGAAGATAAGGGACAACTTTCAGGAAGAGTGGCTGTAGAAATTACGGTGGATAAAAATGGTGTTATTACTCGGGCTAGAGCTGGAGCAAAAGGAACGACCTTATCCGATGCGACACTTTGGGAAAAATGTGAAAACGCGGTAAGGAATGCCCGTCTGAATCCGACAAACGCCGGGCCTGATTTCCAATCTGGAATTGTTGTTTTTAACTTTAAAGTGAAGTAAATTCCTTTTTAATCCTGCATGAACTACATCGAGGTATTGGATTATCTATACGGCCGTTTACCTATGTTTACGCGCGATGGCGCTTCAGCATTTAAGAAAGATTTAACCAATACCTTAAAACTATGTGCCGCCTTAGACGACCCACATCGTCAGTTTCGGGCAATCCATGTTGCCGGGACGAACGGTAAAGGAAGTACTTCCCATATGCTAGCGGCTATTTTACAATGTGCCGGCTATCGCACCGGGTTATATACCTCTCCCCACTTACTTGATTTTAGAGAACGTATTCAGATCAATGGTGCCGTAGTTCCGAAAGATTTTGTAGTCGATTTCGTTAATCGGCATCAATCGCTCATAGAGGCTGTACAACCCTCCTTTTTTGAAGTGACGGTAGCAATGGCCTTTGCGTACTTCGCGGCTAAAAAAGTGGACATCGCGGTCATAGAAACCGGCCTAGGTGGTCGTCTGGATTCTACGAATGTTATTCATCCACTGCTATCGCTTATTACCAACATTGGCTACGATCACATGCATATGTTAGGCAATAGCTTAACTGCGATCGCGGGAGAGAAAGCCGGTATTATCAAATGGCATACACCGATTGTGATTAGCGAACGCCAAGACGATATCGATAACCTTTTTATCCAGCGAGCGGCTGAATTGCATGCTCCGATCCACTTTGCCAGCGATGCGTGGCGGATTGAAAAGACGGCAATCGATCCACAATTCCAGTACCTTTCTGCCTATCCGAACGATGAAAAAGCTTCCTTAGGAATGAAATTGGAATTGCAGCTTGATCTTCGTGGAAGTTATCAGCAAAAAAATGTAGCGGGTGTGCTCACCAGTATTCCCCTTTTGCAAAGCGCGGGTTATGCCATCAGCACAATGCAAATACAGCAAGGACTTCGAAATGTTCAACAGTTAACAGGATTAATGGGACGTTGGCAAACCCTAGCCACCCAGCCAACTGTCATTTGCGATACAGGGCATAACGAGGATGGTTGGAAAGAAATTATCAAGAATTTAGCTTATAGCACGTATAGCCAATTGCATTTGGTTATTGGCGTAATGCGGGATAAAGACCTACCCCCTATACTTCAACGTTTACCAAAAGAAGCTATATATTATTTCTGCAATCCCGACTTCGAGCGGGCTTTACCAGCGAAAGAATTGCAAATACAAGCACTTTCTTATCAGTTAGTTGGCAACGCTTATACAAGTATTCCTAATGCCATACAAGCTGCTCAAGCAGCTGCTGCACCAGACGACTTAATTTTTATTGGGGGCAGCACCTTTGTTGTTGCCGATGCACTGCCGCTGTTTATGTAAATAGGGTTATAAGCTATAAGCTGTAGGCTATAAGCTTTATGCCAATAAAACGTACTACTTATAACTTACAACTTATAACTTATAACTAAAAACCTATTTTTCCCTAGACAACGAATAAGGGAAATCACTTTCTTGCGTTCCACGCTGTTTATTCGGTGTATTGCCCATATTAAAATCTAGTACTGCACCTTTTATAAGGTCATCGTGTTTCAAAAAGTTTTTGGTATAAGGTGTACCATTAACCTTTAGTTCTTGAATATAGCGGTTTTCTTGGCCATTATTCGTTGCATGTAAAACGATTTCTTTTCCAGAAGGTAAAATAACTTTCGCTTCTTTGAACAAAGGTGTTCCCAAAACATATTCATCGGTTGCAGGTGCTACCGGATAAAAACCTAAAGCAGAGAAAACATACCAAGCAGAAGTTTGTCCGTTATCTTCATCTCCACAATAACCATCCGGAGTAGCCTGATACATCCTGTTCATTGTTTCACGTATCCAATATTGTGCTTTCCAAGGTTCACCTGCATAATTATACAAATAAATCATATGCTGAATCGGTTGGTTACCATGAGCATAGTTCCCCATATTGGCAATTTGCATTTCCCGAATTTCGTGAATAACCCCACCATAATAGCTATCGTCAAATACAGGAGGTAACTGAAATACCGAATCCATTTTAGTGACAAAGGCTGTTTTTCCTCCCATCAGATCAATTAAACCCTGTACATCATGGAATACTGACCACGTATAATGCCAGCTATTTCCTTCGGTGAACGCATCGCCCCACTTAAAAGGATTGAATGGTTTTTGGAACTTCCCATCTTGGTTTTTGCCCCGCATAAGTCCGGTTTCCTTGTCGAACAGATTTTTGTAATTCAAGCTTCTTTCACGATATAAAGCAATTTCCTTTTTAGGTTTATTTAATTTTTTTGCCAGCTGGTAAATGGCAAAATCATCGTAAGCATATTCAAGTGATCGTGCCACATTTTCATTAATCTTCACATCATAAGGCACATACCCTATCTTTTTATAATAATCGATTCCAGCCCGACCAACAGCAGTTATCGGCCCTGCGTTATTGGCGCCATGCACTAATGCTTCGTATAACGTTTCAATATCGTAACCCCTTAATCCCTTGATATAAGCATCGGCTACCACAGAAGCGGAGTTATTTCCAACCATGATATTACGCAAGCCAGGACTTGCCCACTCAGGCAACCAGCCGCTTTCTTTATATGCATTGATCAAGCCCTCCTGCATTTTCACATTCATTTCAGGATAGACCAAATTCAAGAACGGAAACAGACACCTAAAGGTATCCCAAAAACCTGTATCGGTAAACATATAGCCCGGCAGTACTTTGCCATTGTACGGACTGTAATGCACGACATTGCCTTGCGCATCATACTCAAAAAACATGCGTGGGAACAATAAGGTGCGGTATAGATTGGAATAAAAGGTACGCATTTGATCGATATTTCCACCACCTACAGCTACCCTGCTCATGGCCTTATTCCAAATCGCTTTACCTTCTGTTTTAAGTACATCAAAGTCTTTATCACCAAGCTCCTTTAAATTAAGCTGCGCTTGTTCCGAACTGATAAACGAAGAAGCTACTTTTACATTAACCTGCTCACCGGTCTTCGTTTTAAAGCCAATCACGGCACCAACATGGTCCCCGTTAGATTCCAAAACGTTCGCTTGATAGGCATCTCCATTAAAAATACCGACATGTTCAAAAGGTTTATCAAACTCCAGAACAAAATAGTTTTTGAAATTATCGGGCACTCCACCGCTATTTTTTGTTGAATAACCAATAATTTTATTTTCGTTAGGAAGAATCTTGATATAGGATCCCTTATCAAACGCATCAATTACGATAGATGCACTATCCGTTTTAGGAAAAGTGATCCTAAAACGAGCAGCACGTTCCGTTGGTGTAATTTCTGTAGTAACATCATGGTCTGCAAGATACACACTGTAATAATAAGGTGTTGCGATTTCCGCTTTGTGGGAAAACCAACTCGCTCGGTCATTTTCCTTAAATTTCAAACTACCGGTCACCGGCATTAGGGCAAACTGCCCATAATCATTCATCCAAGGAGAAGGTTGATGTGTCTGTTTAAATCCGCGAATCTTATCCGCATCATATGTGTACATCCATCCGTCGCCCATTTTTCCGGTTTGTGGCGACCAAAAATTCATCCCCCAAGGTCTAGCGATTGCGGGATAGGTATTACCCGTTGAAAGGCTTGGTTTAGACAAAGAGCCAACCAAGGTGCTGACGTAATCAACTGGGCTGTCCACTGCTGTTACTTCCTGTCCAAAAGCAGTCGTATAAAGAAAAATCAACAGTAAGGAAAAATGTTTAAAGTGTTTCATTTGCATATGATAAAGTAAAAATTTAAAAGTAAAAAAGCTTATAGCTTATGGCCTATAGCTTATTGCGAATATATATAAAACATTTGATTCGCTAAAACGTTAAAGCTTTTTATCTAAACCTTTCTAATCTTCAGCTGGAAACTTCTGCAAACGTAAGTTCAAAGAGATTAAAAAATATCGAGCCAGGCGATTATTACGCATGTCAAAAATATCATTCCCCACAATTTCCCTGCGCACACCTGTATTCTTATTGAACAGATCAAAACCCTGTAGCCGTACGGCCAACATATCATTAGCTAAAAAAGCTTTCTCTAAGTATACGTTGAGGAGTGTGGGATTAACGTTAATGGCACTACTATAGCCGGAATTAAAACCCTGCGAAAAATCTACGCTGACCGTCCATTTTCTCGGTAAATAGCCACGTCCCCCAAAACCCAGGCTGAAGGTATTGGCTCCTGCGTCGATAAAAGTAGGAATATTATAGGTAATTTTATTTAAGGTATAACTACTTCTTAGATCTGCCTCAATCAAGTCTTCAATCAAAAAATTCACTTGTAAATTTTGAGAAAAAACCATATTCTTAGCTACGTTCCTGACATCATTGATATAGGTTAGGTTGTTGGTATAATCCATAGAACCGTTTAAATTGAGCGTCAGGACTTTTCCAGCTAAGGGTGCGCTGTAATGGTAAAATCCACGAAAATCGTAATAGCCGTTGGTATTTAAAAATTCCGTTTCCTGTTTGGTACTATTCGGAATGTTGATTCTGTTCGTCACTACCTTATCCTGTATATGTGTAAAAGACAGATTCGTAAATAACGAACTTCCGTTCTGAATGCTAAAATGCCTGTACTGCAAACTTACAATATTCATAAATTCAGGCTTAAGATTAGCATTACCGATCACAATATACTGTGGATTTGAAACGTCTCGTATGGGTTGAATTTGTGTAAATGCCGGTTGATTATTCTGACCACGATAATTCAGTGCCAGATTACTCGTTCTATTGATGCTATACTGCAAACGGGCACTGGGAACAAAATTAAAACTATTAAAACGGGTAGCCACATCACGCGATGGCGTTTTTCCATTCAATTTAGTAGGTTGCAGGGCGAAGCCAAAGGTATATTTTAGCTTGTTTGCATCACCCTGATAATTTACGCCCACTTGGTGGCTTTGGAAAAGATAATCATAATTAATACTCAACGAATCCACTGGTGTTTCTTCTTGGGTATTGCGATCAATATTATACGTATTTCTAGCGTTTGCAATGGAATTTGTTTCGTATTGATAATTAAACTCCAAATAACTCCGTTTAGTAACGGGTTCTGTATAAGATAGGCCCAGCAAAACACTTCGGTTATAACTAAAATTACTTACATTCTGTTTAAACAGGCTATAATCCTTTTGCGGCGTTGTTTTCCCAGAGTCTATGCTCACCGATGTTTCATCAATATAATCGTTCTTATTGCGTTTAAAGTATTCAATTTTAGACGTTATATTAAAATTTCTACCCCTTTTAGCAAAACGGTGGTTATAAAAAATATCCACATCAAAATTTGGATCGGTTGCTACTCCACGGGTATTGTACATCCTCTCTGTAAATAGCCTATTATTGGTAATCGTACTATGGCTTTGGCTATTCAAATTATTTGTATTATAAGATGCTGTAGGGGTAATTTTCAAATAGTTGGCCGTATCAATATTCGCTTCAACTGTCCACGTAATCTTATGCTTGGCATTATCGGTATTCGAATGAACTTCGTCTAGTGAGTTAATGATCCTATTCTGGTAAATACTTTGCAAACCGGTGGTTCCAATGGTTTGATTTTGCCTTTTTGTGAAGATATACCCACCGTAAACGGTAACCCCCTTCGCGAGCTCATCCCGATAGTTAAGTCCGATAGAATGAGCCGTATTAATACCATCTCCCGCATCAATCATACTACTCAAATCCGCTCCGTTCCGATTACCTGCGCCGCTAATATCACCAAAGCTAAATAAACTGGTATTGGTATTGTTTGTTGAACCAAGTATGGAGATCTGCTGGTCACCACGGAATTGGTTAGCTGAAAAGCTTCCAATATACCGACCACGGGTTTTATCATTAACATCTGTTCCCCCTCCTGTTGTCAGCTGTCCGAATGCACCATAATTCCGGTCTTCTTTAATGGTCACGTTCAGTACTTTTTCAGGCTCCGTATTTTTAATACCCGTAATATTGGCCTGATCCCCATAATCATCAATAATCTGAACATTTTCAACAATGTCGGCAGGTAAGTTACGGGTAGCGGTCAATACATCGCCATTAAAAAAATCCTTTCCATTTACCTTAACCCGCGAAATACGTTGACCTTGTGCATCCACATTACCATTACGGTCAACTTGTAATCCAGGCATCTGTTTTATTAATTCTTCCAAGAGTGCACTTTTTCGCACATTATATGCTCTTGCATTATATTGAACGGTGTCTTGTTTAATAACCACTGGAACAACTCCATATACCGCTATTTCTTGTAGTTCTTGCGGTTGTTCTTTCAGGTTCACGGTAACCAGCTCGGTTATTGGCAGTAAGACATTGGAGGTATAATGGCGTTCAAATAGTTGGAAGCCAATCAGACTGAAGGTAAGTTTGAAATCATTGGCAGCTACGTGACTAAAAATAAACCGACCATGTTCATTGGTACTTACCATCATGGTATCTTTCTTCGCATACAAGCGTACCGTAACACCCACTAGAGGTCTGCCTAAGGAATCCTGCACGACACCTCGCACTTCTCTTGTTTGTACTTGTCCGTATGCTCCTGTAGCAAAAGACAAAACGACCAGTATACAAACCCATACTTTATGCATATCCCTATTTAAAGCGATCGAATAAATAAATTTTAGTAACGATGAATATCGCTAAATCTTACCTCAATTCTTCAACACATACAAGCTTTAGTTTATCATTGCCTGTATAAGTCACCTGTTTGCTAGTGAATAGCTGTTTATAGTTCAGTGATTTGGCTATAATGGTGTCTGGCAAAGCGCACGAAATGAAAAAATGCGCAGTTTACTGGCGGTAAATGAGCATTTTTTGAATACGTGCATGAAGCCAGGCTACATCAAAGACAGACACTAGCTAGCGGATTTCAGTGAAATATAGTAAATTTATATGGAAGCAATAAAAAGGGCCATCAATTTTTTTAAATAGATGGCCCTTTGCAATGTAATGATCTGGCCTGACACCAGCATACCTTTTAAATTCAATTATTCGGCATTATACGAAACCTTTGGAATATGTTTGTCTATTTCCCAACGTCCGGTACCTTCTTCTCCGATCACATCAAACATTTCAAGAATCCGACGTGCGACATATTCTTCCTCAATTTGCTCTGCCAAGAACCACTGAATAAATTGAAAAGTAACAAAATCTTTAACTTTAAAGCATTTCTCTGCAATGGTATTGAACTGTGCCGTAACATGCATTTCTTGCTCAAGCGCTAATTCAAAAACACTACGGAAAGATTCAAAATCTTTGGGCACATTTACGATTTCAGGAGAAATAGCTTTACCTCCACGGTCATTAATGTAGTTAAATAACTTAAGCATATGACCACGTTCTTCATCGGCTTGCTTTGCAAAATAACCAGCGCTAAAGTCATAGCCCTGATCGTCACACCAAGAAGACATTGCTAAATAAATAGCTGAAGAATGTGCTTCAACCTTTACTTGCTCATTTAATATCCTTTCTATTTCTTCGTTTAACGAAGTTTTTAATCTCAATAAATCCTTCATATGATTAACCATCTAAATTATATCTCTTTAACGCAAGGAAACCTCAGCGAGGTTGGGCGTTAAATCCTATACAAAGGAACAAAATTAACAGCTAACTTACTTAAAATAAAAGCAATACGTAATGAGTCTAAATTAGTAAAGGTATAGGCTATGAAGTATAGCGTGTTAGGTGAAGGATACGGGCAAGCTAACGTAAAACGGGTCTTGCGCCTTAAAATTTATTGCTTACTGGTGAAATATGTAGACAATCCTTAATAAACCCCGGGAGTTCCATCATAAATTTGGCCCCTTCCATGATTTCCCTGAGGTTAAGCAGCTCATTA
This sequence comes from Olivibacter ginsenosidimutans, assembly GCF_039542865.1. Lineage (NCBI taxonomy): Bacteria > Pseudomonadati > Bacteroidota > Sphingobacteriia > Sphingobacteriales > Sphingobacteriaceae > Olivibacter > Olivibacter ginsenosidimutans. The sequence continues at coordinate 188,836 of NZ_BAABIQ010000003.1, read as the reverse complement.
AGCGTGAGCACAAAACAACGTTGCGAGCGGAAAGGCATTAGAATGGTATAATCAGCTCTTGGAGATGGGTCATTTAACAGGCTATCCAAATCGATCTCCTCTATCTGTTTTTTGAACTGAATGAAATCTGCCACCTTAAAGGGCGTACAATCTCCCATAAATTCCAGCCAATAGCAATTTTTGTTGCTACACTGCAATACAGCTCCATGTACGGTTCTAAAAACTTCTTCTAAATGAGCAAAACCACAAAGCATAGGTAAACGCAATCCTTCTTATTTTTACGATGCGAATATAAACATTATGTATAATCAGTCCAAATTAATCTATGTAATTTTTTAAGCGAAAAGCATAAAGCTTAAAGCGGAAAGCATAAAGCCTATAGTTTAAAGCTTAAAGCGAAAAGCTTATAGCTTAAGGCTGCAAAGACTAGATAATACCATGCAACGGCCCTCCCTTACGTCCAAGCGCATCAACGCGGCGCTCTATAGCGGGTTCTACCTCCAGTGGAGGGGCATGATGTGGCTTATTTCGGGCATCAATTATTAATGGCCCTTTACAACCCCAATGTTTATGATCTTGGCTACTGCTCACACCATACATGTCATGAGATGGATTGCTTTTAGTGAAGGTGACCCAAACAAAGTTAGCATTGTTTTCACTGGTAAATTCAGCATGGTCACAGATGACCAACAGTGCTAACCCTTCCAAATTCATTGTTTCTAGGGCCGCAGTAAACTGCCTTAGTTCTCGCGCCGCTTCGGTATAGTTCTGGAACATAGAACCATCAACAGCGACCACGCCAGGCATGACTAGTTTACCATGATTGAACGGTCTCGGCAGCTGAAAATCTGGAGGTAAAGTTGTCCAAAGTTTACGTCTGGCCCTACCCACCGCTGCGAAAACTACTTTAGAACCCGCATTAAGGTCCTCACCTGTATAGTCAAGCGTATCTATTGTCGTCTTGGTATAAAAATGGAGATCGTTAACAAAATCTATCCGTTCAAATATGTGGGTAAAAAAAGCAGTAAGGTTATGAATGTTCAATGTAGGATTATCTTCATGGGCGGCTATAAATAGGTATTTGGCTAAACTTAACTGATTTTTCCCCAAAATTTGATTGGCTATAGTCAAAATTTCCTGTGGTCGTTTCCGCTCAAGATAAGGCGTATAACGCTCAGATCCTATTGCAAAAAGTAAAGGATGAACACCCGCTGCATCTACTGCATGAACAGCATGTAAGCCATTAATTTCCTTTGGAATCGCTGGGCCGCTAATTTCATGGATGAGTTGGCCAAAACTGGTATCTTCCTGCGGCGGTCGGCCCACTACTGTAAATGACCATATTGCGTTTCTCCGGTGATAGATTTTGTGGACATGCATCATGGGAAATGGGTGAACGAGACTATAGTAACCGATATGGTCACCAAAGGGGCCTTCTGGTTTATTTTCATTGGGATAAACGGTGCCTGTTAGTACAAAATCAGCATCTGCAGAAATGCAAAAGCCTTCATCGTCATAAAAATACCTGAATCTTCGGTTTCCTAAAGCCCCAGCAAAAGTCAATTCTGAAAGTCCTTCTGGTAAGGGCATCACGGCAGCCAAAGGATGCGCCGGTGGACCTCCAACAAAAACACTCACCTTTAGAGGTTTACCTAATTGATTGGCTTTAGCCTGATGAACACCTATTCCTCGATGTAACTGATAGTGTAAACCGATTTCCTTATCTTGTACATAATCATTCCCAGCTAACTGGATACGATACATCCCTAGATTAGCCTGCATAACACCAGGTTTTGTCACATCTTCGGTATAGACTTGAGGCATGGTAATAAAGGGGCCACCATCCATGGGCCAATTCACGATTTGTGGTAAGGCACTAGGCACCGTTGTTCCATGGGTAATTGGAGCCCTTTTCCCTACCCGCTTGGGTAATGCTGACAGCGCATTGAGGGATATACCAGCATATTTGAATGGATATTTTAGCACCTGAGCGGGATCCATTTTTGCTTCCACCAGCAGCTTCATCTTAGCTAAGGTATCTCGAAACATAAAACGTGAACGATCTAATGTTCCGAAGAGGTTGGACACCGCTGGAAATTTGCTACCTTTTACGTTTTCAAAAAGTAGAGCTGGACCACCGTGCGCATACACACGGAGGTGGATAGCGGCCATTTCCAAATAAGGGTCAACTTCCTCCCTAATTCGTATCAAATGGCCGTTTTGTTCCAAATCATTTACACATTCGGCCAAGCTTGTATATCCCATGTATAGTCCTCTTCTAAAATGCCAAACTTAGCTAAAATGTGTCACATTCTCCTATGAACGTTTGTACAAATTATTGGATGGATTTCCAATAGCGTTCTTATTTATTCATCACGAAGCGAACGAATGGGATTAGCGATAGCAGCTTTGATGGCCTGCGAGCTCACGGTCATTACAGCAAGTATCAAGGCCGTCAGTCCGGCCATTAGGAATAGCTCCCACCCCATCGAGATACGGTAGGTGTACACCTGCAAGAACCGATCCATCGCCCAGTAGGCAATAGGGAAAGCAACGATGCAGGAGATAACAACCAGCCAGGCAAATTCTGTGGAAAGCAATCTGGTAATCGAAAATACAGAAGCTCCCAGTACCTTCCGTACCCCGATTTCTTTTGTGCGATTTTCGGCCATGTATGCAGCAAGTCCAAACAAACCCAAACAAGAAATAAAAATAGTTAGGAAGGCAAATAAGGCGGCCATTGTACCCGTTTGTTCCGATTCTTTGAATTTCTCCGCATAGGCTTTATCGACAAAGTCATAGGAGAAAGGGTAATTCGGATTATAGCGTTTAAAGATGGCTTCCGTCTTTGCAAGAGCCGTAGCCGTTGGCAGAGAAGGGTTAAACTTAATATGCATGATATTAAACCATCCTTTAGCTCCTTCAATGACCATCGGATCAATTGGATCATAAGGTGAGCGCATAATAAAATCTTTGACCACGCCGATCACATGCCATTCAATGCCATTATCGTGAATGATCTGGCCAATAGGATCTTTAAAACCCATGATTTTAACAGCCGACTCATTTAGTAAAATGGCCGTTGAGTCAGTGGGATACTGGCTAAGATCCATGTCCCTTCCTATAATTAAGGAAAGTCCGGCTGTTTTGACTAGATGTTCATCTACACAGAAGCGATCGAAAATGGTTTTATCGCCGACAGGTTTTCCTTCCCATTCCATCGTGCTATTACTCCAACCCTCCGTAATGGGGGAACTGGAACGCGTTACCGATTCGGCAATGCCATTTTGCAATAATTCATTTTTGATTAGATTACTATTTTGGGTTACGTCGCCCTCTTCAAAAATATAGATCAGGTTATTTTTCTCATAACCATTCTCCCTGTCTTTTGCATATTTAATCTGTCTATGAACGACTAGGGTACTGATAATTAAAATAATGGCAATGCTGAATTGAACAACGACCAATATCTTGCGCGAACTGAAGGTTGCTTTTGCTTGTTTAAAGGTCCCCTTTAGTACCTTAACCGGTTGAAATGAGGAAAGGAAGAAAGCGGGATAGCTGCCGGCCAATAAACCTGTAACCAAAATAAAACCGATGGCATTTAGCCAAAAATGAAAATCGCTAAAATTAATCGCCAGACGTCGGCTCACCAGACTACCGAATACTGGCAAAGCCAGCCAGGTGACTGTAATAGCCACGATACCTGCAATGGCAGCCATTAAAATAGACTCACTGAGAAATTGTCCGATCAGCGATTTCCGATAGGCACCCGCTACTTTTCGAATACCCACTTCTTTCGCCCTTTTTTCACTTCTAGCGGTGCTGAGGTTCATAAAATTGATGCAGGCAATAAGTAAGATAAATCCTGCAATGATGGTAAACAGATGGACCATCTCTATGCGGCCACCTACAATCTTTCCATTTTCAAACGTTGATCGCAGCCACCAATCTGGAAGGGCATGTAAGATAACTGCCAAATCATCATTACCAGGTGCATGGCGCTTGGTAATATCCTTAATTTTGTTGCTAAAGCTTGTTGCGTTTGTACCTGGTACCAATTCGATATAGGTTTGAACCGAATTATTACCCCAGTAATTATCGGAATAACCAATTTTCTCCATGTATTTCCATGGAAGTAAGAAGTCGATACCATCAAATCGGGTGTTGCCCGGCATATCCGCTAAGACACCCGAAACGGTTGCCATGTCCACGCTGTCAATTTTAACCGTCTTCCCTAAGGCGTCTTCCTGACCAAATAAACGTTTAGCCAAGCTTTGGGTAATCACAATTTCAGTAGGAGTTCGCAGCACCTGCTCTTTATTACCGGCAAGCAAAGGGAAATCAAACATCTGGAGAAAAGCGGAATCGACAAAAGCACCCGAACCTTTTAGTCTTTTTTCTCCAACAGAAAACAAAAAATGCTGTCCGCCCGAATACCGGCTATAATTCGCTATTTCAGGAAATTCATCTTTTGAGGCCGGCCCCAATGGCTTAGGTGTATAAAACCAAACATTGATTTTATCGTTCCATTTGGCTCGATTTGCCAGCAAAAATAAACGGTCTTTTTTAGCATGAAATAGATCAAAACTTCTTTCATGCTGAACCCAGGATAGGATTAGCATGGCAGCTGTCATGCCAATGACGAGTCCACTGATATTCAATAGCGAATAGGTTTTATTTTTAAGGAGATTGCGCCAAGCGATTTTAAAATAATTTTTTACCATATAGCTTTTTCGTTTTGGTTAGCTATTCGTTGCGAGTGATCTGATATTCTTTTCCGCTTTCAGCAGCATAAATAAAACCATCTTGATAACATGTTGATTATGATTCTCTTAAGGTTAAACGAAGGCAGGTAACTGTCCGAAAACGAACAGTACTTGTTCGTTTTCGGACAATGATGATTAGATTTTAGGAAGGTACCAATCTTAAGCGATCGTGATGGTGCTATCGGCATACACCTCTTGTACAGCATGTAACAACTGTACACCTTCTTCAAAAGGACGTTGGAAGGCTTTTCTTCCCAAGATCAAACCCGTACCACCTGCACGCTTATTGATAACGGCACTTCGGACAGCCTCGGCGAAATCGGAAGCTCCCTTAGATTCTCCACCTGAGTTAATTAAGCCCGCACGTCCCATGTAACCGTTCAATACTTGGTAACGACATAAGTCAATTGGGTGGGAAGAACTTAATTCCGTATACATGCGTGGATCATTCTTGGCAAAATTTATTGTCGTAAACCCACCATTACTTTCCGGCAACTTCTGCTTTAATAGGTCTGCTTGTATAGTTGCGCCGATATGATTTGCCTGACCAGTAATATCCGCTGCGGTCTCGTAATTGATACCGTCTTTTTTATAATCATTATTCCGTGTATAACACCATAATACACAAGCCATTCCTAGCGCGTGGGCATGTTCAAAAGCCTCTGAAACCTCAATCAATTGCCTATTCGACTCTTCCGATCCAAAGTAAATCGTTGCGCCCACGGCCGTTGCCCCTAAATTCCAAGCGTCTTCTACGGAGCCAAACATTACTTGATTGTATTTCGTCGGATACGTTAACAACTCATTATGATTTAATTTGACCAAAAAAGGGATTTTATGTGCGTATTTACGTGAAAGGATGGCCAAATTGCCAAAAGTAGTAGCTACCGCATTACAACCTCCTTCGATAGCCAACCGAATGATGTTTTCGGGATCAAAATACATCGGGTTAGCCGCAAATGAGGCTCCTGCAGTATGTTCAATACCTTGATCAACCGGAAGTATAGACAAATATCCCGTTCCACCAAGTCTACCGTGTTGATAAAGCATCCCGAGCGACTTCAACACTTGCGAATTACGATTGGAGGGTAAAAAAACATCATCGATAAACGTTGGTGAGGGCAAATGCAGGGTATGTTTATCTACTGTTTTACAAACATGGTTTAGTAAATCGTCTGCTTGATCACCTAAGAGATCGTAAAGTTGTGGTAAAGCCATGGTTTAATTTTTTATATTAAGAAACAGTCGAGCGACCAGATAGTTTCGGGAAAAGTGCATCAGCCGATTTATTTTTCTTCAGCTAAATTGCCCATAGTAAAAACGGAAGCATTATCCATATTTAACCGTTTGCACACCAAATCTCTTTAAAAATTCAACCCCTTCGTCTGCTTGCAATCCTTTATATTCAGCGTAAGAGTACTTATAGTGTACTTTTGCGATCCCTGCAGAAAAAATGAGGCGGGCGCAAGGTAAACAGGGGGATAATGTGGTGTATAAGGTAGCGCCTTGTAGTGCAGCACCATTTTTAACCGCGTATAGAATAGCATTCTCTTCCGCATGCAGGGCTAAAGAACAACTACCTTTAGCATCACGGGCACACCCTTCCTCTGGCCATTCTTGATCACAGTTATGTGTACCTGATGGTGGTCCATTATAACCGATCGATATAATGCGCGTATCTTTTGCCAATACCGCACCAACATGTGCTTTAACACAATGCGATCGTTCTGCAAGCTCTAAGGCGAGCTTCATAAAAATCTCATCAAAACTGGGTTTTGTCATTCTTTTGATTGTTACATTTCAAAACTGTTACATCCACGATTAATCCGCTAGGCAAAATATAGATTATATGCCCTTATTAGCATTTCATGCGCCAACAAAAATATAAAATACCTTTATGCAATGTTTAAAAAACAGGAAGGTTTTTTCTACCAAAATCTTGTTTTAATATTTTTTTAGTATAATTGTACCTCAACCAAGTAATGGAAAAGCATGATTGAAGTTATTGCGTCGGGTATCGGTTTGGGTATTGTTTTGTCATTCCTAACCGGGCCTGCATTCTTCGCATTACTAAAAACAAGCATAGAGAAAGGCTTCTATGGAGGTGTCTCATTTGCTTTTGGCGTGTTTACTGCTGATGTTTTATATGTAGCCCTTTCTTTATATGGCTCCTCTTATATCGCTCAAGAAAGAGAAATATTATTTCCTTTAGGCATTATTGGAAGTTTAGTCTTATTGGGTGTAGGCATTCATTATATCCGAAAAAAGGTAACCATCAAACGTACCAAATGTTTGTCTAAACGAGAGCACAGTGGTTATTTTATTAAAGGTTTTGCCATGTGCATCTTTAATCCCACGCTTTTGCTGTATTGGATTAGTGTAACCAGTGGCGTCGTTTCGATCAGCAGCAATTTTGACTTGAAACGAATCATTCCATTTTTTGCCTGTGTATTACTAACCCAATTAGGAATAGATTCGTTAAAGGCGTTCTATGCCGATAAGCTTAGCCATAAAATCGAAGAGTGCACGTTAAATAAAATCAATAAGTTTGCTGGTGCGCTGATTATCGTATTTGCTTTACGGTTAATGTATGAGCTGGTATTCACCCACACCATCATTTGAGCTGTTTTAAGAGTGTAAAGCGAAAAAGCAGCATAAAGCGTAAAGCTTTTAAGGTTATACGTTAGTTTCATTCGCGCACTGCTCTAACAATAGGCTGTATGCTTATTGCTTAAAGCCTAAAGCTTAATGCGAATACCACTAAGCCGAATAGTACGCGCGAATATTTTTCCCTTCCACCCAGTTCATAAATGCCCTGTTAACCACCTTGTTTCCGCCAGGTGTAGGATAATCGCCAGAAAAATACCAATCTCCTTTATTTTTCGGACAAGCAATGTGGAGGTCTTCCAGACGTTGATAAATCACTTCCACTTTAGCCTTAATATCAATTGGGGTTACAATTCGAGCAATTTCCTCTGAGATCTCTTCATATGTAAAGGGCTCATAAATCGCTTTCACATGGTTAGTTATCAATTCATTATCCATATCCAATGATTCTACACATTTTTGGTAAACGTCATCGATCACGTAATTCATGCCATTCTTACGTAAAAGTGATATTGCAGCTTCAAAAGCCACAAATTCCCCCATTCGGGACATGTCAATTCCATAGCAATCAGGATAACGGATTTGTGGTGCAGAAGATACAATAATGATCTTTACGGGATTTAAACGATCCAGGATTTTTAGGATACTTTGTTTTAGCGTGGTTCCCCGTACGATAGAATCATCAATCGCCACTATGGTATCTTTTCCACCTTTTACTACACCATAGGTGGTATCGTAAACGTGCGCTACCATATCTTGCCTATCTGCATCTTGCGTAATAAAAGTGCGCAGTTTAGCATCTTTAATACTCAACTTTTCGAAACGGGGTGCGATATTTAACATCTCCTCCAGTTCTTTATCGGATATTTTATCTGCTCTTTTGAGTAACGTTTCCTTTTGCAACCTGCGCACATAGTCATTAATGCCATCGGTTAGTCCGTAAAACGCCACTTCTGCTGTGTTTGGAATAAATGAGAACACCGTATTTTTGATATCGTGGTTAACTGCATCCAAAATACGTGGGCAAAGCAACCTTCCCAGTTGTTTTCTTTCCTGATAGATCTCCGCATCACTACCGCGCGAAAAGTAAATCCGTTCAAAAGAACAAGATTTCTGTTCTGCAGGTTCACGGAACATTTCTTCAGAGATCGTGCCATCCTTTTTGATAATCAAGGCATGACCTGGCTTTATTTCTTTAATCCGCTCAAACTTTACATTGAATGCCGTCTGAATAGCCGGTCGTTCTGATGTAACCACAACCACTTCATCATCCACGTAATAATATGCTGGTCTGATTCCCGAAGGATCGCGCATAACAAAAGCATCTCCATGGCCAAAAATACCACTAATGGTATAGCCACCATCCCAAGTTTTTGCAGAACGACGGAGAATATTAGCAACATCCAAATTCTTAGCAATAAGCGCACTAATTTCTACATTAGAATAGCCATCCTTTTTAAATTGATCAAAGAGCTCTTGATTTTCGGTATCCAGAAAATGCCCGATCTTCTCCAACACCGTTACCGTATCGGCCTGCTCTTTGGGGTGTTGTCCAAGCTCAAAAAGTTGTTCTAAAAGCTCATCAACATTGGTCATGTTAAAATTGCCTGCAATGACTAAATTACGACTCATCCAGTTGTTCTGCCGTAAAAAAGGATGACAATTTTCGATGCTATTTTTACCATGTGTCCCATAACGTAAATGCCCTAACAGCACTTCGCCTACAAAACTCATATTTTCCTTTAACCAATGCGTATTTTGGTATAATTCCGGCTCGGCTTGTTGTACTGCGGCAAATTTACGTTGCACATATTCAAAAATCTCCGACACCGCATTAGAACCCATAGCCCGATACCTGCTGATGTACCGATTTCCAGGTTTAACATCAAATTTAATGGTTGCAATACCCGCCCCATCCTGTCCGCGGTTATGCTGTTTTTCCATTAATAAATAGAGTTTGTTAATACCGTACAGAGAGGTTCCATACTTCTCTTGGTAATAAGAAAGAGGTTTTAGCAGGCGAATTAACGCAATGCCGCACTCGTGTTTAATTGAGTCACTCATAGTTGGGCTTGAGCATGCAAAATTACCTTTTATAAGTAATTTTACAAAACCATCTGCCGTAAAAATAAACAGGATTATGTAAAATGACATTCTTTCTTTTTTTCCGCAAAAAAGAAACAAAAAACTCACCGCTTCGGTAAAATCATTTGCAAGATAATACTTACAGCTTTTCCCCGTGTTGGCTAATATCCAAGCCTACCTCTTCCTCTTCCAGCGAAACCCTTAATTTACTAATACTATTTGTAATTTTTAATAAAATGAAGGCTACAACAAACGTGTAAGCAACAGAGCCCAGCAATCCTACTATCTGTGCAAAAAACAACGACGTCTCTCCAAAAAACAAACCATTGGTACTGATGGCGGGGTTTACGGCTTTAGAAGCAAAGACACCCGTCAATAACATGCCTACCATACCTCCAACACCATGGCTTGGAAATACATCCAACGTATCATCTACATTAGATCGTGTTGTACGCCATTCTACCAATAGGTTACAAATAATAGCCGTTACCACGCCAATAATGAGTGAATGCGGCACACTGACAAAACCTGCGGCGGGTGTAATAGCCACTAACCCTACCACCACACCAATGGAGACACCTAAAGCTGTAGGTTTCTTCCCTCTGGCGGCATCAAAAAAGATCCAAGCCAACGCCGCTGCTGCAGAAGCCGTCGTTGTTGTCGCCAGTGCAGACGCAGCCAATTCATTTGCACCAAAAGCAGAACCCGCATTAAATCCGAACCAGCCAAACCAAAGCAATCCCATTCCAATTAATACATACGTTACCCGAGCCGGATCGTGACCATTGCTATTCCCTTGTTTGAGAAAAATAGCCGATACAAAAGCAGTAACCCCTGCCGACATATGCACGACTGTACCACCAGCAAAATCCAACACCCCCATGCTAGCCAACAAGCCATCTGGATGCCAAGTAGCATGAGCTAAAGGGGCATATATAAAAATAAAAAACAGGCATACAAATAAGATATAAGAAGTAAAACGAATACGCTCTGCAAAAGCACCCGTTATCAACGCAGGCGTAATGATCGCGAATTTTAATTGATATAAAGCAAAAAGTGACAAGGGTATGGTAGGAGCTCCCGACCAATTAGGTCCATCCAAGACACCTTTAAACATAAAAAAGGTAGTAGGATTTCCAATAATACCATGCCACGATTCTCCAAAAACCAAGCTAAAACCAAAAACGATCCAGATGACAGCCACCAAGCACATACATATAAAGCTTTGCAACATGGTAGAGATAACGTTCTTTTTCCTGACCATTCCGCCATAAAAAAAAGCTAAGCCTGGCGTCATGATGAGCACCAAAGCCGTAGAAGTCAGCATCCACGCGACATCAGCGCCGTTATAGGATACCTTTTCCACATCGTTTGTTGGAATAGAAGGAAAAATCAACGCCAATACGACGATGATCAATAAAAACACAAAAGGGACACTTGATTTCTTAGAATTCATTTAATTAAAAATTGGCAACTTTATAGGTTATGAAATAAAAACACACTACACAAAAACAGCAACAAAAAAAATAAATAACACAAAAACTATTATTTTTTCAATATATTTCGGCAAATATATACAATATTTCAAAATACAAGCAAAAAAATTACATAATCAAACAATAAACAAGTGTTTATTTTCAATAAATACAATAAAAAAATCAGAAATATATCATAAAAATCAAGCAACAAACATTTATTTGGTGTATTTTTTAGAATTACACCTAAAAACACAAAAAAACACTAATCAAATCATTCATCTTAGTATTTTCTTCTCTATCTTTATATCTACTGCTTTTGCGCGTATGCTAGCGGACTTACATGTGTATTACTCAGGGCACTATATGCTTAGAAATATGGAGGAACAAACACTTATAAAAGCGAGCCTTAAACTCCAGAATATGGCTTAAGGGCGCAAAACGTTACACAGAAAATTAGATAATGGTATTGTACTAAAATGCACCCAAGAGAGAAGGATAAAAGCCTAATACAAGACTCATTAAAGATAGCAATATTGCCAGAACAGCCAGACCATTATAGGCCAGTGGAGGAAATTCCCTTTTACGTTCCCGTAAAAATGCATTCAATGGGATTTTAAAGTAAAAAAACAAAGCCATTACGGTAGTTACAGCACCCGTTATGAGCAATAACAACCAAGATAAGGAATGATTATGTTGATAGGCCTCCATAACCGCCGAAAAGGATAATAGCTTAGCAATAAAACCAACGGTTGGAGGTAAACCGGTCAACGATACCATCAAAACCGTCATCGCCACCATGAGCATGGGATATGATTTTCCTAAACCCTGGTATTCTGTCACCGTTGTTATTCCCAAGTGTTCCTCCAGGTAGTCGGCAAACATGAATACACCTACATTCATCATGATGTAAGAGACAAGAAAGAAAAACAATACCGGAAAGGTTTGTTGGCTGATAGCCAGAACGATCATAATGAGAAAGCCTGTATGACCTATGGAAGAGTAGGCCATCATTCGTTTCACTTGACGCTGTCTGATCGCCGCTAAATTTCCCAAAAGCATACTTCCAATAGCAATACCGGCGAGTATATAAAACAATAGCTGCGGTAGCCCAGTTTCCATTACTGTAGACCAAGCGATTACCAATCGCCCCAAGAGCGCAATAGCTCCGATCTTAGGCGCCGTGGACAAAAATGCGGTTACTGGTGTAGGCGCTCCTTGATAAACGTCAGGGCTCCAAAAATGAAAGGGTACAAAAGATAATTTAAAACCGATTCCCGTTAGCACGAAGAAAGTCGCTACGATAAACACAAGGGGCGGCATTTCTAAAAGAGCTGTTAGTTGTGTCCGATCCACAAAGGAAAGCCCCCCACTATAACCATAAAGGAGGGAAAGGCCATAAAGCATCACTGCAGAGCAGACTGTTCCGAACAACACATATTTCATAGCGGCCTCACTCTGCTTACGGTCACGGGCTAAATATCCCACCATGACATATGATCCTACCGAGACCATTTCGATCGTTAGGTATACCATCAGCCAGTTAACAGCTACTGCCATCAAATTTAGCCCAATATGCACGCCTAATAAAATACCCAACAGATCATCTATTCGTTTAGGATGATTCCTTAGTTGTTGGCTATAATAGACAAAAAAGCAAAACAATAGACATGTAAATCCTATCAATAATTTTAACCAGGCACCATTTGTATCGGGTAAAATCATTCCAAAGAAAATAGGTGATGTTGCCGGAAAAGCAATCTGACTATATGCGAACCACCCAGAAAGGAGGATACCTATTACCGTTACCCACCAATTTATCATCGGCTTACCGCGAAAAAGCAAACCGCAACCAATACTTAGTAAAAAAGTAAGGGTCAGGACAAATTCAGGCAACAAGAAAGACAAGCCTCCGATTACGCCATCTAACAACTTACTGATATGTGGTATAAATTCCTTCATAAATTGTGCCGTCTACTGATGTACGTTATTCACCCATTCTATTAGGTTGAGTACGGAAGCATTTATTTTATCAAATGTTAGAGACGGCATAAGTCCGAACAACAAAGCCAAAAGAACCATAGGTGCCAACGCAATCGTTTCCCGCAGATTAAGATCCGTCAATTGCACTTGCCATTGCTCTCCCCCCTTTAATCGGGTATGACCAAAGAACATCCGCTGTAAAGTCCATAAGAAATACGCGGCGCTTAGCAAAATACCTAAAGATCCACAGATTGCCATCCACCGGGGTATTAGACCATTTACTCCCTGCGAATTAAAAGCACCAATGATGGTAAACGCTTCAGCTATAAATGCGGAAAAACCCGGTAATCCAAGAGATGCGAAGAAAGCAATCGCCACAAATGCCGTATATTTTGGCATGAGCATTGCCAGGCCTCGGAAATTGTAAATCATCCGATCGTGCACCCGATCATATAGTACTCCCACTAAAAAGAACAGCATTGCTGACAAGAAACCGTGACTAATCATCTGAAATACAGCACCACTTAATCCCTCAGGTGTAAGCGAGGCGATACCCAATAACACAAAACCCATGTGCGAAACCGAAGAATAAGCCACCAAACGCTTTAAATCTTGCTGAGCTAGCGCATTAAAGGCACCATATAAAATGGAAACCACCCCAATTAAACCTAACCACCAGGCACTGGTTATGGCAATATCTGGGAATATGCTATAACAAATTCGGATAATGCCATAACCACCCACTTTTAACAATATTCCGGCTAAAATGATCGAAACGGGTGTTGGTGCTTCCACGTGTGCATCAGGCAACCAGGTATGTAGGGGAACGACGGGTACTTTAATAGCAAAAGCTACAAAAAGAACAATGAAACCCAACAAACGTGCAGATAGGCCAAACCATTCATAATGACCCGATGGAGAAAAGACAGCACCCGGCACATAATTAGCAGGATTCATCATGCAGAGCAGATTAAAGGTATGGTTACCAGTAAGCGGATTAATAACCGAAAAATACAGTCCCACCATAACCAACAGCATGAATACGGATCCAAATAAGGTATATAAGAAAAATTTAATTGCTGCATATTCCCGCCTTGGCCCGCCCCAAATGCCTATCAGAAAATACAAAGGCAGCAACATGACCTCATAAAAGACATAAAATAAAAAGAAATCAAGTGCGACAAAAACGCCCATGACGGCTGTATTCAACAGTAAGAGCAAGGAGAAGAACCCTTTAAGCCTTTGCTCCATTTTCCATGAGGCGATAACGGCCAACAACATCACCAGAGCCGTTAGCAATAACAGCAAAATAGAAAAACCATCCACTCCAATGAAATAATCCACCTCCAGACTACCCAAACTACCCAAGTGTAGCCGAATCCATGGCACTTGTTCTACAAACTGATAGCCTTCTATCGTATTAACTCCCGGCAGTGTATCATTAAATCCTATATAAAGGTATAGGGATAATACAAGCTGTACCAAACAAGCAGCAGCTGCTATATATTTATAAAGTGCCCTTTGTGAAGCGGGCAATAGTAAAACCATAATAGCTGCCAATAGCGGCAAAAAGATCAAAATTGATAACCAACTCATATTGTGTTTCTCAAAAAAGGCGCTTTTAAAAAAACTGCAGTCCTATTAACAAAACCACTAACAACACCAAAAACATACTCAGCATATAATATTGCACTTTACCCTTTCTAGGCCCCCTCAATATCCCTCCTATTTTAAAAGATAGATTCCCTAAGCCGTTGATCAGTGCATCCACAATATAACAGTCTAACCAGCGCGCTATGTTTCCTAAAGCGCTTATCAGTCCACCCATACTATTTACAAAACCATCAACAACCTTTCGATCAAATGCATATAGTATTTTGGCCAATCCCAAGGTCCCTTTTACGATCGTTCCGTAGACATGATGACCATACCATTGTGCCTCTGAAAATCTGTACCAAGGTCCAGATAAGCTTCTGATCGGATACTTACGCCGTCCATACCAACGCCACGCTACATAAATAAAAATAATACTTAATCCGTTTACCGCTGCTGGAATAACGGTATGGTAAATATTTACCCGCTGCAACGAAGTTGTGGTCGCTAAGCCTCTTAATAGCCAGGCATCCTCAAAAACCAAGGGGTTATACGAATATAAAAAATACAATGATCCGATAGCCAGAAAAACCATAGGATATCGCATACCTTTAGGTGCCTCATGTAGATGAAATTGTTTTCTGAAGGTACGATTTAACCGGAATTTGCCAAAAAACACCTTAAAGACCAAACGAGCAATATAAAAAGCGGTAAGTGCACTGCTAATCAATAAGGAAATCGGTATTATCTTCCAAACTCCTGATTGCCATTCGGACCACTCAAAAGCATAGATTAAAATCGCATCTTTCGAGAGGTATCCGGCTGTTAAGGGCAGTCCGGCTAACGCTAAGGCTGCCACCGCTGTTAATCGAAATGTCCATGGCATGAATTTACGCAATCCGCCCATATTTCGAATATCCTGTGGATCCATATTTAGTCTATGCTGTACTTTTAAATGGCTCATTTCATGAATGACAGCACCAGCTGATAAGAACAGTAAACATTTAAAAAAAGCATGGGTAACTAGATGAAAGATGGCTACTCCGTATTGGCCCAAACCGATAGCCACCATCATAAAGCCCAATTGCGAAATGGTAGAAAAAGCTAAGATTTTCTTCAAATCCTGCTGCGTAACAGCAATAGTTGCCGCCATGAATGCCGTAAATGCACCTATCCCTGCAATAAAAAATAACACCTGGGCATCAAATAGCGGCGAAATCCGAACCAGCATAAAGACACCAGCGGCCACCATGGTGGCCGCATGGATTAAGGAAGACACGGAAGTTGGACCTTCCATCGCATCGGGTAACCATACATGAAAAGGAAATTGGGCCGATTTGGCCATTGCACCTAGGAAAAATGCGATGCCTGCCCATGTTAACAAGACTGTTGGTGGTGCCTGTTTAACCAAACCTTGTTCGCCAAATAAAGTAATGATATCTAGTGTCTGGAATTGGGTATACAGGATGGCTATACCGATTAGAAAGCCGAGATCACCAATTCTATTAATTAGAAAAGCCTTTTTATTGGCCTTTATAGCAGCTTCTTTCGTAAACCAAAAACCGATTAATAGATAGGACGCAAATCCTACCAATTCCCAACACATATATAGGAGTAAAAGGCCATCGGCCACTACTAAACCGAGCATAGCAAAACAAAAAAGACTTAAATACATCCAATAACGATGTATTCCGGGATCCCCTTTCATGTATACGCGGGAATAGATAAATACAGGTAATGCGATAGCGCAAACCAAAACCAATAGTACAACCGAAAGATTATTTAGTATTAATCCTACGGCAAAGGGATGATTACCTATCTGGAACCACTGTATTTGTTGATGAATAGGTTCATTGTTCCAAATCTGACTAAAAACAAAAATAGCAGCTATTAAACTAATGACCATGGCTACGGTAGCCAGCCAGCCACTCCTCATACGTTTACCCAAAGCAGCCGAAAGTATAAAAGCAAATAAGGGTGCTAAAAGCACCACTAAGGTTGCCCATACTACAGCTGCTATTTGATTAAGGGAATCCATCTAGTCTCTTAAGTCCGTTACATCATCCGGATCAATGCTTTTATAATGTTTATAGACATTCAATATAATGGCCAATGCCACTGCTACAGCGGCCGCAGCTAATACGATTGCAAATAAAGCAAAAGTTTGTCCGCCATAAAACGCACGATCATACCTTCCGAAGGCCACTAAATTGAGTACGCCGGCATTAATCATAAACTCAATCCCAATCAGCATCAGTATGGCATTTTTCTTAGCCAAAACAGCATATATTCCAACAGCGAACAGGAAGGCACTAACGGTTAGCAAATGGAATAGTCCAATCACGATGATTGTTCCTCCTTTCTGGCTAAATGTGCCGCCCCCATAAGCGCCATCATTAAGAATACTGAAACCACTTCAAATGGCAATACATATCTTGTCATTAAATGAATACCTAGGTGATGTATGGTATTATCTTGAGGGAGAATAAACGTTTGGCGATTTTTAGCTTGTGTGATCCAATCCGGTTCATGATGGGCTATTTGGCTCACCACAGCTATTAAAAGTGCTAGAAATGCGATAGCAATTATTACGGCTTGCCACTTAGGTAAAGCAAAAATACCTTTTGCTCCTAACTGTATGTCGCCCAATAAGGTTCTATTGGAAAGCATGAACGCAAACAACATCAATACCAACACCCCTCCTACATAAACAATGACTTGCGTAACCGCAATAAAATCAGCAAGCGCAAAAACATACAGGCCAGCAATGGCAAATAAGGTTACAAAAAAGAGAAATAAGCTGCGTACTAAATTTTTAATAGATACAATAAGTAAAGCCGAACCAACGGCCGTTATAGCAAGTACATAAAACAACAAGAGGTCAACGGTCATGGTTTACGCTTTGCTGCCTCCTTTTCAGCTTGAAAGCGAGCAAGTTCAGCCCGTTTCTCTTCAATTTCTTTTTCCGTCATTTCCGAAAATTGGTACACCAAATCGGTCAAGGCAGGAAAGCTCCGGTCGTAATTATCGGTCATCGTAATGCATTCCGTCGGACATACCACTGTACATAAGCCGCAATACATACATTTAGCCATATCGATATCAAATTTTGCCGCATATAGGCGCTTTACACTTCCGTCAGACGTCTTTCCGATAGCTTCAGTCGCTTTAATCGCTTCAATATCGATGCAATCAACAGGACAGGCTTTCGCACAAAGGTCGCATACGATACAATCGTCTATGACGACATCCAATTGGTAACGGGCGACCTCCGGAATGGGAATAGCCTGTCTAGGGTATTGGATGGTGGTAACCCCCTCTTGCTTTTCAAAATAGTTTTCTTGTTTAATATCGAGTACTTCACGCGCCTTGCGAGCAGCAAAAAGGTGCCTAAAGGTTAGGTTTAACCCTTTCCAAGCAGTTGCAAAAGCATGTAACGTTTTTTTAAACATTTTTATAGTACTTAGTACCTAATATTAGTAGTAGATATAAGATGTGAGATACGTATAACTCGTAACACACAAACATCGCTTACACCATCACCAAAATTCGCCAGATTCCGGAGAGCACGATACACAGAAATGCCAAAGGTGTTAGTACTTTCCAACACAAACTCATCAGTTGATCTACCCGTAATCTTGGTAAGGTCCATCGAATTAAAATTTGCACACCTACAACAGCAAGCGTTTTCACCAGCACCCAAACAATTCCCCATGCTGTCCCCGTTGTCCACATGGCTAATTTCAATGATCCGATATTTGGTAAAGGTGTATTCCAGCCACCTAAGAACAAGATGACACCAATCATGGCAACCAGAAACATTAAACAATACTCGGCTAAAAAGAAAAACGCAAAGCGCAGTCCACCATATTCCGTATGGTATCCCGATACCAATTCAGATTCGGCCTCTGGGATATCGAAAGGAGCACGATTACATTCGGCAAGTGACGCAATAAAATAAATGATATACGCTAAAATCAAATGTGGAGCCTGAAAAATATTCCAAGCAAACAAGCCACCGACATGTTGTACTTCCCAAAGCCCCAAACACAAAAGACGCTCCTGTGATAAAACGCCCTGATTAATGGTTACCGTTTGCATGTCCAAGGTTTGGGTGATCATCACTGCGGCAATCAGCGACAAACCCGCAGGAATTTCATAAGAAACCAATTGAGCCACTGATCGTAGTGCACCGAGCAGTGCAAATTTATTATTAGATCCCCATCCGGCCATTAAAACACCAATAGCCTCTACGGAAATAATGGCTATCACATAAAAAAGACCTAAATTCAAGGCAGCAGGAGCAAGATTAGGAGCCCAAGGCATAGCTGCAAATCCCAAATACACCGCTACGAATACGATTACCGGTGCTGCGGCAAATAAAATTTTATCAGCACTTGCAGGCGAAATAAATTCCTTCTGCAATAATTTAAGAATATCAGCTATCGTTTGTAACGATCCAAATTTCCCTGTTTCCATTGGCCCCAGACGGTCCTGGACAAAACCAGCAACCTTCCGCTCAGCGTAAACTGCAAAAAGAGTAAATCCAGCTAGAAAAGTAAATAAAACGATTGCTACTAGAATATATATGATGTAAAATACCAAGGCCAATATGCACTTTTATAATTAGTGCAAACTTAACAAATCCACCTGAAAATATTAAACGGAAAACAAACTTATTTTGAATGATTCTAATAACGACTTATTCTATGGTTTTATCAGTTATGCGTTGTCAGTTGTGAGTTGCGAGTTCCTGACAAGCTGTATAGGCACGGACAACACGTAACGCGCAACGCGTAACTTCAATTAAAACACCTCTTTTAAATGCTTATAATTACTTTTCACTGTATCCAGCACTTCATCCATCCGTCCATTTAAGATTAATTTACCCATCGTAACCGCATAACCTTTCATTTGCGAAAACTCAATCTTGGGAGGCATAGCCAAGGAATTGGGATTGGTTTTAGCATGCACCAACACCGGTCCTTCATGGGCCAACGCTTCTTTTAAAACATCCTCCACTTCGCTGGGCTCGCTAACACTTAACCCCTTCATTCCCATAGCCATCGCTACCGTTGCAAAATCAGGATTATACATATCTGTTTGCCAATCTGGTAAACCCGCAACTTCCATCTCTAACTTTACCATCCCTAAAGAACGATTATCAAAAACAATCAATTTTATTGGCAGGTTATATTGTACAATTGTAGCTAAATCACCTAACAGCATCGATAAACCGCCATCACCACACAAGGCAATGATTTGCTGATCTGGGCGTGCCAGGGCTGCCCCAATAGCTTGAGGCATAGCATTAGCCATGGAACCGTGATTGAAAGAACCTAACAACTCCCGCCTACCAGTTGCCTGTATAAAGCGTGCCCCCCATACACAACTCATACCCGTATCAACCGTGAATATGGCATCAGGTGCCGCAAGTCTATCCAGTGTATGAGCCAGGAATTCTGGTGAAATATTTTCTGTACTCCCGCTATCTTTCACATAGGTTTGTTGCACTTCTTTTACCTTTTCATAAACTTTTAACTGGGCCTTTAAAAAACTGTCATCCTTCTTTTGTCTTACCAGTGGTAAAAGTGCTTTTAACGTTTGCTTGACTTCTCCCATAATCCCCTTTTCGAGTTTTGCGCGACGGCCCAAACGCTCTGGTTTTTCATCCAGTTGAACAATGGTGCACTTTTCGGGTATAAAATCTTTATAGGGGAAATCGGTACCTAATAATAATAGCAAATCTGCTTCATGCATAGCATGGTAGGCCGAAGGCAGCCCCAATAAACCGGTCATTCCCACTTCATTTGGATTATCATATTGGATGTACATTTTTCCTCTAAAGGAGTACCCCACAGGGGCGTGAAGTTTTTGTGCTAGGGCTACCACTTCATCATGTGCCTGTTTACAGCCAATACCACAAAAAATAGTGACTCGCTTATGGCTATTTAACAACTCCGCTAAGGCTTGCAACTCCTCTTCACACGGAAGCAGCACCGGATGATAGGTTAATAATCTTGTCTCCGTTAAAATCTCTTCCGCATCGGCCATGGCGACATCTCCAGGTACACCAAGTACAGCCACGCCCTTTTTACTATAGGCGTGCTGAAGCGCTGTTTGCAGCATACGTGGAAACTGTCTGGGCGTAGTGGCGATTTGGTTATAGACGCTACAATCGTCGAATAACTTAATGGTATTGGTTTCTTGAAAATATGCCGTGCCCATTTCATCGGAATGCATTGTTGAGGCTATGGCCAAAACGGATGCCCCTGAACGATTGGCATCATACAAGCCATTAATAAGGTGTACATGCCCAGGACCGCTACTTCCAGCACAACAGGCTAAGCCATTTAGCTCTGCCTCGGCAGCTGCGGCATAAGCCCCAACCTCCTCATGCCGTACATGAATCCATTGCAATTGGCCATTCCTCCGAACAGCATCGTTAATTTCATTTAAGCTATCGCCTGTGACGGCATAAATTCTTTTGATTCCCGCTTCTAGAAGAGTTTCTACAAGCTGATCGGCTACTTTCTTTGCCATGTATTATTTATATCTAAGGGTCAAGGATTAATGATATATACTACCGATAACAAAGGAAAGCGGATTATGTTTGAGGAATGGCTTTTCATACGAAAAGGAACTTTTTTATTATACATTTTTTTAAATTATTTTCCACTTTCTTCCGCAGACCACGAAGTAACTTGAATGCCTTAAAAAGCAAACAAGGCATGAAAAAAGTGAAGCAAAACCGACCGAAGGGAGTTCATGAACACCTTTTAAAATGGATAAGTAGTGAATAAACTCATCGCTTGGAACTTTGCTACAAGGGCAGTGCATCCACCTGCTAACCACAAATTTCCTAGGCGATATTTTGAGCAGAACGGGGATTTTCTACCAAGCACGTGGAAATGTAAATATGCCCGTAATCTATTGAAATAAAACAAGGTAATACGGTAAGATTTACAGCACTTACCATTGGCCTTCGAAAAAACCGCCTCCAAAATTTACATTTTGTAGTGGGAAGCACTGCCGTTCCTGTAAATTTTGAAGCGGGAGCTTTATTCATATTTCGTTTTATTTTCAAAGGCATTCATGAAAACGCTCCGCTAAGTTCTTTGGTTCTTTTCTTTGGCGGACAAAGAAAGAACATAAAAAGTTCTTTAAATACCAACCACCATGTGCTGCATAGTTAATCTGATTGCGCTAGCTTTTCGTCAATTTTGAGGAGCTTCCACCCAATTGCCGTCTGAACGGATAATTTCAATCAACTCATCTAAAGCATGTACCGAGCTTACATTACGTTTTACCACTTCTTTTCCTCGGTACAAGGTAACTTTATCCGGACCAGCACCTACATAACCATAGTCGGCATCAGCCATCTCACCAGGCCCATTAACAATACAACCCATGATCGCGATTTTGAGACCTTTGAGATGATTGGTGCGATTCCGGATCATTTGTGTCGTTTCCTGCAAATCAAAGAGGGTACGTCCGCAGCTTGGACAGGAAATATATTCGGTTTTAGAAATTCGCGATCGCGTAGCCTGCAAAATCGCAAAAGAAGTGGACACTATACGGGCTGTTGGTGTTGCCGGTGCGTCGATCCAGATACCATTACCCATCCCATCAGTTAAAAGAGCACCGATGTCGGTCGCTGCATATAATTGTAATTTTGAAATGGGTTCCTCTGAACTCATCGGGTCGCCTACCGGTCCGTCGAACTCCTTTGGATCATAACTCCGCTTGATAACTACGGGCATATCCAAGCCCCACTCATTCAATTTGAAGAAAAACTGCCGTTGATTGGCCATGCCATGCACCTTATTGGTTTCCAATATAAACACCACTGTTTGATCGATGGGGATACGTTCAAAAAGTTCGTGTTCGAGATCGTCTAAGCAAATGCAGACCAAGTTTAATTGTGCATCCCGTTCTTGTGCCGTTACATATTCGTTTAAGGAATATAAGGGGTGAATATTCGTCTTATGTTGCAGTTTAAGCCAGGTAGGATAATGAAAAATTTGTTTTAGGTTGCCCGGCATCGTAAAGGAAGGTAAATTATCTCCCAGATAAATAAAATCAACAGACTGATCGCCCATATGAAACTTATCCAGCAGCGGATCATAAATATATCCGACATCTTTTAACACCATTGGATCTATGAGGCGTTTCTGCGATAAATCGGCTACTACGCGAGGTACCATATCCCCACCGATAAAAGCATTTACCTCGGCAGTTGGGCGTTTACCGCTTAAAAGATGTGCTAGGTTCGGTTCCTCATTTATACCAGGCTGACTAAAGGCAGGTGCCGAATCTCCGATCATTGCTGCCCGTTGCACATAACGGTTTATCAAGGCTCTTGCCACTGGAGCCTCCAATTCGGGTTCTTCGGTTAGAGACACACGCACGGTATCTCCCAAGCCATCTTCCAATAAAGTGCCTATGCCGACGGCAGATTTTATTCGCCCATCTTCGCCATCACCAGCCTCGGTCACGCCAAGATGTAAAGGATAGTTCATGCCTTCCGCAACCATCTTTTCTACCAACAATCGATACGCTTGTACCATGACCTGCGGATTGCTGGATTTCATGGAGATCACTAAGTTATAATAATGAAGATCTTCACAGATACGAATAAACTCCATGGCAGATTCCACCATACCTTCAGGGGTATCACCGTAATGACTCATAATTCGATCGGACAGCGAACCATGATTTGTCCCGATCCGCATGGCCGTACCGTACTCTTTACAAATTTTAACTAGTGGAGCAAATTTTGTATAAATACGATCTAACTCTGCCTGATATTCGGCAGTTGTATAACTTAACTGATCAAATTTTTTCTTATCGGCATAATTTCCGGGATTAATGCGCACCTTTTCGACAATACGTGCAGCCACTTCCGCCGCATTCGGTGTAAAATGGATATCTGCAACCAAAGGCACGTGATAGCCCCGTTTACGAAGTTCCTGCTTAATTGCTGCTAGATTATTCGCCTCTTTAATACTTGGTGCGGTGATGCGCACATATTCACATCCTGCTTCCACCATCCGGATGGTTTGCTCGACAGAACCTATGGTATCCATGGTATCTACCGTAGTCATGCTTTGAATCCGAATGGGGTGCTTACCGCCCATAGGCACATCACCAATGTTTACTTCACGCGTTAACCATCGCTCATAATGAGTTAAGGAGGGGCAGTATTTCCCGGGCAGCATTAAGGTCTTAGCTAAATCCATAGTATGCTTAATATCTTGCAAATTTACGCATTTTTCGACGGTAAGTGATCCTGTTTTTTTATTGCTATAGGGAATATGCCCATATTTCTGTATTTTGCCACATAAATTAGGACAATCGTTAAAATGGAACAAAAACTAACCTTACCTATTCTTAGCAGTGAAGAACAACGGGTGCTCGGTTCCCTTATGGAAAAAAGTAAAACCACGCCCGAATATTATCCCTTAACCTTGAACGGTCTGGCCGCTGCGTGTAATCAAAAATCGGCACGTAAACCAGTCGTTCAATATGACGACGATACGATTATCGCTGCACTGGATACCCTAAGAAAAAAAGGGCTGATTGCAACAGCTACCGGTGGATCAAGCAGAACCACCAAATACCGGCATACGTTAAGCGTGGCATATCCCATTATTCCAGCAGAAGTTGCAATTCTATGCCTGCTTCTTTTACGCGGCCCTCTCACCGTAGGTGAAATGAACAGCAATTCAGGTAGACTCTATGCTTTTGACTCATTGGCCGAAATACAAGGTTATTTAGATAAGCTCAGTACGGAAGAACCGGCCATGGTGATCCAGATTCCTAAAAGAACGGGACAAAAAGAAGTACGATATATGCATCTTTTTGGCGGTGTACCTGATATTGAACAGTTAGATGTTGATCATGATGTAAATCCATCCACCGATACCGCATCACTTGAAAATCGCTTAGCGGTTGTGGAGCAAGAATTAGCGGACCTGAAAGCGACGGTTGAAAAGCTGGTTAGCGAGCTGTATTAATCAAAACTTCCGCAACCGGACTAAAAAGATAAATTCTACCCGTATTTAGGTCGGTACAGCGAAACCGGGTTCGTATCTTTTCGCCTTTTTTAAATGTTCGGCCATTAGGTAAACTAAAAGAAGCCCCTAACGGCAGTTCTTCCACGCGCAAGTGCCCATTTTTAGGCTTATCGTAACGTTGCAGGGTACGAAATAAAGTTAAGTCACTGCAACTGGAAGCCGCCGGATTATCCAAATAAGCTACAACCGCCCGTTGAACATCATAAGGAAAGATATTCAACTCAAAAAAAGGTTTCATGAGTTGCTTAAAGTTTTTTTTCCACTCCTGACCATGTGGCTTAACCTTCGCCCGATATTCATTCCATGTTTTAAGGTGTGCAAACTCGTGGACAGCGGTAATTAAAAAGGCATATGGGTTTAAATTATGGTTCACCGAAATCCGATGACCTTTATCCTTAAAAGGAGAACGATAATCACCAAACTTAGATGTCCTGCCTTTGCTGATTTTAAACCAGCAGGGAGCTTGATGAATCCACTGCGCGATAATAGGTGCAGCAGGTTGTGGTACGTACTTTTCTAATGCTAAGGTTGTTTTCTCTATCATCATTTACCATGTGGTAACTCCGATGCCGTTAGGCGTATCAGCAACACCCAAAAATGCCTAATACACTATTTCAGCAATTGATATACCAATAAGGATGCAAGATAAGCCATTCCGGTCATATATGCCAACTGAATGAGCGGCCATTTCCAACTCTTTGTTTCCCGGTACACTACCGCAACGGTGCTCATACACTGCATGGCAAAAGCGTAAAAAATCATTAGCGAAAAGGCGGTTGCTACCGTATAAATAGGCGCTCCTGTAACACTATCACGGGCGTTACTCATTTTCTCACGTATACTCGAGGTATCATCTTCGGGTTCGGCAACACTATAAATAGTAGCCATGGTTCCTACAAATACCTCTCTGGCAGCGAAAGACGTGATTAAAGCAATACCTATTTTCCAATCGAAGCCTAAAGGCCTAATAACAGGCTCGATAAATTTGCCTAAAACCCCTACATAAGAATTTTCCAATTTTTCAGACGATTCCATAATCTGCAATTCTTCTTCATCATATTGTTGGGTATACTGTGCGGATTGGTATTTCTCCTCTATTTTTTCCATACGCTCAGGAGGGCCGTACGTTGCTAATACCCACAGTACAATAGACATGGCAATGATCACTTTACCAACTTGCAAAACAAATGTTTTTACTTTTTCGTACATGGTTAGCCCCACATTTTTCCAACGTGGCATGCGGTAAACAGGTAATTCTAAAATAAAATAAGAACGTTCTTTCGTCTTAATGATTTTTTTCATCACCCAAGCCACTACTATAGCGCCCAAGGTACCCACCAAATACATCCCCATTAATGCTAAACCCTGTAAATTAAAAAAGCCCCAAAGTTTATCATTAGGCACCACCAGTGATATCAACAAGGTATATACGGGTAAGCGTGCGGCGCAACTTATTAATGGCGTAACCATAATGGTAATAATCCGGTCTTTCCAACTTTCAATATTACGGGCTGCCATAATCGAAGGGACAGCACACGCCAAGCCACCAATCATCGGCACGACAGATTTACCATTAAGCCCAACTTTACGCATGATCTTATCCATTAGAAAGGTGATTCTGGCCATGTAACCTGTATCCTCCAAGATCGCTATAAAACCAAACAAAATGGCGATCTGTGGAATAAACACGAGCACACCGCCCAATCCCGCCAGAATACCATCAAATAACAAATCAGCTAACAGTCCCGCCGGCACCAATTGCCTACCCACTTCATCCAACCAGGCAAAGAAGTTTTCAATAAGCCCCATGGGGTATTCTGCCCAAGCAAAAATCGCTTGAAAAATCAATAACAAAATCGCCAAAAATGACACGAAACCCCATACTTTATGGGTTAAGATACGATCAATTTTACCGCTTGGTGTATCCGAAATAACTTTCGGTTTTTGTTGGACTGCTTCTTTCAGTAGATTGCTGATAAAATCGTATCGGGCAATGGTTTCCTTTGTTTGCGCCGGCTGTGGCTGAAAAGCATTTGCCTGTTCTAGTGATTCAATATGATTGCTTTCATCAACCGTTAAATAAGCTAAGTTCTCATGTTGATGTGCCAACAATAAGGCGACATAGTCTTCTTTTATCCGAATATCTTGTTTAATCTGGGAAATTAACTGAGGCGCTAAGGTTGATACCGCAATACTTTCCTGCTGTAATGCGATCTTCGGGGCATCAACGATAGCCTGTTTTAATAGTTCGATATTCTCATTTCGCCTAGCACTAATTGGGATAACTTGAACACCTAACTTTTGAGACATTTTATCTATGTCGATTAAAATCTGCTCCTTCCGCGCTGCATCTGTCATATTCAATGCTAATATGACTGGTATCTTTAAATCTGCTACCTGAGTGAATAGCAACAGATTGCGTTTTAGGTTTGTGGCATCAGCGACGACTATAATCAGATCAGGATGAGACGGATTGTTGGAATTGGTAAGCACTTCCAATACAATAGCTTCATCTTTACTTTTGGGGTAAAGGCTATAACATCCAGGCAAATCAATAACTTCGATGAGCGCTCCATCCGGTAGCTTACACGTTCCTGTTTTTTTATCTACGGTAATTCCCGGAAAATTTCCAATTTTCTGATTCAGTCCTGTTAAACTATTGAATAACGTAGACTTTCCGGTATTAGGATTCCCTACTAACGCAACTTTCATGGATTCTTCTCTTCTCTAAAATAACGGTGGTACTTCTTCAACGATAATGGTAGCGGCTTCTGCTTTCCGTATGCTCAGTTGGTATCCCGCAATCGATACGGCAATAGGATCTCCTAGAGGAGCAACCCGTTCATAAGTAATTTGCTCACCTGGTAAACACCCCATCTCCATCAATTTTATGGAAAGATTTAGATCTGTAAAATCTTTTATAATACCCGATTTACCTGGCTTTAACGCTGTTAACTTCATAGCAAGAACAAATAAACCCAAAGGTAAGGTTTTATTTAGAATGATTCAAAAAAGTTTAAGGATATTATCTTCGTCAGGCCGTTTTACTGCTCAACCACCATCCTTTTAGGTTTTATTCCCACCAATACGAGATAAGCAAACAATCCCATTCCCGTTCCTACGCTATCTGCGAAAACATCCCACCAGTCTCCACTCCTATAGGTAAAACAGGTATATTGCAAAAATTCAGTAAATAAAGCAAAGACAAGAGAAATCAAAAGTACCTTAAAAAAGATACTTATCTGAATGCTATTCGCCCCCAGGTTACTTAAGAAACCTCTACAGAGCAAGATTGAAAAGACAAAGAAGAAACCAGTATGTACCAATTTGTCCATCCCCTCAAATTTAGGAACTTTCTCAACCGTACTCTCCATCGGTAAACAGGTTAGTAGCAATACGATTAGCGCCCATAAAATAGCCCAAATAAAATGCTTCATATATGAGACAAATGAAAAAAGACAAATTCTATCTATTGAAATCTGTTATCAAAAAGGCTGTTATACTCATTCAAAGGGTTTCCTTTCAACAGCCCTCACTCCTGATAACTCAGGAGGAGGAGCGTGTAAATATAAGCGCTAATCGATAACGATTTGTACCTTATGCACCAACAAGCTCCTGGTAAGCCTCGGCCGTTAACAAGCCATCCAGTTCAGCAGGATTAGTAATGGTTGCTTTAATGATCCACCCTTCGCCATAGGGATCCGTATTCACCAACTCAGGAGATCCGTCTAATTGCTCATTTACGATCGAGATGGTTGCAGTTACGGGCATAAATAAATCTGAAACTGTTTTCACGGCTTCAATGGTACCAAATACTTCATTAACGGCAATCTCTTCTCCTACTGTAGGAATTTCTACAAATACAATATCCCCCAATTCACTTTGAGCAAATGCGGTGATACCAATGGTTGCTTCATTGCCTTCAACACGAATCCATTCATGGTCTTTCGTATACTTTAAATCAGCTGGAAAATTCATTATTATGTTTTTTTGCTTTTTTTGCCAAACATAGAGAAAATGCTTGGCATTCACGAACACAAAATTGCAATAAATTCCATTGTACATCATTTGCCTTGATATGCGATTTCTGATTTTAGCCGCTCTGGCATGTCTCTTCTTCCCCAATGGCAATTATTAGTTGAGCTGAAATGCTGTTCAGTTTGTTCAGTTTTTTTATGTCTAATTAAGCATTTCCAACCACGTTTAAAAAATCCAATTGCCACCATACATCAATACATTGCGCTTAAAAGCTGGCTTTAACATATCGCCGCCCCCCCTTTTACAGCAAACAGGCATAAGACCTTCAGCCTAATTTCCGACCATAAAATAAAAAATTATTATATTATTTATAGCTAAACTTATATTGTTATTCCATGCCTAAAGTTGCCAACTTTATCTCTAAACCCTATATTTATCCGCAACTAACACCTTAACAAACCAGTATATGCCATTATTTTTACACACACACATCCAAGAATTAAAAATCAAAGTATTAGAATTTGCGCAAATCAACAAGATAATTGCAGCCGATTGTTATAAACTTGCACTAGACATTTCGGACAAGACACAACAAACCATTAGTCAAACGACCATCAAAAGAGTTTATGGTTTTGCCCAAGCACGCTATGCTCCTTCATCATTTACGTTAAATGTACTTTCACAATATTGTGGGTATGAAAGCTGGACAGACTTTGTCGACCAAATAGAAATGCAAAAAAAACAAGGAATTGAGCATTACTATTGGAACAACATTGCTCAAGTTGCGCATAACATTACCCGGTTTACCTTGCAGACAAACAAACGTAAAAGTGGACTGTCTTATCGTTACACCATCGACCGGCAACCCATATCCCAACACATACAACAATTCTTACAGTCTAAAGCAACGACCTGTATCATTAGCGCACTATCCGGAATGGGAAAAACAATAGGTATTACCCGCTGGGTGGATGAACAACTGGCGATTAATCATGCAGAAAAACGAAATGATATATTTCTATTTGTAACCAGCTCTTCCCTTTTCTTTGCGGCATACTTTGGTTTCGATAGTAACAAATGGTTAGCTCAGCTGTTAAATTTTTCGCCACTGCATTTTGCCAAGTTCCTCACCAGTTATGAAAAAAATGCTCCTGGAAAGCTTTATATTATAATTGACGATTTCAACCATAACATGACGAACAACCGCACCTTTAGCATTATTTTTAAACAAATGATCGATATCGTCGTTCATCTGTCCAATTATTCTTGGATAAAATTCATTATTACCATGCGTCCATCCACTTGGCAAAAATATGGAAACTTTATAGAAAACAACAAAGAAATCAGCAAGTTATGGTTTACCAATTTTGTAGGCCATGGCGCTATTAATTTGCCCCCTTTTAGCACGCAAGAAATCCAGCAACTGATGGATAAGGTACCAACTGCTCCACCAAGTAAAACATGCGATAAAGTACCCTATTTTTCGACTATCAGCACGCCATTGTACTTTCAGTATTATTACCAACTAAAAGGCAGTTCTATACGCATGAATATAGATCAATCTGCTGATGAATATGCTATCATTTCAATTTTTCTCCGCAAAAAAATTCTAAAGGGAGCATTAGCTTCAGAAAAACAATTGCTGCTCAACCAACTCAGTTTCTTCATCGATCTTTCTACAGAATTGCCCATCATCAACAAAAAACAAGTTTATCCAATTATTAAAGAAAACCACCCTATCTACGATGAATTGCTTCATGATGGGCTTATATACGAACATCAGGAGGGAAAAGGAACCCGTGCAACTTACCAAATCAGATTCAAATCCCTTGTTATTGCTGCCTATTTTATCGCACAGAGTACATTTGAACTCTATGAAAATAAAGCAGAAAAACCGCTGATCGATTGGCTAACACACAATAATTATCCAGAAAAGGTAAAAATCGCACTACTCAAGTGGTTTATTCTTTTTTCTTTGGAATGCGGTGACTTAACCGTCTTCAATTATATACAGGGAGTGGCCTTTATTACACCTTATCAAGCATCCCTAATTTCCTATACATGCAATAATTTGGATTACGTTATGCAAACTGATCCAAGCATTACATCGGTGCTGAACCAAAGCCTTGCATCATCAGGTTTTATTGACATAGCACTTGATCACCTGTTAACGGAGCCCGCCTATCAACAGGCACTAAAAAAACTTTTACAATACCCTATTTCTGTCCAACAAAAGATTTTGCTGCACACCTCCTTTGCCTTCTCCGCATTACTATGCCTTAATGATCAAGAAGCATTAAAACATATTGAAGCATTGAAAGCTATCCCTTATCCATTTTACGCTAACTTCCCCTTGAATCCACTTTTAATCATGGAGAACATCTATCATTATTATCGATATCATGTACTCAAAGACGAAGCCTTTGATGAAATTCAACTTTTTTGTGCTAATCCCGAACGAGGTGCCAAGTGCTTACATAACCAGTTAATCTATACACTGGGTTATATTATTCTAAAATTAAAGGCTACGAAAACTATTGAGACCAACTATCTACAAATTATATACCGCCATAATTTAAGAGGAGCGCAAAAGATAATGCCTAATTTTAAAGCAAGTATCCTTCTTGCTATGGCGGAAAAATATTTAATCACCGGACAAAAAGACGTAGCGATACTGATCAGAAATAAAGTACAACAGCTATATAGCACACACATCGTCAATAGCATCCAAAGAGGTCTTTTAGATATGGAACTACTGCGACGTGCAGGAAAAGACTATTTGCATTTGGCCGGTCAACTTATTCTGATGGCTAAAAAATACAATTTAAAATATTTTGAAGCCAAAATTCGGATTTATTTAATCCATACCCTCCATCCGCAGGTGCATAGAGACCTCATTCACGAGCAACAAAAAGCTATTCAAACGCTTTTCGCATATTCTGATTACCAACTGGAAAGTTTTTATAATCTTCTCAAAGCTACTTTAATTAGTTCTTCAACGGTGAGCTGAGAGGCATTTGCTTTACTGATTTCCTGTACGACCTTTTCTGCTTGCACCTTGTTAAAGCCCAACATAACTAAAGCAGTAAGCGCCTCTTCGGAAGTAGATTGATGATGCGGAACGGTTATTAGTGTATCCGGTCCTTCTTTCTTTAGCTTATCTTGAAGCTCTAAAATAATGCGTTGGGCGGATTTCGGCCCTATGCCTTTGATCCGTTGGATCTGCTTTACATCGCCCTGTATAATTGCCGCTTGAATCTCTGCGGGCGTAATGGATGATAAAATCATTCGTCCCGTAGTGGCTCCAATACCCGATACAGAAAGCAGATGATGAAACAAGCGGCGTTCACCTTCTTCAGCAAAACCGTATAAGGTATGCGCATCCTCTTTCACCTGAAAACTGATAAAGAGTTTACATTGCTCTTTATCTTTTATTTGGCTAAAAGTATGTAGGGAGATGTGAATGTGGTATCCCACCCCATTCACATCCAACACCACGTAAGTGGGGCATTTATAAGCCAATTTACCGTTAAAATATTCGTACATGTTATTGATTTATCGTTCCCTCGATTGTACATCTACAACGGCAATCGTAACCATATTGACAATTTCCCGGACCGAGCTACCCAATTGTAATACATGTACCGGTTTTTTAAGTCCCAATAATATCGGGCCTACCGCTTCAGCCTCACCCAATTCTTGTAACAATTTATAAGCGATGTTACCTGATTCAAGGTTCGGAAACACCAATACGTTTGCTGGTTTACCATTAAGCTGGCTAAACGGAAAATTTTCAACAAGCATCTGGTTGTTAATGGCAAAGTTACCTTGCATTTCTCCATCAACCACAATATGTGGATATTTTTCGTGTAGTTTTTTTACGGCATTACGCATCTTATTAGGTGTTTCTCCATCATTTGATCCAAAATTAGAATACGAAAGCAATGCTATTTTAGGTTCGATATTCATTTTCCTGACAGCATCGTATAAGGATACCGTAATGTCTACCAACTCTTCTTCTGTAGGATTTTTGTTAACGGTAGTATCGCCCAAAAAAACAGGGCCTTTTTTGGTTAGCATCATATACATTCCCGCAATCCTACATCCGGCATTTGTACCGATTACGTGGAGTGCCGGACGGATAGTCGTTGCGTAATTCTTGGTTAACCCCGAAATCAAGCAATCCGCTTCTCCAAATTCGACCATACTCGCGCCAAAATAATTGCGATCGAACATAAACTTATGGGCCTCATTTAACGTCAGGCCTCTTCGTTGCCTCTTCTTATAAAGCGACTCTTCATATTGCTTAAACCTAGGGGTATCACTCTCTTCAAATGGATCAATAATTGGCACCTGATGCAAATCCAACGCATTTTCGCGGATGATTTGTTGAATTTTCTCTTTATTGCCCAATAAAATTGGTTCTGCAATCCCTTCATCTCGTACAATTTGAGCTGCTTTCAGGATTTTGTAATGATCTGCCTCTGCAAATACTACCCGTTTTGGATGTTGGCGAGCAGCAGCACTTAAATCGCGCATTAATACATCATCTAATCCTAAACGTTTCCTAAGGTTATCTTTATAGGCTTCCCAATCGGCTATTTCTGCACGCGCCACACCAGAAGTTATGGCTGCCTTCGCAACAGCTGGCGCCACTTCTGTAATTAAGCGCGGATCGGTAGGTTTTGGGATAATGTAATCCTTTCCAAATTTTAAGTTATTTATATTATAGGCAAGATTGACCGACTCTGGAACGGGTTCTTTTGCTAATTTGGCAATAGCATATACTGCAGCCAACTTCATTTCTTCATTGATGGCCGTTGCTCGTACATCCAGTGCCCCACGGAAAATATAAGGGAAACCCAAAACATTGTTTACCTGATTGGGATAATCGGAGCGACCAGTAGCCATAACCACATCCTGACGTGTCTGGACAGCTAAATCATAAGCGATTTCCGGATTAGGATTGGCCATGGCAAAAACAATAGGATTTTTACGCATGGTTTTCAACATATCTCCTGAAAGTACATCAGCGGCAGAAAGACCGATAAATACATCGGCATCCCGAATAGCTTCTTCCAGCGTATGGATATCGCGATCAGTTGCAAACTCACCTTTTAGCGCATCCAAATTCTCCCGATCTTTACGTATGACACCGCTCCGGTCAATCATCACAATATTTTCCGGTTTAGCACCTAAAGAAATATAGATCCGCGAACAGGAAATAGCAGCGGCACCGGCACCATTGACAACAATCTTTACTTCTTCCAATTTCTTTTGTTGCAGTTCACAGGCATTAATCAGAGCAGCTCCAGAAATAATGGCGGTGCCATGCTGATCATCATGCATCACCGGTATGCACATTTCTTCTTTTAACCGACGCTCAATTTCAAAACATTCGGGCGCTTTGATATCTTCCAGGTTTATCCCGCCAAAAGTAGGTTCTAGTAATTTGACCGTGCGGACAAAGTCGTCTACATTTTTTGTATTTAACTCTAAATCGAACACATCTATATCGGCAAAAATCTTAAATAACAGTCCTTTGCCTTCCATTACTGGCTTTCCACCTTCTGGGCCAATGTCTCCCAAACCCAATACCGCCGTACCATTACTAATGACAGCCACTAAATTACCTTTAGCTGTATATTTATACGCATCATCTTTATTTTCCGCAATCTTTAAACACGGCTCCGCAACACCAGGAGAATAAGCCAAGGATAAATCACGTTGTGAATTAGTTGGCTTTGTAGGTACAACTGCAATTTTTCCTGGCCTACCGTTAGCATGGTAATCTAACGCATCTTGCTTCCTATTCAATTTACTCATTTTTAATTTCCAATTTTGTGGTTCTTTTATACTTGCTTGTATGTTCGGTCATTCACGTAAATGGTACATGAAGTTACGTTCCAAAGGTAGTAAGATTTGCTAGATTGTGCTCCTTTATCTTAGTTTATCTTGAATTTTATGCAAACAAATACATTAAAAAAGCATGTTTATTTCAACCCATTCTTTTTTAGCTGGTCTATGTTTTCTAAGGCAAAGTCTTACATGAACACAACTAATTTTCTACCTTTGCAGTATGGCAAGAGAGATACTGGAAAACAAAAGAAAAGCCCTTAACATCAACCTAAGCGAGCAAATATATGGCACCTTTGCCGAAATTGGAGCCGGACAGGAAGTTGCACGGAATTTTTTTACCGCAGGTGCGGCTTCTGGAACAATAGCGAAGACCATGAGTGCCTATGACATGGCCTTTAGTGATGCTATTTATGGTGTAGAAGACAATGGACGATATGTCAGCAGCTCAAGACTGGAAAAAATGCTGGATCATGAGTATGGATTATTAACAGATAGATTAAAAGGTCCAAAATACCAAAACCGTAAATTTTTTGCTTTTGCAAATACGGTAACTACCTTAAATTTTAGTAAAACAAACGACCCTCATGGATGGATAGGCCTCCGTTTCCAATCAGAAATTGGTGGTGCACCTAACGATCTTATCTTTCACGTACGCTTATTAGACAGCGACGCTTCGCTCCAACAAACCGTGTTAGGCATTTTAGGGGTTAACCTCGTATTTGCTGCATACTTTTACATTAACGATATCCAAACGATGATTGAAAGTTTAGCCGATAATTTAGCCGCGCGATCTGTAGAGATAGACCTGGTTAAATTAAGCGGACCAGCTTTTCAACATGTTAATGAACGCTTGGTTAACTTATACCTTATTGCCAAAGGATTTTCTAGCGCTGCAATTTTTGATCAGGATGGTCATGCACATCAAGCCAAAGATTTTCTATATAAGAAGGATGTGATTATTTTAAGGACGAAGTATAGACAAAAGTCCAATCCCAATTTCGATTTGTTCAATTTGGCTGTAGATCAGTTTAAGCGAAATGTGGGTGTAAAAGATAAAAATCTGCTGGTCATGATTGAGGTACTTATGTCTAGTGGTTTGGAAGAAAACCCAGTGCTCAGCAATGAGGATTTACAGTACTTTGCAAAGCGAGCAGAAGAATTATGCGCCACCGGAAACCATATTTTGGTGTCTAATTTTACGAGAAGCCATCAATTGGCTAAATTCCTATCGCAATTCAACCCGAATAATGTAGGCATTTCAACTAACGTTTCTAATTTACGGAATATTTTTAATTCCAAAAATTACGGTGAACATTATACCGATGAGCTATTGGCTTATGTTAGTGGCATGTTTAGTAAAAATGTTAAGCTTTATGCTTACCCATATTTGGATAAAAAGAATAATCAAATTATTACCACCGCCAATATGCCCGTGTCTGTCGAAGCTAAACCTTTATTCAATTTCTTAACGCAAAATCATTACATTATCGATATAGAAAATTACGATGAACGTTTTGTAAAAACGGTGTAGAATGCGATAAAGCAAAAAGCAGATAGCTATTGAAAAATTAATCTCAATTAGGGTAACAAATGAGTAGCACGAGCAGTAGCACTTATTAAGACTGCTACAGCTCGTGTTAAGCCACTTTAAACTGCCGCTTCTGCGTATTCACTTAAAGGTGGACACGAGCAGACCAGCGACCGATCGCCATAGGAATCATTCACACGACCAACAGCTGGCCAAAATTTGCGACTAGCAACGTAGGGCAATGGAAATGCCGCTTCCTGACGTGTATATGGTCTATCCCAAGTATCTGCGCTAATTACTGCGAG
This sequence comes from Olivibacter ginsenosidimutans, assembly GCF_039542865.1. Lineage (NCBI taxonomy): Bacteria > Pseudomonadati > Bacteroidota > Sphingobacteriia > Sphingobacteriales > Sphingobacteriaceae > Olivibacter > Olivibacter ginsenosidimutans. Next base: position 152,575 of record NZ_BAABIQ010000003.1, on the reverse strand, counting down.
CGTATGCGGCGCATATTTTAGGACATTTTCTGTTTTATCAGCTCCCCCTTTTTCAATCGCAGCAATTTCTTTCCTGATACTAAGCAAAGCGTCACAAAAACGATCTAATTCCGCTTTAGGTTCAGACTCGGTAGGTTCCACCATTAGCGTTCCAGCAACGGGAAAAGATACCGTGGGTGCATGAAATCCATAATCCATCAACCGTTTTGCAATATCTCCTACTTCTATACCAACTTGTTTGAATTGACGGCAATCTAAAATCATTTCATGGGCACATCGACCATTGGCACCCGCATATAGAATTTTATAATTACCTTCTAAACGGGCTTTAATATAATTCGCATTGAGGATGGCAAATCGGGTAGCATTTGTCAGGCCATCAGCACCCATCATGGCAATATACGCATGTGAAATAATCAGAATAGATGCGGATCCAAATGGCGCCGCAGCGATAGCAGATATGGATTTACCTTCATCAATATCGACAACAGCATGCCCAGGTAAAAATGGTACAAGATGCTCGGCTACGCCAATTGGCCCCATCCCCGGGCCACCACCACCATGCGGAATACAAAATGTTTTATGCAGGTTAAGATGACAAACATCGGCGCCAATAGTAGCTGGGCTGGTTAGACCTACTTGGGCATTCATATTGGCTCCATCCATATATACTTGTCCGCCATTATCATGTATAATTTGGCAAACCGCTATGATGGATTCCTCAAAAACACCATGTGTTGACGGATAGGTGACCATTAGACAGCTTAAATTAGCTGCATGGGCCTCTGCCTTCGCTTGGAGATCAGCTACATCAATATTTCCCCGCTCATCACAATTCACAACAACGACTTTCATACCTGCCATGGATGCGGATGCTGGATTTGTTCCATGTGCGGATGCAGGGATCAGTACTACGTTACGGTGATGGTCTCCGCGGTCTTCATGATAGGCACGTATGACCATCAAACCGGCATATTCCCCTTGAGCTCCGGAGTTCGGCTGAAAACTCATTTTTGCAAAGCCGGTAATTGACGAAAGCCATTGATTGAGCTCGTCTAAGAACTGCATATATCCACCTACCTGATCAATCGGAGCAAATGGATGTAGTTTACTCCATGCATCCCAAGAAAGGGGTACCATTTCTGTCGTTGCATTTAACTTCATGGTACAGGAACCTAGTGGAATCATCGAATGGCAAAGCGATAGATCTTTAGCTTCTAGCGACTTGATATAGCGCAACATTTCGTGTTCGGAATGATAAGCATGGAATATTTCATGGCTTAAATAAGCCGAAGTACGTTGCAATTGATCAGGGATGGGGCTTTGCAACGCCTGTTCTAATGCACCAAAATCAATATCGGCTAGCGTTTTAGCTTTAACTTTTGCAAATACCCTAATGATTTCTTTAACATCCGCTAGCGTGGTCGTTTCATCCAAGGAGATGTTCACGCTATTTCCGTTATAATGAAAGTTCATTTCATGATTTAATGCCTCCGCATGCAAGGGGCCGCAAAGATCACCTAAATCAAACGTAATGGTATCAAAATAAGTGTCATTTTGTAGGGAATAACCGATTGAACGAAGCGCTTCGGCCAATACGATCGTTAATCCATGGATGCGCTCAGCAATAGCACGGATGCCTTGTGGACCATGATATACCGCATAGAAACCGGCCATAATAGCTAGTAAGGCCTGAGCGGTACAAATATTCGACGACGCTTTATCCCGGCGAATATGTTGTTCACGGGTTTGTAAGGCCATGCGTAAGGCATAATTCCCTGCAGCATCAATGGTAACACCGATAATACGGCCTGGGATATTTCGTTTATAAGCATCTTTGGTTGCAAAGAAGGCAGCATGCGGCCCGCCAAACCCCATGGGTACACCAAAACGTTGGGAAGAACCGACTACAATGTCAGCACCCCACTCACCGGGAGGAGTCAGAATAGCTAAACTCATCAAATCCGCTATAACACCTAATGTGCTACCATTTGTATGTAATGCTTCGGCAAAGGCACGATAATCATCGATGCTACCATCGGCAGCGGGATATTGCACTAAGCCTCCAAAAATAGCGTTATCGAGCACCACCGTTTTATAATCGCCGATGAGGAGTTCAATACCATAAGATAGTGCCCGGGTTCTTAATACATCTAAGGTTTGTGGAAACGTATTTCCGGAAACAAAAAATGTATTGGCTTCTTTGTTTTTCCGCAGACTATATTGCATAAACATGGCTTCAGCTGCTGCCGTTGCTTCATCAAGTAGGGAAGCATTGGCGATTTCCATGCCAGTGAGATCAATGATGGCCGTTTGGAAATTTAATAAAGCTTGTAAACGACCTTGGGCAATCTCCGCCTGATAAGGCGTATATTGTGTGTACCAACCCGGATTTTCAAAGACATTTCGCAAAATGACATTGGGTGTAATGACATCGTAATAGCCTTGGCCGATATACGACTTAAAAACCTTATTCTTGGAGGCCATTTGCTTTAATCGTTGGAGATAAGCCGTCTCACTTAAGGCTGGTGGTAGAGCCAGTGGACTTTTTAAACGGATTTTTGAAGGAACGGTTTCCTCAATAAGTTGATCAATACTTTCGACACCAATAGTGCGAAGCATTTCCGGAACGTTTTGCCCGTTTGGTGCAATATGACGTTCCTCAAATTTCTCTTGAAAATTTATATTTAAGTTCATTCACGTGTGAAAATTATAGATGGCATTAATGTGGTGTGGTATAAAGCATAACGCTGCCTAAGAGAATATTAGCGCCCTATTATCTCGTCTAAAATCCCTTTTTATTTTGGCCACAAACTTAGATAAAATGCTTCTCAAATGCAAATTGGAAAACGGTATGATGAATACATAAATCCATCATTCGGAATAATACCTATTCTACTTGATAGCGGTACACCCCCCTACCCATATTCCCGTTTTCATCGATCCCTTCTACTACTGCTTTATACGTGCCAGTGCCGCTGGCATTATAATACTGGAAGCTTGCCTTACCCGTTTTATCGGTAATGACATCCGGATTCCAATATACGGTGGTACGTAAATCTGCTCCAGGCGTACTTGTTGGTGTGTACTTTGGTAAATAAAAACTACGTTCTGCCTGATAGCCAAGTGGAGTAATGGTAACCACATTGGATTTTGGAAGGAGGTTTTCCAGTTCTGCTTTGCTAATACGGGTACCTTCAGGCTTCTTCTTGGTATTGATAACCAGTACCCCATTGCTTTGATAGGTACGATTTACAGTACCTAGATCATCACGTAGAAAAATTTCGACCGATTCTACTTCCGCTGGACTAACCGTGTTAATGCCATTCACATCGATAGCCATTCCGTTCAAAAATACCTGTACAGGTGTTCGGTTCCCCTGATTATAGTCTCGTGTGATATAGAAATTGTTATCCATAAACGTTAGGCCCATAGCCGCTGTTTGCAAACAGTTTATCAGCAAATTACATCCAGTAAAGCGCGACCCATCAATTAAATGATCGGGAATGGGACTAAGTCCGGAGAGCGCCGGGTATTGAGTATGCCGCGGTTTGGGTGGAGCTTTCGCCGTAATAACCACTTCTTCAAGTAACCGCTCTGTCCGGTATTGTTTCTCACTATTTTTTATATAAGGCGTCAAGGTACTATCGATATTTAAGATTTCATCCGGTGCCGTAGATGCGGGTGTAATAGCCGGATAAGATTCGCCATTTAAGGTAATTTTTAAATTTTTGTAGTTGGCGTTATCCCGAGCGCTAATGGTAATTTGTGCCGAATCCGTAAAGAGCACATTGCTAAACTTAAAATTGCCCTGATCATCAGATAAGGTTTCAACGCCATTTTTTTCATTTCCAATCGTAAGCAATAGCTTTCCGTTAGGTACTGCGATACCATTAAGTAAGCGCAGCGTCCCGCTAATATCAATTCCTTGTTCAGGCAAAAAGGTTAGTCCGGCGACCTTGTCACTGATGATATCCTTATAATTAAAACGGCGATAGCCTTGCGTTAGCATTAAGAGATCAAGATTATTTTTTGTTTCGTCATTAACCGATTTAAAGTAATAGTTGGGTTGTTCAACATAGCCCTTAAGATCGGATGTGAGCAATAAACTAGTTAAAATTGTCGTTTCTGCATTTTCATTAAAAGGTACCTTTGATTCATCAATTACTGCAACGGAGAAGGTTCCTACAGCATCCGTACTATCGTTCCGCGCATGCAATTGTAATTGTACTGCTTGCTTAGGTTTATACGCTTTCTTATCCGTGTTTAGCGACAGCTTTAATTCATGAGGTCGCTGAATGAATACCAAGCGTTCGCTTAGTGGAATTCCGGCAGGAGAAAGGAGCGTAAACTGTACAATGCCAGATGGAAATTTGCTCTTAGGCACGGAAGCGCTGATGGAAGAACTGTTTAAAGGTGTTTGAGCCGCGTAATAAATGACACCATCGCTCTGTGCAACCAATGAGAATACTTTGTCTTTATTTTGTTCAAGGTATAAATTATTTGAAACAATATTGATGGCTATATTAGTGCTGTCCGTTGGATCAATAACTAGACTGGTACCGAAAGGGCGTACTTTTGGCAGTGAATAACTAACTTGTGATCCATTAGCGAGGGTAATTTTAGCCGTATAGCTAGCATCTGTTTTTGGTGTTAACGTAAATTTTCCCATGCCTAGATGCTGCGATTGGATCTTTGTAACTTCTTGTCCATTCTGATCCACTATGGAGCCCTTTACCGAGAGGCCTAGACCATCACCGCCGACCGCCTTGAATGCTACAACACTCGGAATATCGGCGATAAGGTATCCCCCTTCTGGAAAGAATTGTACATCAGGTGTTTGAAAGGCAGAACGCAAGGAATAGCTGGTATTTACGGGCCGAACATTCTCTAAACTAATGGTCGTATTCAATATACTTTCTTTCAATCCCTGCTGTTCGCCACTTAGGTTTACCTGTAAATAACCATTCTTATCGGTAGTTCCACGACCTTTTCCTAGACTAGCCGTTCCGCGCATCAGTTCCCAAGACACCCGTTTATCGGTTAAAGGTTTACCCTCTTCATCTGTGTAGCGGATGCGGCCATTGATGGGTGGATTTTTGCTGGCATTAGCAGCGGTAAAAGTGGCATGGGTTTTTACACGCTTATTAAAAACATCACCTAAGGTTATATTCTTATTAAAAAAATAGTCGGGATCAAAATTCATCATATAACGTGTATAAGCTCGAACACGGTAGTTCCCTTGCTTATACAAGAGCGGATCTAAAACAAGCGTTCCCTTTCCTGTACCTTGTTGTACGGGAATCATCGTTGTCTTGATCAACGAATCCAAGCTGTTTAAAACTTCTACGTATACAATTTTACTTAGGCCCGACAGCTGATGGTGACTGGTAAGATACGCTTTAAACCAAATGGTATCGCCAACGGCATAATAAGGTTTATCGAAATGGAGATATACTTTTTCGAAGGGTTGCTGACTGGCTATATTATTGGTTTTTTCGACTATTGTGTTCAGATTGAGCGCTTTTTGTCGAGATTGCGCGAACGACTTCAAAGAAATGAGTGATAAAACAGCTAAGAAAATATATCTATTCAGGTGTACCATAAAGTAAATACTCGATTTAGAATCGCTAATTTATTGAAATATTTATGCAGTTCTGTTATTTAACAGAATTTTAACAAAAAAAGTCTTTTAGATTGATGATATTTAAAGAAGGTTTTCTTTAGACTGTTTTTTTAATTTGTTCTACTTTTTTTCCGCAAAAAAGTAGACAAAAAACTCATCGCTTGGAACTTTGCTACAAGGGTAGTGCATCAACTTGCAACCGCAAATTTCCTAGGTGATATTTAAGCAGAACGGAGGTTTTCTACCGAGCAGGTGGAAAGCATACCTATATAGTGTCCACCATTAAAAAAACGGCCCATACGGCACGTCCGGTTAAAAGCACCTGCTTTAGTCTTCGAAGATGCCGCCTATAAAATTTACAGGGTGCAATGGGATGCACTTCCGTTCCTGTAAATTTTGAAGCGGCGAGTTTTCTTTGATACTTTCTTTTTCGGAAAAAGAAAGTATATAAAGAACCTTCTTTTATCTTTGCGCCATGAAATGGAAAACCTTATCCTCCGAATATCTTGTAAACGCCCCATGGGCAGTGTTAAGAAGAGATCAATGCCAAATGCCCAATGGCCATATCGTACCAGAATATTATGTACTCGAATATCCTAATTGGGTGAATATTGTGGCGCTGACCCGAGACAATGAAGTAATTTTAGTAAAACAGTATCGTCATGGAGCAGGAAAGGAGTTTTTGGAGATACCGGGTGGTGTTATAGATGAGGGAGAAGATGCCCTGACGGCCGCAAAGCGAGAAATGCTGGAAGAGACTGGATACACCTTTGACAGCTTGGAAAAACTGGTTGACCTTTATCCAAACCCCGCTACCAGCACCAATATTACAACGACCTTTTTAGCTAAAGGGGGAGTTAAGGTGAAAGAACAGGACTTAGACGATCAAGAAGAAATTGACGTACTTTTAGTCTCTATAGATGAAGTCAAACAGCTATTAAAAGAAAACAAAATCGGACAAGCGCTACACGCCGCTGCCCTATTCTATGGATTGGCTGAAATTCAAACACCTTTTTAGGCTATCCCGCCAATGAGGAATTTCGATCGCTAATTGCTGTTTAATTTTTGACTTGTCTAACACCGAGTATGCCGGTCTTTTTGCCTTCGTTGGAAAAGCTGACGTTGATATAGGTAAAAGCTTTACCTGGAGTTGATTGATTTCAAAAATAGCATGAGCGAAATCATACCAGCTAGCCGCTCCTTCATTGCTATAATGATAGCGGCCATATGCTCTTTCCGGCTGGCTGATGAACATTAAAATAACGTTTGCCAAGTCGATACCATAAGTAGGCGTTCCTACCTGATCAGCCACCACATTCAATTGTGTTCTTTCTTTCCCTAACCGGATCATGGTTTTAACAAAATTATTTCCAAATGGCGCATACAACCAGCTGGTACGGATAATAAAATGCTTTTCCCAAATTTGCTCAATAGCTTGCTCACCAGCCAATTTTGATTGTCCGTATACCCCAACAGGTTTCGTATCGTCTGTTTCCGATAATAACCCGGTTTTATTCCCCTCAAAAACGAAATCAGTAGAAATGTGGATGAATTCCACATCAAATTGTTTGCACAACTTGGCTATCGTAGCAGGTGCATCCGCATTCAACACGTTTGCTTGCTCCACTTCATCTTCTGCTTGGTCAACAGCCGTGTAAGCGGCGCAATTAACCACAATAGTTGGTTTGTAGTGGTTAAAAAGGGAGACTAGCTGCTCTTCATTAGCGACATTCGCTTGCTGGGAAGAAAGAAACACTAATCTTTCATTAGCAGAGCCAACAACCGCTTGCAAACATTGTCCCAATTGGCCGTATCCGCCGAAAACTAAAACGTTGCCTTTATCCCTATTCATAAATACTATTTTGTCATGACAACAGGCTTAATGAAGCCTTTTTCATCAAACTGCATTTCATCGATACACGTTTCACGATGGTGAGCATTTTGATCGCCTAATGGTCTACGGTGATAAACAATGTACCACTTATCCTGGTCATCTGCATGTATTACGGAATGATGCCCAGCTCCTGTTGCAATGTTAGCGTCTTGCTGCAAAATAGTACCGATTCGTTTAAATGGTCCAAATGGAGAATCCGCTATGGCATAGGCCACTTTATAGTCGGGACCTGTCCATCCTCCTTCAGACCACATAAAGTAATATTTGTTGTCTTTAACAAACATAAAGGGACCCTCAACATAACTTTCAGGTGTGACTTCCTTATATAATGTTCCGTCGTCAAAGGGTACAATACCCGTAAAATCGTCTTTCAGTTTAACCACATTGCAATGCCCCCAACCACCATAATACATATAGTAGGTGCCATCCGTATCCTGAAAAACAAACTGATCGATAGGCTGAGCCCCATTAACGATTTCGTTAATTAAGGGTTTACCCAACAGATCTTTATAGGGCCCTTCAGGTTTATCAGCGACAGCAACACCTATTCCCCCGATTTCTCCCTCATGAACGTCGTTCGCCCCGAAGAAAAGATAATATTTACCCTGCTTTTGTAAAACAGCTGGTGCCCACATCGCTTTTTTAGCCCATTTTACAGCAGTAGTATCAATGATGCGTTCATGTTTTTTCCAATGGATTAAATCTTTGGAAGAAAAGGCATCCATCAGTACCTGCTCTTCATAAGGGGCAGAAAAAGTAGGAAAAATCCAATAGGTATTTCCATATTTTATACCTTCTGGATCAGCATACCAGCCCGGAAAAACAGGATTTCGCTGAGCATAAGCACCTGAAAAACAAGCACACAAACCTAAAACTATACTGGTACGCAAAAAAGAACGCTTAATTGTCTTATCTATTTTCATTAGAATAATTTGTTTATTCATTACTTAAAGTTTTTATAGGCATTCATGCTGCCTTTGGCGGTTTTAATGGTCATGAAGCTTACATAAATTATTCATAGCCTTTTGTTGAGGGTAATTTATGCAGCTTTCATCTCTTTAATTTTCCTTTTAACGGGGGATGGAACGATCATGATTTTTCACATTTGTTGTATATTTCAACGGTGAACTATAAAGAAATGCTCCTTTATGGCTTGCTTTGGATCACTTCATTCCATTTAAATTCTTACCATAGAATTTGGGCAAAAATAACAAATTAATGGTTTTTTTAGCAAACGCCGAAGTTTTCTGCGATTTTTCTACCTTTATACCCATACATAAGTCTGGGCTACTATGAAAAAAACTTTTGCTACCAAAGCTGAACATGGATTTGATTGGATTGATTTAAGTGATCCTACAGTAAAAGAGATTCAGGAAATTGCTCAGCAATTTTCGTTACATGAAGCGTCTATTAAGGATTGCCTACAGCCCGATCATTTACCAAAGTATGAAATTGTTGACACGTATACCTTTATTATTGTACGGGTATTCACCCAACAACCTATCAGTGAGGCAGATACCATACAAGAGCTCACCAATAAAATAGCTATTTTTTTCACTACCGATTACATGATCACCGTTCATCGAACAGCGCAACCACTTATTGAAGAAGTTAAGACTAAAGCCATTGATGCCAAAGGTTGTACCGATACGCTATGTGTACTTAATCGAATTATCCGAGCTTCTTTGTTAACATTCGAACCTCCCAGTGTAAAATTAGCCCAATCATTAGACTATTTTGAGGAAAATGTCTTTTTGAAACAGCGTAAAGCACCTATTTTGCGCGGACTTTATTATGTCAAACGTAAGGTAGATGTTATCCGACGTTTATTAATCTTATCATACGAAATTATCGATAAAATTGACATGCCAAAACAACGGAACATTTATACACGTGATTTACGTGATCAATACATACGTATGCAAAATATTTATGACAATTTATCCGAAAACACCTCCCAATTACTATCTGCATATTTTTCCATCGCTTCTCATCGCACGAATGAAATTATGCGTGTCTTAACCATCTTTTCTGTATTCTTCATGCCTTTAACGTTTATCGTGGGTGTATACGGTATGAATTTTCATTTTATGCCAGAATTAGACTGGCACCTAGGCTATCCGCTTGTTATGTTGCTGATGGCTTTGATTACCTTTGGCATCTATTTATGGTTTAAAAGGAAAGGTTGGCTATAGCTTGTTGGCCAATTCAATTAAACCTGCACACCACGAAAGACCGACACCAAAGCCCGCAATAATCACTTTGGTATCGATTTCATTCATTTCTTGATTGCTGTAGTTTTTCAGGGCAATTGGTATTGTTGAAGAAACGGTATTTCCCCCATCTCTCAGGTTAATATAAAATTTCGGAACCGGTAAAGCCAATCGCTCCCGCATAACCTTAAGCATATGTGCATTGGCCTGATGAAAAACAAATTGACCTACCTCATCCTTACTAATCTCATTAAATGCTAAAACCTCTTCAATAAATGGAGGCACTACCGTACTGGTAAACCTAAAAATCTCCGGTCCATTCATATAGAGATTATTCTCAGTGTAGAGGTTTCCCCGACCATATAGAAGTTCTAGCGGATGGTGATCAACCGGATATTTCGTTCCTCCATTTTTAATGATAAGTTTATTAAAACCTTGGCCGTCTGTCCCGAACTTAAACTTATAAATTCCATTAGATTCATCATCCCGTGAAATGAATGTCGCCGTAGCGGCATCTCCAAAAATGGCTCTGTTGGAGCGATCTTTCCGATTAATATACTTAGAATACGTATCTGTTGTAACTAAAAGGATATGTGTGGCCTGCCCGCTTTCAATAAAAGCTTTTGCCATACTTAACCCATAGGTATAGCCCGAACAGCCTAAATTATAATCGAAAGCACCCACTGTTTTGTTTAGGCCTAACCGATCTTGTAAGATACAAGCCGTTGAAGGCATGATATATTCGGGACTTTGCGTACAATACAACACATAGTCTATTTGTGCTTTATCAATACGTTGGAATAATTTCAGACAAGCTTTTTCTGCTAAATCGAGGGCCGTTTCATTTTTAGCCACGACGTAGCGGCTACTAATACCTATTTTATATTCAAACTTAGAGAAATCATAATCCGGAAACTCTTCACTTAAATCCTCGTTCGTAACTTTTTTTTCCGGAAAATAATACTCTATAGCCTGTATTCTAGACCCCATAAAAGGTTTTCTATTAACGATTTTAAAAATAAAAAGAGTGCAAACCTACTTGTTTTCAATCTAATTTTTATAAAAAATGAAGAGAAATTTACATTAACGTGGCGGAGGCATTTTGTCTCAAAACAAAACACCAAATTGGTTTTTGGTTCAAACATTAGCCGATTTATAAGGAATAGTAAAACGAAAGGTTGATCCTACCCCTTCTTCACTTTCCACTTGAATATTTCCTTCCTGCAATTTGATGAGTTGATAGCAAATATATAAACCTAAACCGGTACCGGGTCTGTTATTATCTTTAGATGCCTGATAATATTTAGTAAACAATTTAGCCTGTTTATCTTGCGCAATCCCCATTCCAGAATCTTTAATGCTCACCTGTAATTCTTCCCGACCTGCATCGCTCTCCATTAAGGTGCAATTGACTGCTACTCCTCCCTCATCGGTGTATTTAATGGCATTTCCCAATAAATTAATAATCACTTGCTTTAAACGGAAGGGATCTCCATAAACCATATGGTCTTGTGGCCCATTAAAATCAAAATCCAGGGAAATATCCTTTTTCACCGCAATAAAGCGCATGGTCTCGACAGTCTCCTTTATTTCATGAAAGGGTGTAAAAGACACCACACGTAATACATCCGACTGTTGATTTTCAACTTTAGTTAGATCCAAAATATCATTTACCGTATCCATTAACAAATCCGATGACGTTTTTATGGAAGCAACCATACGTTCCTGCTCAGCATTAAGCGCTGTATTACGCATGAGATAGACAAAACCAGTAATCGCTGTTAACGGATTTCGGATTTCATGGCTCATGGTGGCTAACATCTCGGATTTCTGTTCTGCCAAGGCGATCGCTCGTGCATTTTCCACTTTATACTGATCTTCTGCCCTTCCCGCCTTTTTTATATAGATTAATAACAGTACCACGAAAAGCAATACCATTAAAATGGCGATAATTGTAAAGCTATCCAAATCACTTACCGCTTCTTCATATTGCCGCAAAGTCTCCTGTTGGTTTCGTTCCCATGTATACAGATAACTATCTTTGATCTGATCAATCAATTGGCGCAATTGAATAATTAAGGAAAGATTGGAGGAGATTAATTGTTGCTGCGATTCGGCTAGCAAATCGTGTTCTTTATTTAACTTTTTCAACAACTGTTGCTGCACCCGCTCATTGGCCCGTTGAAGTTCCCGATTGATAGAATCTCTTCGTGCAGTGGCCTTTGTCACGGTAAGCAACTTGGTACGTAGGGAATCAGAACTAGGAGAGAAAACGTTCTGTAAGCGTTTAAAAAAGCTTTTTTTCTCTACTGCCGATACGACTTCTTGTATCACGGTATCTTGATGTAATTGGCTAAGGGTGTCTCGCTGAACGTCTACCTGTTCTACATGGTCTATATCGACATTATTTTCTTTTGCACTTTGGATCAGCAACGAATCAAAGCTCTTCTTTAAGGCAAAAACTTTTAAAGAAAGATTCAATTTACCGTCTAAAAATTCTTTGAATTGTTTTTCGTCCGCTACATAAGCATTCGAATCGGCCATTGATGGATATTCTTGTAAAATATCTTCTACCTTATTAAAGACATGGAGCAGTTTCTGTTGATATTCGTTTAGCTTACCGCCGTAACCATATAAGCTGGCTTGTTGAAAATCGTTTTCAGCGCTATTTAGTTCCAACAATACATTACTGATTTCGCCTGTTTCTGGCGGAGCTTTTAATTTAACGCTCAAATAGGCTAGTTTTTGGGCAATAGAATGTCGAAGCAATAAGGAACCAGCGGTTATACAAAACACAAATACTAAAAATACAACCAATAATCGGCGTAATATACCTGACGTCTTTTCCTGACCCTGCGACTTATCCATAGGTATTTTATTCTTTGACTAGGAAAGAATTCCTAATTTAATTCTAATGTTTTTCTAATCTATTGCGTGTATCTTTGCAAAGTTACATGAAAAATTAGATATGCTTATTACAATATTATTAGGCCTTATCGGCGGACCGGAATTGGCAGTGATTATAATAGCCCTTTTATTGCTTTTTGGAGGTAAAAAAATACCTGAACTGATGCGTGGTTTGGGTCAGGGCGTAAAGGCGTTTAAAGACGGACAGTTTGAAGAGCCAACAAAAGAACAGCACTCCGCTGATAAGTCAGGCAACAATTGAAAATTGGCACTGCAGGATATCCATTCGAGCTTAAATCAGGTGTTGCACTGCGGAAAAAACACCCGATTGTGGGGAAGATAATAAATTCCATTGCATCAAAAAATAGGCGTTAGAAATTTGGCATTATTCATGCAGGGTGTACTGCCATGAAACCTGACAAAAAAATTCAGATCGGTATCGTTTGGGCAAACCCCTATAATAAAAACCTTGGCGTAGCAGCCTTAGCTTATGCTTCATTGGCGCTCTTGTCCGATATGGCCGAAGCACACGGCATTCAGGCTGATTTCTCCTTTTTTGGCAGCGAACGTTCTGGCTTTGACCAAATAACCATTGGCAACAAATCCATTCGCTTTAGAAATATTCCTGGACTTGACTTTTACGATCTCAAATGGCGTTTAAAGCTATGGCTTTTTCCCAAAAAACATCGGTTAGCGGATATCCGATCGATCGATTATGTTTTTGATATTGCTGAAGGCGATAGTTTTACGGATATTTACGGAGAGAAACGCTTTAAAAAAATAAGAAATAGCAAGATCTATTTCGGTAAAAGGGTGAAAAAGCAGGTACTACTCCCCCAAACGATCGGTCCCTTTAAGGATCCAAAAAATGAGCAGTCGGCTTTTAAAGCAATGCGATATGCCCATTTGGTTATTAGTCGAGACAAACAAAGCTACACCTATACGGCTAATCAGTTACCCGCCAATAGGCTTGCTGAAAGCATAGACGTAGCTTTTTATATGCCCTACACCAAAAAATCATTTGATGAAAGCCGTACACATATCGGTATTAATGTCTCCGGACTTCTTTGGAATGGTGGTTATACGCGTAATAATCAATTTGGTATGCAAACCAACTACACGAAGTTGATTGTTGATACATTAAACTATTTTAGCCAACAGAAGGATGTCCAGATACATCTCGTACCACATGTAATACCTGAATATCAGGCGGTCGAAGATGATTATGAAGCGGCTTTAGTTATTCAAAAGCAATTTCCACAAGTACAGATAGCTCCCCGATTTAAAACGCCTATCGAAGCAAAAAGTTACATAAGCGGTCTAGACTTTTTTACCGGTGCGCGTATGCACGCTTGTATTGCTGCTTTCTCTACCGGAGTGCCCGTATATCCTATGGCATATAGTCGTAAATTTAATGGCTTATTTGCCGATACACTTCAGTATCCATGGCTTGGCGATTGTGTAAATACCAATGAAGAGAACGTCTTACGTGGGTTGGAAGATGCTTATAATCGGCGACAAGAACTTAAAGACAAGATTGCCTATTGCAATGAAACGATTGTTCAACCACGCTTAACTGCACTTAAAGAATTACTGTACACCACCATTATACATTGATATGGCGACAAAATCTTGGACTATTCAGCAATTAGACCAATATGGGCTTTGTCTGGGCTGTGGACTTTGCGAGAGTATTTGTGGACATGAGCAAGTAAGCATGCAGCTTGGAAACGATGGCTTCTTCCATCCAAAGGTAAAGCAGCAGGTCGATCATCAAAAAGAAGCCATTATCAGCCGTATCTGCCCAGGGCTTAATGTAGTCAATGATCTAACCTTTACGAAGGAGGAACGTATTTGGGGTAAAATGCAAGCGCTTTATGCAGGGTACGCTTCCGACACTGAAACCCGCACCAAAGGCTCATCTGGGGGAGTCATCAGTGCTATTGCTATCCATGCGCTGGAAACTAAAGCAGTTGATGCCGTACTGCAAGTTGGAGGAGACCGCAATGATTATGAACGAAACGCGCTGCGTATTTCCAAAACACGTGCCGATGTACTACAATGTGCATCATCAAGGTATGCACCCGCCTTAATTTTTTCCAAAATTTTAGAAATCTTAGCCTCCAATGAAGATACCTATTGTTTTATTGGGAAACCTTGCGATATCTCCGCACTCAAAAACTTCTTAAAAGAGTACCCCCAATATAACCATCGTTTCCAACTAAAGGTAGCCATCTTATGCGCGGGTATGCCTTCTTTTAAAGGCACTCGGGCTATTGTAGAAAATTTTGAAGCAGTACCTCCTGTAACCGATCTTGCCTATCGCGGAAACGGCTGGCCTGGGTATTTCTCCTTTATCGACAGCAGAAAAAAACAATATCAGCTAAGTTATAACGACTCTTGGGGAAAAACACTGAATCAGCATCTACATTTCCGTTGTAAACTCTGCCCGGAAGGGATAGGTATTCAGGCAGACATTGCCGTTGGCGATGCTTGGGAAACCTCGGATGGTTATCCCGATTTTACCGAAAGAGAAGGGCAAAGCTTAGTTATCGTTCGCACGAAAGAAGGAGCCGCCTTTATCCAACAAGCACAAAAACAAAATAGCTTATCTCTTCAAACGCTAGATCCAGAAAAAATAAAGCTTATGCAACCATACCAATATAATCGGAGGTTAAGAGCTGCATCCAGAAAGCTTGCCTTTTTTGTCGGAAGCGGTAAGCAACTAAACTTTAAAAAGTTACAACTTTTCCAAACATTTCTATCCGCAGACAAATGGCTACTCTTAAAGGATTTTAGAGGTACCTTACGCCGGGTGAGGGCTAAAATGAGCTGTAAGGTGTAAGAGGTATAAGGATTAATCACGATCATCCAGATAATCTGAAGCCAAGCTAGCGATATAAGCGTTATCACTGTGTTGCAGTTTTCTTATTTCGGTCAATGTTTCTTTGTTCTTTATACGGAACTTACGAAATAAACGGAATGCCACTGCTAAAGCAGCACCATTGAGGTCTTTCAACTGCGCAGTTAACACCCGTACCGCAGACGGGTATAAGGCATTAGCTTGCATTAGTTTTTCTAAAATGAGTAATCGTAAACTGTAGGTAGATCCTTGAAATTGTTGCAACAGTTCCAGCTGTATCGTATCTGAATTTAAGCTCCTATTCGGTAAAACCCGCAGGACTCTTTCACCCAAGGTATAATCACGATCAGACACCATCCCAACAAGCTGCTGCTCAAGCGCGCCTGTCAGGCTATCCAAACCATCAAGGTTATTTAATAACCAAAAATGATCACTCCTATCCGGACTTTCCAGCATATCGTGTGCCATAGCCGCGGTTAACACCTGTTTGGTCAGACGCTGTACTTCTTGTTGGGTAGATCCATAAACTAATTTCCATAATACATAGGTGGTATATACCGCCCCTTTGACCACATAGGGTAAAACGCTTGTTGCCGTAGGAGCAGTTATGCCGTCTAATTTTTCCGTTTTACGCGCGGCAGTTGGTGTTAAATCAAGGTAATTAAAATTCCCTAAAGGAGATAGTGAATCCGCCAATAGTTTATGGAGCTGATGGTATTCATTCGCCGTAAACGGAACGTGTTCTGTCTTACTTAAAAATTCACCTGATGGAAGCTCGAATCCTAAGTATCTTCCCGTAATATTCCAATATAATTGAAGATTTAGAGGTCTGCATTGACCGTTGAAACATGCTTCCTGTAAAATTTTACGGTAATAAGCAATAGGTTCTCCTTTAGCATTCACTACCTGAAAAAGCGTATCCTTGCCTAGTGCATGATTTTCTCCGGTATCAATCAACACCCGGTGTACTACAGCCGGATGTTGCGGCAGTGTAGGCACCCCGAAATAAGCTAAGCGCTCTTGGCTCCATAGTTTTGAAGGACAAGCCAGTCCGAATATCCCTAAACAAACCATTAATCTAAGCATACGCTTTTCCTTTACGCTTTAGGGACGATAGCTCCATGTTCTTCCAACAGGGCTCTTACGTCTGACATTGGTACTTCGGCAGGACTTGTACCCTGTTTATTTGCCAGAACCGCCGCCGCGGCAGCAGCCTGTCCCATACCCATACAAGAAGCTTGTACACGAAGGGCAGAATTGGCCAATCGATCACTACTCAAGCATCGACCGGCAACCAAAAAATTACGGCTATCTTTAGGAATTAGCGCTCTTAAGGGAACCGTGGCCACCTTTCCTTGCTCCAGATGCTTCGGCGCTACGCCATTAGCATCGTGCAAATCAATGGGATAATACGAATAAGATACCGCATCGTCAAATACCTTTCCGCTCACATAATCTTCACGGGATATTCGGTATAGGCCATCGATACGATAAGTTTCACGAACGGCCGTTTCGTTTTGCATATCCAGCACCTTTAGTTTTTCCAGTCCCGGCAATGTACGTAAGAATCGAACAGTACGTAATAAAGAAGCTCGTCCGGTAATATTAGCCAAGCTATGCGTTTCGGATGTCGTAGCATCTGCCCCGGCAATATGTTGCACATTATCTCCAGCGCTATGCAAAAGTGATTCAACGTTAAGAAATTCCCCTTTCACCAATTCGCCTTGCGCTACGGCTTCGTTAAACTTAGCCTTGATCATCGCCATATCCAGATGAGCATAGTCGTAATCTCCAATTTTAAATTGCAGCGTACCCGGTTGCGTTTCCGCTTCCCGCAACAATTTGAAACCAGCTAACGAAGCAGCATAGGCATTCCCCGTACAGTCGATCAACTGATTACACTGGATATGCGTTTGAGTTCCCTTCCCCACCGTCACTACCTTCCACCCATTCTTTGTAGCTTCAATATGGGTCGGCGTTTCGTAAAACCGTAGTTGCACTCCAGCCTGCACACATTTCTCTTCGGCAAGCAGCGCGTATATCGCAGGATTTACCCGCACCTGATGCCGCCAATGCTGCCGACCATGAGGTACGGAAAAATCGGGTAAGGTGCCGTCAGCTAAGGTAACGGCATCTTGTACCAACTCCCAACCAATGCCACCAATCACCTGTTTTCCCCAAGCAAAGAAAATACCTGGGAAGTTAACACCTCCCGTTGTTGTCGTACCCCCAAGCATACTTCCATTTTCTACCAAAGTTGTCTTTCGGCCCGCACGGCCCGCTTGGATAGCAGCAATGACTCCTGCCGTACCACCTCCTATGACCAATATATCGGTTTCCAGCTGACGCTCTTTTCGTTCATAAGGCTGAGCAAATACTTCTCCCCGTAATAATCGGGGAGAAGCAATACCTAGAGAAACAGCGCCAAGCTTTGCTAATGCAGATCTACGTTTCATATGTAACTAATTTGTTTTCTCAATACCCTGGGTTTTGGTCTACTTTCGGATCCAGGGCCTTATTGTAATTCATCTCTGAAACCGGAATTGGCCAAAGCAAATGCTTTTCAGCTACCGTCTTTCCCTTCCCATAGGAAATCAACTCATCCACTTTACCCGTCCGTTTCAGCTCTAACCAACGTTTACCTTCATAAACAAACTCATATCCCCGCTCCTGTATAATGCGATCAATAAAAGTTTCCGCTGTATAATCGGCTAATTTTAAATCAATATCGGAAGGTATTTTAGGATCAAGACCATAAGCACGACGATGCACTTGATTTAATGCTTCCATAGCCTCCGTTGTAACCGCATGCTGTATCCTACAATTAGCCTCGGCGTAGAGCAATAATACCTCGGCATAACGATAAATCGGTTGATCGTTGCCAGCACCTGTTTGGCTGATGGCTTTTTGATCGACGTATTTTGAACTAACTAAGGTATTTGGCCCCAAGCCAAAATCAATTTTATCCCATAACTGTTTGCGAATATCAGCCTCATCTTGATTGATATAATTGGGGTTAGTCGCATAACCGTGCACCGCATAAGCTCCGTCAAAGCTAAACAACTTCGTACTTGGATGATTTGATATCCATAAGATATAATTTCCCTGATCAGGTAATCTAGCATATTTAAAGGAGAAAATTTCTTCCGACGTGGTTTGGATATCCGGCCCATACAATTGCTGTTGAAAATCTTCCTTATTGGCAATTTTAACCAAAGAAAAATTGCCTGTAGCCATCACTTCGGATGCCTTCGCCTCTGCTTGCTCATATTGGCCCAATTGCAAATAAACGTCGCCCAATAATGTCTTCGCAGCCCATACCGTTGGCCGACCGCCATCTGCCTGAGTAGTTGGCAAATTACTTTCTGCTTCCAATAAATCCGCTAGGATAAACTGATACACGTCTTCAACAGAACTTTTTGGAAGGTTAGGTTCCAGCATATTATTTTCATTCCGCAGAGGCACCCCGCCCCAATTCCGAACGAGTTGAAAATAACAAAAAGCCCTTAAAAACTTTGCCTCGGCAACGAAGCGATTAACATCTTCCACACTAATGCTTGTACCTAAGGGTGCCTTTTGAATAACCAGATTGGCATTCCGGATACTTCGGTAAAACACATCCCAAAAACCAGATACGCGCGTTACATTGGCATCATTTAATCCCTGATATTGACTCAAAGGATCCCAACTACCTCTTCCATATAACCAATCCGATTGGCATTCCAGTGTCGCGATATAATTGGGAAACATAGTAATACGCAATGGCGTATAGATCGCATTTACAGCCGTTTCTACTTCTTCCGCCGTATTATAAAAATCTTCGGCATTGACCGCCTGTGGGTTCTCTTCCAGTTCCTTTTGACAGGAAACCAAGATGAAAGAGAAAACAAGCAGGATTAAGCTATATTGTAAGAGTGGTTTATTGATATGATTCATGACCATAAATTTCGTTAAGTAATGCATATGATTGCCCTGTTAAAAATTAAAACCCTGCTCGTAAACCAAAAGTAAATGACTTGGCTAATGGGTAGCTGTTTTGGTCCAATTGGAAATTGGTTTCAGGATCCCACCAAGAATACTTCGTTCCCGTCCATAGATTTTGACCACTCACATAAACTTGAAGGTTCTGTAACCAAGATAAACCAAAGCGTTGTATGGGTAAGCGATAGCTCAGCATGATATTCTTTAAACGGATATATGACCCGTCTTCTACGAAACGGTCCGATGCCCGTACGGATACGCTTTTACTGATTTTAGGATATTTAGCATCCGTATTTTCAGGAGACCAATGATCATTAAGCACTTCCTTAGGCATATTTAGACCGAAACCATAATCCATGGTATTTGAAATAGAACTGGCATTAAAAATATCGTTCCCATAAGAGCCTTGAAAGAATAAATTCAACTCAAAATCCTTGTATTGCATGATGGAATTAAATCCGAAAATAAATTTGGGATTGGCATTACCGATATAGGTCTTATCCGCAGCAGATATGGTTCCGTCACCATTCAAATCTTTATAGCGAATATTTCCCGTATCATCATAACCATCTTCCACATACCCCCAAAATTGACCTACCGGACGTCCTTCCCTTAATATCCCTGTCGCATCATTAACGACTAGCATATTAATATTATCCCGCAGCAGATCATCTCCTTCGCTCAGTTTAACTACTTTATTCCGATTAAAGGAGATATTCGTATTGATATCCCAATTAAATGGTCCATTGAGTACCTTAGCATCTAATCCCAATTCAAATCCCCGGTTCTGTATTTTTCCAATATTCTGCGTCGTACTGGTGTATCCCATGGAAGATGGTAGCAACACCCGACTAAGCAGATCGCGCGTATTTTTGACATAATAATCAGCAGAAAATGATAAGCGGTTATTCAAAAATCCTACATCTAAACCTACATCAAATTGCTCGGTAGTTTCCCATTTTAAGGGTGCTGGGAGTTCTGTTGACGGAGAAAAGGTGCCCGCATAATCATCGTTAAATATGGTTTTGCCTGGTTCTAGCAAATTCAACGTCGTATAGGGATCAATAGCCTGGCTACCCGTTAATCCCCAACTCGTGCGCAGCTTCAAGTCAGACATAAAGCTAATATCCTTCAAAAAAGGCTCGTTGAAGGCTCGCCAAGCAAAAGCTGCCGAAGGAAAATAACCCCATTTGTCCCCATCGCTATAGCGAGATGATCCATCTCTCCGCAGGCTAGCGGTGAATAGATACTTATCGTTATACGTATAATTTACTCGCCCTAAAAAAGAAACCAATGCCGACTTTGCATACCCAGAACTCGGTATTCCTGGAACATCTGCTGCCGATAAGTTTCCAGTATAAAAATCATCACTCAAAAATCCGGTGCCACTGGCCGAAACAAACGTTGTTTTGAAGTCTTGATACGTAAATCCCAAGACCGCATTAAGCTGGTGTACCTCATGAAACGTCTTACTATAGTTTAGTGTATTTTCATTTAATAAGCTGGTAAACTGAGTGGTTTTAATACTGGCAGAACCTATAGAATTGTAGAATTTAGTCGTGGTATATTCATCTTGGCGATCATCCCGATTTTCGATTCCTCCCGCTACTTTTAGAAATAAATCGGGTGTAATATCATAAATAATTGAAGCGTTCAGCAAAGCTACATTTGCTTTGGTAACGTTCGACTGTTCATTGATGTAATTGATAGGATTGCGCAGATCTGTCGCCATAAACGGATAACTGGTATGCAAAACCCGGTACGTTCCATCATCATTATAGGGAGTCAAAATAGGTGGCGATGAAATAGCGGCAGACATCAAGGAATTCCCCCGATTCCCTCCTTCACTGTCCTTACGATAGGTACCCAATTTAGATAGTGTTCCAGACAATTCTGCACGGAACTTATCGCTAATTTTATGGTTAATGCGTGTTTGAACAGAATAACGTTTATAATCACTGCCTTCGATAATACCATCTTGTGAAAAAATACTACCGCCAAAAGAAAATACGGTCTTCTCATTTCCGCCACTAATATTCAGAGCGGTATTGGATAGGGGAGCTGTTTTAAAAACAAAGTCCTGCCAGTCAAAGCCTTCTCCAAAAGTATTGATCTGCTCATCCGTAAAGTATGGATTAACCCCATCGTTTTTGGCTTGCTCATTATAAAACAGGGCATACTCTCGTGCATTCATCAAATCTAGCTTCCTAACCAATCGTTGTGTAGAAAAACTGGTTTCAAAATCCACCTTGGTTTTACCTGCTTTACCCGATTTAGTCGTAATCAATACTACACCATTTGCTCCTCTGGATCCGTAGATAGCCGTTGCAGAAGCGTCTTTCAGAATTTCTACACTTTCAATTTCTGAATTATTAACTTGGGTTGGACTTCCTTGGATGGGAAAACCATCAATCACATACAAGGGCTCATTGCTTCCCTGAATGGAATTCCCACCTCGAATCCGCACACTCATGCTTGGTCCAGGAGCTCCTGAGGCCTGTCTAATTTGTACCCCTGGAGCTCTTCCTGAAAGTGATTGTAAAACATTCGCATTAGGAAAAGCATTAATTTCTTTGGCTTTCACCTGCGCAACGGAACCGGTGAGATCACTCTTCCTCACCGTGCCGTAACCAATCACCACCACTTCGTCAATTTCTTGGATATTCTCTGTTAACACAACATTAAGCGTTGGCCCAGTTCCTACCGTCTGTTCTTGTACCGTATAGCCTAGCAGACTAAATACCAAGATTTCTCCGGTTGCCGCTTGAATTGTATAACGGCCATTTGCGTCCGTTGCTGTACCGCGATTCGTCCCCTTTACGCGGATAGAAACACCGGTAATCGGCCCGTTTTTATCGCTTACCTGACCACTAATCGACTGTTGTTGGGAAATTAAGGGATTTGCTGGGACTGTAATTTTAGATAACACAATCACCTGATTCCTCCTCAATTCATATTTCAATGGTTTATCCTTCAGTAAAACCGCTAATACTTCCTGCAACTGTTGGTTGTGGAAATCAAAGGAAATGCGTTCCTGATCATTCAATAATTGGTTACCGTAAAATACCGTTAGCCCTGTCTGCTTTTTTAAGAGGCTAAATGCGTCTGCCAGCGTGATGTTGGTTCCCTTCATCGTAACTGCCTGCCGCATGGTTTCCTGTCCTCCAGCAGCGCTACGAAAAATAAAGAAAAGCAAAAGGAGTCCTAGCACCTGTTTCATTTTTTGTTGCATCATACTTTTTGTTCAATGGTTTAAATTAAGCCGTGGTTATCCTCAATTCAGTCTTCTTTTCAAAAAATTAATGAAAGACTATTTATCGTTGGTTTATTATAATACACCCAAGGGTAGTAAATGGGTGAACGGCTTTGACTTTTTTTTCGATTAACTAAAAAGCAATTTCACGATGTAAGCATTTGATAGCTGTGTTGAAGGCTTTGTCTATTGAAAATTTTACCGCCTTAGAATGGCTAATTTTACCCGTAAAGGGAATACACTTTTTCACGTGCGAAAAATGGAGGCATTTTTTTTAAAAACGTCTAACAAAAATAGACAAATGGCCTAAGTCTTTTGATCAAAACGTCTAGACAATTTTCCAAAATCTATTCGATCATTTTTAAAAACGTCTAGATCATTTTTTAAAAACACCTTGATGTATTTTTTTTAAATTAATATTTTTTTTTATATCGTTATGATTAATATTAGTTTTCTACATAAGAAACCTTGATGATCGGTAATGATAGCATGGGTAACCACAAAAAAACGAACAAGCGCGCGGGTATTATTTCAGGTATAGTACGTTTCCTGCAAATTGGTATTGAATACCTGTTGAAGCGGATAAATCGGTTAAAAAATTGCTTATATTATCTTTTTCCATAAGACCGGTAATACGTTGGCGAGCAAGTAATGTGCGATCAAAAGTTACGGAATAACCATACCAATGGGTGATCACCTCGGCTAAATCAACGAGTGACGCATCATGGAAATAATAGATTCCTTCCATCCAGGCTAAGGTTTCAGCGACATCAAATGGAACGGTCTTGAAACCTGTTGATGGATGATAGTTTGCAGCATAACCTGGTTTAAGTTGTATATGTTGGTCGTTTCCAGCAATCACGCGTACACTTCCATCCACTAAAGCGGTTTGTGTAGCCTGTTCTGGATAAGCTTTCAAATTAAAACGGGTGCCTAATACCTGCACCTGGTTCGAAGCAGTTTCCACAATAAATGGATTTTTGGGATCAGTGCGTACTTCAAAGTATCCCTCACCCTCTAAATAAACTTTCCTGTTTTCTCCATTAAAACGCGAGGGAAATCGAAGTTTAGATGCGGCATTGAGCCATACCTTTGAACCGTCGGGTAGAACAATCCGATACGTTTCTTTTATGGGTATACTTAAGGTGCTCATAACAATCGTTGAGTCGCTAGCAACCGTCGAAATTTCATTGGCCGCTGTCTGAAATTGAACACCATTTAATTGAACAGTAGCTGATGTAGCATTTAAATTTACCGATTGCCCATCGTCGCTGATCAGCTGTATCGCTGTTGGTGTCGAAGCTAAGGGGGCAATCGTCATGGTATTCGTCTCTTTCTCCGCTGTATAGTTAAGCTGCTGCCAAATAAAATATACACCAAAAACCGTTATAAAAAGGGCTGCTATAGCCGCATAGCTTCGAAAAGAAATTCTTTTTTTTGATCGCGGTAGGTCAAGTTGTTGTTTTACTTCCGCTAAATCTGCAACCGGTTCTATACGATTCATAAATCCTGTCAATCCCAATTGCTGGCTCTCTTGTTCTAGCTTTTGCCAAAATTGTTGTGCTTCTTCATCTGTAGACAATAAAGTAGCTAATTGTTCCTCATCTACGGTTGAGATGACTCCCGCAGCCTTTTCAATATACCATTGCTTTATCTTTTCCCGATCGAATGCCATATAAGATACTACACACCTAATGCCCTTTCGGGTTAAGCTTCTTGTTTATTTTTTAATCGTTCGCGTAGATTTTTCAAGCCCAATTTAAGGTGCGTCTTTAATGAATTTATACTGATACCCATCTCTTGGGCAACATCACGGTAGCGTTTATCCTGAATATAGACCATTGTCAATGCTTCTCGACGCTGCATGGGCAAATCATGAAGTGCCTGCTCCAATAAATAGTATAAATTTTCTACAACCTCTCGATCTTCCTCTTCTGCAGCTATCGTTTCTGCTCGTACACGTTCAGCCAATTTTTGTTCATTTTCCCATTTGCGCAGCCGATTTAGGCACTTGTGTTTAATTGCTTGATATAAATAACCTTTGATATCTCCCTCAAGATGATGATACATCCCTTTCTCCCAAAATGCTACAAAAAATTGTTGAACCAATTCCTTGGCCTCTTCCTCTTCCGCTAAATAGAAATAGGCATGCACACAAAGCATTTTGTAATATTTTAAAAACAGCGCATCATAAGCTGCGGCTTTTCCTTGCTTTAATTGTGCGAGCAACTGGGCATCTAATGATTGGTTCATAAAATATTGTAATCCCCTGGTTAGTATAAAGGCAAACGGGGGCAAAGTAGTAACAAAAACGGACAATTACAATTTGCCTACACCAATACAGTACAGGATGGTTGTTGTCAAAACCATTGCTACATTTAACTACGCACCGATTATACAATATGCAATACCTTAATGACCTATCAGACGATGAACTGTTCGTACTGCTAAAAGAAGGCAGTGCTCCCGCTTTTGAGATGCTGTATCGCCGGTATTGGAAAGAAATGCTTGTTGTTGCCTCTTATAGAGTACCCCGAATAGCGGATGCGGAAGAGATCGTTCAGGATATTTTTGTCAGTCTGTGGGATCGGCGGCGGGATCTAAGCATCCAATGCAGCATCAGAACCTACCTCGCCTCGGCCATCAAATACCAAGTGATCAAACTCATTGATAAAGAAAACCATAAGCGTCAATACCTGTCGTCCTTAAAAAACCATCCTGCTATGGATGATTCTACCAACGAAAAAATCGCTTTTAGCGAATTACAGTCGCAATTGGCCGCTTATGTGAGCGAACTCCCTGAAAAATGCCGTTTGGTTTATCAACTTAAAAAAGAACAGGGGCTCTCCCAGAAACAGATTGCCATACACCTTCATATTGCAGAAAAAACCGTTGAAGCCCATCTGTTAAAGGCCATGAAAGTACTTCGCAGCAAACTGGCTCATCTCATTAGCCTGATTCTTTTCTTGCTCTTGCGGTAATTGCACAACAGGCAGAATATATTGTTGTACCTCTTCAGTGCGAATTTGCCACATAATCGGATATAACCATAAAATTATTTTTTTTCTGCACTAAGGGATTCCTATCCTCGAACGGACTATAGTGCAAAACCAAGCATGAATTTTTCTTAAGCTGAGGAGAACCATTATATGCACTATTCAAAACGACAACGAGAGCTAGCCAGAAAGTGGCTCAACGGAACCATAACGGATGCCGAAAAAAAGGAATTTTCGGACTGGTATAACGCACAAGAGCATCATTCGGCGGATATTCCGCCCCATCTTGCCCGTAGCGAGGAAGAGCATGAGCAGAAGCTTTTGTCCAACATCAGACAAAGAACGAAAAAAAACACGCCTGTCCGCATGCGTTTCATGAACATGACCGCAGCAGCCTGTTTGTTGCTGGCCATAGGCTTCAGCTGTTTCTTTTTACTTCATTCAAAAAATAACCCTCCGGTAAAATCCTTAGCAGGCAAATCCAACACCCATGATCTGCTCCCTGGAAAAGACCAGGCTTTACTGATCTTGCCCTCCGGGAAAGAAATTGCCTTGAACCCTTCCAATAAACAGCATTTTTCGGTTAACGAAGGCATCGAAACGACGTTAGATGACGACGGACAAGTCACTTTTACCCTATCCGATTTACCTGAAAGCACGAAAGGCACGGGCAAACACACGGTACAGACACCCGCTGGCGGACAATATAAGGTGGTGCTTCCGGATGGCACCAAGGTATGGTTAAATGCAGCTTCAAGCCTCAGCTTTTTCCCTAATGCCCAACAAGAACGTCAGGTATACTTAAAAGGAGAAGCTTTTTTTGAGGTGAGCAGAAAAAAACCAGGCACTCCATTTATCGTACAGACCGAACAGCAGGAAATCCAGGTACTGGGCACGCAATTTAATGTCAATGCCTACGCCAACGAACCGGTTGAAAAAACAACGTTGGTAAGCGGCCGAGTACGGGTCAACGAAAAATCTCATGGAAACGGAAAAGAGCTTCAACCCGGTGAACAAGCTATTTTAAACAGCGCAGCCCAACAGGAAATGAAGACGATCCGCGTTAATCTGGAAGAATTCACCGCCTGGAAAGATGGTTATTTCTATTTCCATAACTCCGATCTCGATGGTATAATGCGGCAACTGGCCCGTTGGTATAACATAGAAATCCGCTATAAACGAGCAGACATCCAAGATAAATTCACCGGAAAAATACCCCGTTCGGTCAAACTATCAGCCGTTTTAAATGCCTTACGAACAACCGGTGTAACTACCCGATTGGAAGGGAATGTATTAATGGTGGAGTAGAGCTATCGGCGGTAAGCTATAGGGTATAAGCTGTAGGCAGACAAACGAATAACCAATAACGAATAACCAATAACGAATAACGAATAACGAATAACAAACAAAAGACTAACCTAATTATATTTTATGAGTACCCATTTAATTCCCTTTGTAAAGCACATTGGACATTTAAAACGTGTTCCGATCAGAAGAATAGCTTTACTATTTTTCGTATTATGCTGGTGTTATAAGGCCCATGCCCTTGCGCAGGAAATCCGGCTACATGCCGTAAACACCAAGCTGGAGCAAATTTTCCGGGAGATTGAGAAACAAAGTGGAAGTGGTTTCTTTTATAAACCATCCGATCTGTCTTCCATTGCCCCTATTTCGGTGGATATCCAAGGGCAAACCCTAGAACAAGCCCTAGCTACGATTTTCAAATCTATCCCCTTGGAGTATACCCTGGAAGATAAAATCATTGCTGTAAAGCCTAAAAAAAGGACACCTACAGCAACAGCTGGGATACAGCAGCAAGATATTACGATAACCGGTTCGGTAAAAGATGCTTCCGGACCATTATCCGGTGTTTCTGTATTATTGGAAAACACCAAACGTGGCACCTCTACCAATGGTAGCGGAACCTTCACCATTCAGGCTCCTGTAAACACGTACCTGATCTTCAGAAGTCTCGGTTATGAAGAACAACGCGTGCTGATAACCGAAAACAGCAACAAAGTAGATATCATCCTAAAGGCCTCGCTGGGGAAACTCGATGAAGCAGTGGTGGTTGGTTATGGCGCCGTTAAAAAAAGGGACATTACCGGTTCGGTAGCCTCCATTAAAGAAGAAGATATCAAATCTGTTCCGATAGCCTCTTTAGACAAAGCGCTTCAGGGAAGGATAGCCGGTGTACAGGTGACCACCAATTCGGCTAAACCGGGAGGCCAAACCACGATCCGCATCCGTGGCACGGGATCGATCAATGCTTCCAACGACCCTTTGTATGTGATTGATGGCTTCCCTACGGGTGATTTGAACTCGATCAATCCTTCAGACATCGCGTCTATTGAAGTTTTGAAAGATGCTTCCGCTACGGCGATTTATGGTTCCAGGGGAAGTAACGGCGTGGTGCTGGTGACCACCAAGAGGGGTTCTGCCGGCCAGTCCAATATCTCGGCAGAAGGTTATTACGGATCGCAGACCATCCGTCACAAAATTCCTTTACTCAATGCGCAGCAATATGCTGATTTTATTAATGAAGCCCGGAGCAATGGTGGCGGAACGGCTTATTTTGACGGCTCTTCCGACGATCGTCCCCTTCCTGATCAATTGGGAACCGGAACAGATTGGCAGGATGTCGTCTTCCACAATGCGCCCATGCAGAACTGGCAGGTGAACTTCAATGGCGGGGATGCCAAAACCCAATATGCCCTCTCGGGCGGATATTTCGATCAGGATGGCATTATTGTGGGTTCTTATTTTAAACGTTATTCCGTTCGGGCCAATGTAGACCGGCAAACGAAATCCTGGTTAAAAGTAGGATTGAGCATGCAGGGCGCCCATACGCTTTCGAACAATTCGCGGACGGAAACAGAAGGGGGTGCTGCAGGAGGAGTAACCAATGCGGCCTTGAACTACGCACCCGTTTTCCCGATATATGATGCAAACGGGGTTTATTACCGGGATTTGAGCTCGCTGAATGGCAATTTGGTAGACAACCCTTTGGGTATTGCCAAGGAAGTGACCGATCAATACCGAACCATCCGTTTTCTTGGCAATGCCTATGCGGAGGTAAAATTTACACCCGACCTGGTATTGCGCTCTACTTTTGGGGCTGATCTATTGAGTACCAAATCTAACTATTATGCCAGTCGACTGATTGCCCTAGGGGCTAGCTCCAACGGAACGGCCAGTGTATCTTCTGCCCAAAATATCAATTGGTTAAATGAAAATACCTTAACCTATAAACATCTATTTGCCGAAAAACATGACCTGACCGCCTTATTAGGCTACACGGCGCAATCCTATCACAACGAAACTGTTGGTGCTTCCGCCTCTAATTTCAATAACGACTTTGCGCTATTCAACAACCTGGGTGGCGGATCAACACTGGTTCCACCGAGCTCCGGCGTGGTAGAATGGTCGCTGATGTCTTTTCTGGCCCGCGTGAATTATAGCTATGACAATAAATATTTGTTAACCCTTACGGCCAGAAGTGATGGTTCATCCCGCTTCGGTCCTAATAATAAATATGGCTTCTTCCCTTCGGGTGCGCTTGCATGGCGCCTTTCCAATGAATCGTTTTTCAAAGATCGTTTCCATTGGATTGATGATGCTAAACTACGCGTGAGCTACGGGCTGACAGGTAATCAGGGTATTGCCGACTATGCCTACTTAGCCACTATTGTACAAAGCACAGCGGTGCTGGGCGGGCCGAATGCGGCCCTTCACATCGGCGGTGTACCGAATATTATCAGTAATCTGGACTTGGGCTGGGAAAGCAACAAGCAACTGGATATGGGACTTGATCTTAGTTTTGTTGGTAATAAGTTAAATCTCACGGCGGATTATTATGTTAAAAATACAGCCGACTTGCTGTTTTCGGTTAACGTACCGCAAACAACAGGGTATAGCACCTCCCTCAGCAATATTGGCGAAGTGCAAAATAAAGGCCTGGAACTCGCCCTATCGGCCAAACTCGGTCGGGATGACGGCTTTAAATGGAGCGGAGATTTTAACGTCTCCTTCAACACCAATAAAATAGTGCGTTTGGATGGACGGGATGAGTTATTAACCGGTTCCGGCGTTGGCCATTTACAGGTGTTTAATACGATACAAATGAAAGTAGGAGAACCACTTGGCAACTTCTATGGAAGGGTATTCGACGGTATTTTCCAGAACCAAGCAGAAATAGACGCTTCTGCCCAACCTACTGCTAAACCGGGCGACATCCGCTATAAGGACCTGGACGATAATGGTGTCATTAACGATAATGACCGTACCGTCATCGGAAATGGCTACCCCAGTTCTTTTGCCGGATCCAACAATACTTTTTCTTACAAAGGGTTTGACCTGAATTTCTTTTTCCAAGGAACTTTCGGCAATGACATCCTCAACTTTGGTCGATTTGATCTGTATAACTTAAACGGCAACAATAACCAATCGACTGACGTGTTGAACCGCTGGACACCCGAAAACCCTTCCAATGAAATACCGCGCGCCAATTCGCTTGGTGGCCAACGGATCCTCTCCAGCTTCCATATTGAAGATGGATCCTTTATCCGCCTCAAGAATATTTCCCTAGGTTATAATCTGCCTAAATCACTGGTAGATCGTATTGGTAGCAGAAACATTAAAGTGTACGTCTCTGCACAAAACATGCTGACGATTACCGATTATAAAGGTTACGATCCGGAAGTAAGCCGTTTTGGAACCACATCCACCAGTCAGGGTATGGACTACGGCGGATATCCGGCATCAAAGTCCTTTATGATGGGTATCAATATCGGATTATAAGGAGGAAAACAAATTATGAACCATCGAAATTTTATACAGATGAAAACCTTAAAAACAATATCAGTCAACTATATGATCTACCTGATATGCATGGTGTTGGTGAGTTCCTGCGTGCCGGATCTTGAATTGGATAGATTAGACCAACAATCGGTCAACGCCTATTATAAAACGGCCAGCGATGCCAATGCTGCTGCTATCGGTTTATACGGACTTGTTCGTGATATGTACCGTGATGAAACCATCAATGTCCCTAATATTGTGGCAGCAGATGATGGTATCCCCTTCTTAACCGGCAATGCCGATCGGGTGGCCCTCTGGAACTATAATATCACCCCCACCAATACGTTTATAGGTGGTATCTGGGCAAGTGCTTATACTGGCATACAGCGATCGAATGTGGTATTAAACCGTGTTCCGCCGATAGCGATGGATGAAACGCTCAAAAATCAATACCTCGGGGAAGCGCTGTTCTTGCGGGCGCTGCACTACTTTAACCTGGTTCGCTTTTACGGCGATGTACCTATCGTGCTGGATGAAGTGACCTCCCTGGAAAATGTCGAGGTTCCACGCTCCAGTTTGGAAGAAGTGTACCAGCAGATCGAGACCGATTTGACACAGGCCATTGCACAATTACCCAGCACGTATACGGGTTCAGACGTCGGTCGCGCCACAAAAGGTGCCGCCACCGGATTGCTGGCTAAAGTGTACCTCACCCGGGCAGGGAATGATGCGAACTCGCCCTATTGGGAAAAAGCCGCCCAACAAGCTAAAGCCGTGATCGATATGGGCATTTATGATCTCTGGGAAAATTATAGTCAGGTCTTTGCACTGGAAAATCGGGGCGGAAAGGAATCGGTATTTGAAGTGGAATATGTTACGGATCTGACCGGAAACAATTTTACTACAGGCTATGCACCAAGAGGTTCTGCCATCGTTCCGGGCAGTGGAAGCGGTATTTTGCGGGTCAGCAAAGACCTGTTCGACACCTTTGAGGATCAGGATAGCCGGAAAGCCGTTACTTTTTTAACTTCTTATACCAATCCATCTAATGGTGCATTGGTTCAGTTATCGGTTGATAACACCGATCCGGCATTGGCAGTTTCCTTTTGGAAACTGGCCGACCTCACTTCTACTATTGGTGGCGCCGGGGGAAAAAGTTTCCCCTTGCTCCGTTACTCGGACATCCTGCTGATCTATGCCGAAGCGTTAAACGAAGCGAATGGCGGTCCCACAGCAGCGGCTTACGAGGCCATCAATAAAGTGCGCAACAGGGCTAAGCTGAAGCCTTTGTCGGGTTTGGACAAAGCAGCGTTTAAAACGGCGGTCTTGGCCGAAAGAAGAAAAGAATTTTGTTTTGAAGGTAACCGTTGGTTTGATCTGGCCAGAACTGGCCAATTAGTAGAAGCAGTAAAAAATGAAAACAGCTTCGGCAGAAATGCCGTCATTCAAGATTTTAATACACGCTTTCCCATACCGCAAAGGGAAATGGACGTCAATTCATCTTTAGTGCAAAATGAAGGTTATTAAACATATCTTACTGATCGTTCTGCTGGCTTTATGCACCCAGCAGAACAGTATGGCCAATGTACGCACCTACGATATTATCGTCTACAGCGGCAGCTCAGCTGGTTTCACCGCAGCCATAGCCGCCGCTAAATTGGGTAAAAAGGTTGCCCTTTTGGAGCCCGGTCGGCATATCGGTGGCATGAATGTAGAAGGACTGGGAGGTACCGATATCGATAACCATGCAGAATTTCAGAATAGCGGGGCCGTTGGTGGCCTCGCACTGGAATTTTACCGGCGCATTGCCCGATACTATCATCGGGAAGAGGCCTTTGAAGCGCTATTGGCTAGACATGATAAGCAGTCCGGACTTTGGCGCTTTGAACCACATGTTGCCCAACAGGTTATCGACCAATGGCTTTCGGAATACCCAATTGATATTTTTTATGGAGCGATCATCCGCGAACAGGAAGGCGTGATCAAGAAGAAAGGAATTATCCAAGAAATACGACTGACCAACGGACAAGCTTTTCAAGCTAAAATGTTCATCGATGCCAGTCTGGAAGGTGATCTGCTTGCTCATGCAGGGGTCAGTACCGCCATCGGCAGGGAAGCGAATCGCCAATATGGAGAAGAACATAATGGTATTCGGGCGGAAACGACACATGCCCAGTTTTTGGTCCAGGTAGATCCTTACCGGATGATGGGCGACAGCACCAGTGGATTGATTGCCACCATACAGCCTGAACCGCTCGGAACGCCCGGGGAAGCAGACAAGCACCTTCAGGCTTACTGTTTTCGGATGTGTCTTTCGAAAGACAAAAACAATCAGCTTCCTTTCACCAAACCGGCTGATTACCGCCGATCGGATTATGAGATATACCTCCGCTACCTAAAGGCCGGAGGTAAACTTTATGTACCGGTGGTTTCCATACCGAATAATAAAACGGATCTGGGAGCCTGGCATGACCTATCCCATAACCTATATGGCATGAACCTGGGCTATCCAGAAGGTGATCAGCAGGTCCGGGATTCCATTCTTCACCAGCACCGCAACTTCACGCAGGGCTTATTTTATTTTCTGGCACATGACCCGGAAGTTGGACAGCTGGACAGTGCCTTACAACGGGAATGGGCAAGCTGGGGACTGGCTAAAGATGAGTTTACGGATAACGAGGGTTGGCCCAGACAGTTCTATGTGCGCGACGGTCGACGACTGGTATCCGATATGGTCATTACGGAAAATCACATCCGCAAAAAAAATCCTTTGCCCTTGATCCATCCGGTTGCCATAGCCTTCTGGCCTCCTGATCTGCACAGTGTAAGGCGCATCGTCCGAAAAGGTTATGCCTATAATGAAGGGTTCGTTTTCGGAGGCGACTGGTGGCGACCGTTCGGTATTCCCTATGAAGCTTTGGTTCCCAAAGCCGGGGAGTGCAGAAACCTCCTCGCTCCAGCCTGTCCTTCGTCCAGCCATGTTGCCTATGGTGCTATCCGCATCGAATTTACCTTCATGGAACTCGGGCAGGCAAGTGGAGCTGCGGCAAGTCTGGCCATTGACGGCAAGCATACGGTCCAGCAGGTTCCTTATGAACAACTTCAAGCGCTATTGCTGAAAGAAAAAGCAATATTGGCATTGGATACGGCTACTAAGGTACATCGGGGCATAATGGCACTCCCGTAAATATTGAAGTATTGATATTCTGTTTCTTTTTGTAGGGAAAAGAAAAACAAATTATTTAAAATTTGTACATATGAATGTGCAGTATCTAAGTAATAACAAAGGAGAAAAACCGCTGTATTAGTTCCTCTAAAAGAATGGGATATCCTAGAAAGGGAGCGTGATCTTTTGAGAAGGAAACTGGAAAAAGCAGAATTTAGTCTTCGGTTTAAAAAAATATAGACGCTTATAAAAGGGGTACGCTCAAAACAAGGCCTATTAATGATCTATTAGATGAGCTTTGAAATGGAATATAGCCAACATTTTAAAAAATCTGCAAAAGCCTTATCAAAAAAGTATCCCTCTTTTAAACAGGACTTAACAGGAAATAATCTTTATAAAATCCGCTTGTCTATACTCTCTCTATAAAGACCACAAAATACTTCTAGCTAATATTTATGATAAAAGCGATTATACTTCTGTTGATGAAAGACAATTTATTAGAAACTTATTGACGGAGGGATTTAACCTATAAATCTGCATACACAATCTATCGGAATAGCAAGGAATTGGACTGAAAATTGTTATATTGAAGCTATGATCAAATTTTCCATCTGCATTCCGGCTTATAAAAGTCTGTACCTCTCTAAGTGTATAGCCAGTATTTTGCAGCAAACGGTAAATGATTTCGAATTGATTATACTAAATGATTGCTCTCCGGAACCAGTTGAAGCCATCGTGCAACAATTTGAGGACAACAGGATACACTATTATAAAAACGAGCAAAATACCGGAGCGGTTCAACTGGTGAAAAATTGGAATAAATGTTTGGCCTTAGCTAAAGGGGAGTATATCATGATTATGGGCGATGATGATGAATTGGAACCGGATTACCTACAGGAATTTTCACGTCTTACGGAGCAATATCCGCAAATCGACGTATACCATTGCCGAAGCAAAATCATCAATGAACAGGGCGAAACGGTTATGCTGACGCCCGCTTGCCCTGAATTTGAGTACGTTTACGACAGCATTTGGCACCGACTCGAACAATACCGATCGAATTATATTTCTGATTTCGTGTATCGGACAGCAGCCTTACGCCTTCAAGGGGGGTTTTACGAACTGCCATTGGCATGGGGTTCGGATGATATCACTGCTTTCTTAGCAACAGGTACGAAAGGTATTGCACATACCAATAAACCCGTTTTCCGGTACCGATCGAATGCCTTATCGATTACTTCAAGTGGTAGCGATGGCTTTAAAATGGAAGCGAATCAAGCGTATGCGCGATGGTTGCATGACTATTTACAAAAAGTTCCGAATAATGAAGAACAAGCCATTGTACGAGCCTACCTTCAAAGAACTCAGCAAAAATTAATGTCCAAGAGAAAGCGGTTTACCTTAACGCTTTCTATGCGGCAGCATCGGTTTAAAAAAGCTTGGTTTTGGCTTAAACACCGAAGCAAGTATCAACTCAGCCTATCGGATATTTTAATATCGGCACTGAAAAGCGTAAATTTAAAAAATAGTTCAAAGTTTTAAGTTGTACGTTATAAGTTACGCACAACTGGCAACGCACAACTGGATTACTTTTTTACTACTCTCGAATGAATATTATCTTCAATCCACCTGAAAACAGCGAAAATCAATACATACATTTGATGATCAGTCCTTTGCAAAAGGCTGGATTCAACATTTACCCTTTAGATAACTTTCTTTCCTCTTATCGACATATTCAACAGATCCAATTGGTACATCTCAATTGGTTTGAAAATATTGATGATAGCAGTTTTTTCGTGGCTTTAAAAAGTTTTTTCCGGAAATTGGTTGCCCTCATCGCCATTAAACTTAGTCGCAAACCCTTAGTATGGACCATGCATAACCGAGCCTCACACGAGAAAGGGTTAAGTTTCTTTAGTCGATCCATAACCTATCTATTGATGCGTTGGGCGAATAAAATCATTGTCCATAGCCATATATCCATTGAGCTATTGAAAAAGCGCAGTATGCGTATCGCTGCTAAAGCAGTTTATCTGCCCCACCCCAATTTTATTCAAGTGTATGGTCCGGCCTTAGCGCCAACGGCCACCAAAGGTAAACGGCTCCGTCTGCTTTTTATAGGTGCCGTTAAGCCCTATAAAAACATTGAACTCCTATTAACCCTAGCACAGGCCTACGAGAAAGAGGTGCAGCTGACCGTTGCTGGTAAACCTGTAACGTCAGGCTACCAACAAACGTTAGAACAAATGGCCGCCCAGTCAACAAACATCAACCTGCAATTACGGTTTATTCATGATCAAGAACTTCCTTTATTGTTAAGCGAGGCCGATGCGTTAGTATTGCCTTATGATCTAGCAAGCAGCTTAAATTCAGGCACGGTATTTCTTGCTTTTTCTTATAAAAAAACAGTGATCTGTCCAAATATTGGCACTATAATGGATTTAAAGGAGGAAAAGGCTTACGTACTCGCTTATGACTATGAAACTCCAACGCAACATGCATTTCAGCTGAGTGAACAAATCGAAACAGCTATTCGTTTAAAAGCAGAACAACCGGCTATTTTTGAACAATGGGGAGAACACCTTTTTCAGTATGTAGCCAAAACGCATGCACCGGAGCAAATCGAACAACAGTTAATTGAAATTTATAAACAACTTATAAAACAGTAGGCCGGGGCACATAACAGATTTCCGTTCCGAAATTTGTCGTCAGGGCAGGGAAGCGTTTACCCTTCGTCATGGCACATTTTTCTAAAATGAATTTTTATTATAATGTACCCATAGACACCAAAAACAGATCAATAATTAATGAATGAAAATCCTTTATATCAATGCGCTTTATAGTCCGTTTATACAGGGTGGTGCTGAAATCTCCTTAAAAACCTTAGTAGAGGGAATACAAGCGGCGGGGCATGAAGTAGTCGTATTAAGCCTTAAGCCGGATGGTTCGATGACGGTGGATCAGGAAGACGGTGTAAAGGTTTACCGTGCACCACTAAAAAATAGTTATTGGCCTTTCGTTAAAACACAGCATCCCAAATGGGACCGCCTGTTATGGCATGTGCGCGATCAACATAACTCCAGCATGCAAAAGGCTGTACGCGAGGTGCTGGCACAGGAGAAACCAGATGTGGTCTCCTGCCATAATCTGGTGGGTTGGAGTATAGCCGTATGGGAAGAAATTAAACGAGCACATCTGCCTATCGTGCAGGTACTGCATGATCTATACCTCTTATGTCCCAATAGTGATATGTTTAAAGATGATCACTCGTGCACCAAGCAATGCCTTCGTTGCTCGCTATTGCGGCATAAGCATCGAAAAGCTTCTGCACAGGTAGATGCCATGATTGGGATCAGCCAGTTCATTCTTCAACGTTTTACCCAGCATGGCTATTTTGAACAAGCGCAAAAACAGGTCATCTACAACACCCGCGAAATTCCCGCTTCTCCTTTACCTCCAGAGAGACAAGCCAATGATGTATTTAGGATTGGCTATATCGGCACATTGGCCCAGAAAAAGGGCGTAGAATGGTTGATTGAACAATTTTCACAAGTATCCATTAAGGCCTCATTGCATATTGCCGGTGGAGGGAAAAAATCGTATGAACATTTCTTACGCGGACTGGCTACTGACCAACGCATAACCTTTGTAGGTTATGTCGATCCAAATACATTTTACGACAATATTGATTTATTGGTCGTACCTTCGCTTTGGGAAGAACCCCTAGGTATGGTTGCCATAGAAGCCCTAGCCCATCATGTGCCCGTTATAGCCACCAATAAGGGTGGTTTACCGGAAACCGTTAAGCACGAAATTAACGGGCTAATTTGTGACCCATCTGAGAAAAATTCATTAGCTCATGCCATACAACGGCTTTATGAAGATCTTCCCCTATACCGCACATTGGTTCAGCAAGCCCGAAACTCGGTCAGTGAAATTTTGGATAAACAACGATTATTAAACGCTTATACAACTATTTATGGAAACCTTAAGCGATAAATCCAAGGCATCCACGGTAGAGCGCTTAGCAGAAATTCTCTTCTGCTTAAGCTTATTCAGTGTATTTCTGCCCTGGAAAATATACCCGATCGTATTTTTGTGCAGTGCCATAATTTACCTAACGGTAAGCTATAAGCAATCAGCCGCTACCTTAAAACAAGGGCTCAAAAATCCTTGGTTCCTATCTTTATTGGTCTTTACCTTATATGCCAGTATCAGTTATTTATTAACCTTTGATGGTCGGGCACAGATCACGACGAACTTTATCAAGTTACTGATTAATGTATTGTTTTTTTGTGCGGCCATCTTTTGGCTAAGTGCCCGCGACAACCGGCGCTTGTTAGGCAACATAGATAGGTGCCTTCACCTTATCTTTATTCTTTGCTTGCTACAACTGCTGCTTTACCACCAGCATTTCCATTTTAACCTGCTTTCGGGCGCTAGCTCTTCAGCCAAGGGCAGTATGCTCTATCAAGAAGAATTCTTTTTTTGGGGATTAGCAGATAAAAATATGTTTGGAGCCCGAATTGCCTTGTTGGGTTTTGCCTATATTCTGATCCCCCTCATTCAGAAAAACAGCATTCATTGCTGGCGTATCGTTTTTATCTTCTTACTGGCTTATTTATCCCTATCACGCACCCCGATCGTAGCCTTATTGATCGGTGTATTTTTACTTTTTTGGCTCTTTTCTAATCGAACAGTTAAAATTACATTAATTGGGCTTAGCTGTATCGTACTACCCGTGGTTATCCATAAGCTGATCCGAATCGATCAACTCACCTCTTCTAATGATGGAATGGGCGTAAGGATAACCTATTGGAAAGCTTTCTTTCAACATATTGATGCTATTTCCCCGCTAGGCAACGGCTTTCTTAAAGGTGGTGAATTCCTCCAACACTATGCGGCCTATTATCACGGAGAGCCACATATCCATAATACCTTTCTTTCGTGCTATCTGGAGTTCGGATGGGTGGGTTTTCTTTCCTATAGCCTATTTCTGGGATTCTTTTATCGTTATTGCATGAACAGAAATCAGGTTCATTCTTTTTGGTTGGCAGCATTTTTGCCTCTACTGGCCATTATGATGATTCTTTACTCTGGATACGATAATGATATCATATTGTATTTATTACTCATCTTTATTTTAGGCACAAACAGAAAAATAGCAATAGATACAGTAAAAATAAAAGGCTAAGATGAAGGTACTTATTGATAGCAGATGGCAAGGTAATACGGGTATAGGACGATTATACCAGGAGGTTATGGACCGCAAGCCTCCCGAAGTGCTGGATAAGCATATCGAAAGTAACGTAAGCTTAGGCAGCATCTTTAGTCCGTGGATGCTGGCCAAAAGTATTCGCGCTGCTGATGCGGACGTCTTTTATAGTCCTTCTTTCATGCCTCCCTTATACGCCAATATTCCATTTGTGATTACCATTCACGACCTGATGCATCTCTTTTATTATTCTACCTTTCATCGTCTTTATTACAAGCGGGTTATCGCCCCACTGGCTAAGCGTGCAAAAAAGATCATCACTGTTTCTCATTTTAGCAAACAGCAGTTAATTTCCTTATTAGGTATCGATGAACAACGTATTACCGTCATTTATAATGGCGTTGACGACAGCTTTCGCTTCAATAAAATGGCTTATTCCTTAAATCGGCCTTATGTGCTCTACGTAGGTAATCGAAGGAAAAATAAGAATGTCCCAGCTATGTTAACGGCTTTCGCACAGGCGAAAATACCGCAAGATGTTGTATTTGCCTTAACTGGACAACCAGACGAAGCGTTGGTACAGCAAGCCAAACAACTGGGTATTCAAGAACGAATTAAATTTCTCGGCTTTATTTCAGAAGAGGAGCTACCGAAATTATACAAAGGAGCATTAGCGACACTTTATGTATCTTTAATGGAAGGATTCGGATTGCCTATTCTCGAATCAATGGCTTCTGGAACTCCGGTACTGACCGCTAATACGAGTTCGCTACCAGAAATTGCCGGAACGGCAGCCCTTTGTGTGAATCCCTTAAGTGTACCAGATATTACTCAGGGAATAACGCGTCTGGTACTAGATCCTGAATTGCGACAACAATATATTGCGGCAGGAGAACGACGCGTTTTAGATTTTCAATGGGAACAAACGGCTATACAAACTTGGAAAACCATCATTCATGCGTAAAGAACGATTTTTTTGGCTGATCATATGCTGGTCGACAATACTGCTTTCGACAATAGCTTGTCGAAACACATCCCGCTCGGAAAATGAACGCAATGAACCCCATGTCTCGGCTCCGAAGGCGCGGGTATTGAATGTACAAGCATTCCACGCCGTTGGAAATGGCAAAGCCGATGACACCAAAGCGATACAAACAACGATTAATGCCGCGCAAAATGGCGACACTATTCTTATTCCTCCTGGTATCTACCGAGTAAAAACGTTGGTATTAAAATCAGCTATTCATATTCGAGGGGTAGGATTATTACGCCAAAGCTTAGCGCAGGATACGCAACGCTATACCCGTGTCATTCAGAATTCTTCCACCCCACTTTTTTTTGGACGGAATATCGAACAGGTTAGCTTGAGCTTTTTTGCAGAAACCCGTAATGAAGCCCTTTATATTTCGAACAGTAAACATATTAAAATCAATTTTACCAAAATACAAGGTGACCGTAAAAAGCTGTATTCCTTCCCTGGAATGCTCTTTTATGCCTGCGACAGTATTCAAATTAGTCACTCTTCTATAAGCAACTATGGTGCCCCCCGACAATCGGCATCAAGCTACCAAGCAGGTACGGGTATCCGTTTTTTATCTTGCCAGCAGATCCAAATAAACGACAACGAAATCATTCATAATGGTGAAAACGGAATTTTCATGCATGGTAGTGGTCGTGCGACCATACACCATAACCGTATTTCCGACAACGGTATGAGCGCTATACAGATTGGTTTTGGCAAAACAAAACGGGAACAACATTTTATAATCAGTAACAATTTTTTAGCACGTAACGCAGCCGACGCCATCGATATCAATAACCGCATTACCCCCACTCCTTTTCCGATTTATTGTACCATCCGCCACAACAATAGTTTAGAAAATGGCTTTGTCCAGGGACAATCCACAGTAGATGGCTCCGGACTAGCTACCTTGGTCAATGTTAGTGAAGTCCGTTTGTTTAAAAACCAATCACGAAAATCGAATCGACCAGCACTCTATCTCGAAAAGTGTGGAAAAATCTTAGCAGAAAAGAACGTATCGGATAATAAGGTAGAAATTGTACATTCATTTGATACCATCCTCCTACAGCAAAACAAATTCGATGCCTTAACCCTATTGGCACATACCCAAGGGAAACGATTACAATTAACAGATAATACATGCCGCACCTTGCTTTTTCCCAATGGCGTTGCGATAGATTCGTTGCTATTAATAAGCAACACCTTAGAAAATGCGAGTTTAAACATCAATATGCAAGGAAGCTTGACACTATATAAAAATACGATCCATAGTGAAGCCCCTAATGGGGCATTATTGCTGACCAATATTCAGGGTGCCCAAATTAAAGAAAATAGCATAAAAAGCACTGCTGGATATGCCGTTACCGTCAACCGTAGCGCGCAAGGCATCATCTTGGAAGATAATGAAATTCAATCGGTAGAAGCTTGCGTTTTTGACGGAGGGTCAGAAAACCTCACCTTACTGAATAATGAGTTACGATCCTTAGCAGGAGGCCGATTACAGCGTACCTTTATCAGCCAACATCCCAATAGTTTACGGTTGAAAGGCAATACACATCGTGGAGGCTCTTCGGATAATTCCATCCGACTCGAAGGCACCGGTACGGCCTTTATTAGTGATGAAACGATCAAGAGTGGTTATCCAGATTATGGCAAGGTTACGGTAAAAGAATTTTAGTGATGAAACCGAGACGTAAATAATTATTGACTCACAGGGCAATGATTATTTACGTCGAGCTCTCATCAACCATTTAAAAACAGAATAAACAGATGAAAACGGTTTTATATATTCCTACATTTAATGCTGGTAAACGTTGGTCGGAGGTCATCAAGGCTATCAACGAGCAATTGGTCGCACCTCATCAAAAAGTAATCATCGATTCTGGTTCCAACGATGGTACGCTGACACTTCCAGAACTTTCGACCTT
The DNA here is from genome assembly GCF_039542865.1 of Olivibacter ginsenosidimutans. Classification (NCBI taxonomy): domain Bacteria; kingdom Pseudomonadati; phylum Bacteroidota; class Sphingobacteriia; order Sphingobacteriales; family Sphingobacteriaceae; genus Olivibacter; species Olivibacter ginsenosidimutans. The sequence goes on along the minus strand of NZ_BAABIQ010000003.1, from coordinate 110,712 downwards.
CACCATTATGGCTATTGACCAAGCAGATTTCGATCATGGAGGAACCCGGCAATTAGCCGTAGAACGCTTTCCTGATGCTGATCTCTATATCTTCCTAACCCAAGATGCCATTCTTGCCGACAGGCGTGCACTCGCAAATCTAATAGCTGTTTTCGAAGAGCACCCAACGGTTGGCGTCGCTTATGGCCGACAGCTACCTCACAAAGGAGCAAAAGCGCTGGAGGCACATGCCCGATTATTTAATTATCCAGCGCATGCACAATTCAGAAATCTCAAAAATGCCCAACAGTATGGTATCAAGGCTATTTCTTGCTCCAATTCTTTTGCTGCATACCGACGGGAGGCCTTTGAAGAAGCAGGTGGATTCCCTAGTGGTACCATATTAGGAGAAGATGTCATTACGGCGGGTAAGATTGTTTTAAATGGTTGGCAACTTGCCTATGTAGCAGAAGCTAAAGTATACCACTCCCACTCCTATACCGTGAGCGATGAATTTAAACGTTACTTTGATATCGGCGTTTTTCATGCCATGAATCCATGGATTTTTGAAAACTTTGGACATGCTGAGTCCGAAGGATGGAAATATGTAAAGTCCGAACTTCGCTACGTAATCCGTCATCAACCCACAGCACTGCCAAAAGTCCTATTTTCGTTAGGAGCCAAATGGCTAGGTTATAAACTTGGGCTACATTACAAACGTATTCCCCTATCTTGGCGACGCTCTTTCTCGATGGTTAAAGGATTTTGGGCGAGAAAAGCGTAACCCCCATACCAACTTGTGGAAAAACCTCCCCATTTACCACACCCTAAATAGGGTATTCAAATAACGAAAAGGCCTTCCTTCTTCATTAGAGGCCATTTTCATCTGCTTGGCATATTTCTTGGATTTATGGAAATAAAATGCATTGTTATGTTAAGAGATTCGCAAATACGGGAAATACGACAAGTAACAACGCCTGAACCTACAAGTATTGTTATGCCAAATGTAATGCTCAATACCTCTTTTTCAAGCTTGGTCGAGCAAAACTTCTTGCATTATACTCATTTTCCTATTGTTTTAATTAACAAGGGAGAGGTACTAGACTTTAGCAGTAAAATCTTTAAAAGAAGCTTTGATATTCTCTTTTCATTAGTTGCATTAGTTATAGGGGCCCCTATTTATTTACTATTGGCACTTTTAGTAAAAGCCACCTCTAAGGGACCTGTCTTTTACAAACAAGAACGCGTTGGCCTGCATGAAAAACCTTTCTATATCTACAAGTTTAGAAGTATGTATACCAATGCGGAAAATCAAGGTCCGCAATTAGCATCGGATGATGATCCTCGTATTACACCTGTAGGTCGTTTTCTACGTAAAACAAGATTGGATGAAATTCCACAGTTTTGGAATGTATTGAAAGGCGATATGTCTATCGTCGGCCCTCGACCAGAACGTGCCCATTTTATCAAACAAATTGTAGCAAAAGCGCCTAGTTATAAACAATTATTAACCATTAAGCCGGGTATTACCTCAATTGGGCAGGTAAATTTCGGATACGCACAAACAGTAGATGAAATGTGTGAACGGATGCTTTTGGATTTACAGTATTTGCAAGTAATCAGTTTCTTCACCGATTTAGCTATCATTTTTAAGACCATTCAGGTGATGTTTTTAGGAAAAGGAAAATAAAAAACCAAATAGAACAACTATCCAGAAAACGGCTTACGCAATCGGTTGCGTAAGCCGTTTTTTTGTACTACATTAGCTCCTTTAAAAAATCAACAAATATGTGTGGAATTGTAGGCTATATAGGATATCGAAATGCTTGGGAAGTCATTATCAAAGGTTTAAAACGCTTGGAATATCGTGGTTATGATAGTGCCGGTATTGCCTTAATGAATGAGAAATTACATGTATATAAACGAGCAGGCAAAGTCAGCGATTTAGAAACCTACGCTGGCCAAGTGGCAACAAATAGCAGTTTAGGCATGGGGCATACTCGTTGGGCAACACATGGTGCTCCAAATGATCGGAATGCCCATCCTCATGCGTCCAGTGATCAGAAACTGGCTATTGTTCATAATGGCATTATTGAGAATTATGCATCTATTAAAGCGATGCTCATCCAAAAAGGGCAGTATTTTGTAAGCGACACCGATACGGAGGTATTGATTAAACTCATTGAGCAAATCCAATTAGAAGAAAATAGCAGCCTACAAGAAGCCGTACGATTAGCCTTAACACAAGTTTCTGGAGCTTTTGCACTCGTAATTGCTAGCCAGGACGATTCCGATTTACTTATTGCCGCCCGCAGAGGGAGTCCCATGGTAATCGGCATTGGTGAAGGTGAATATTTCATTGCATCAGATGCCTCGCCAATGATCGAATACACCAAGCACGTGTATTATCCAGAAGATAATGAATTGATTTTTCTCCATAGAAACGAAATAGAAATTAGGAATTTAACCAATGTTGTCTTAAGTCCTTATATACAGGAATTAGAATTGGAATTGGAGGCTCTGGAAAAGGGGGGATACGATCATTTTATGCTCAAAGAAATTTATGAGCAGCCCCATTCTATAGCCAATTGCATGCGGGGAAGGATTGACCACGAACGGAAAAAGATCAATTTAGGTGGCATAAGCGAGTATGCAGCTAAATTGTTAACGGCCAAACGGATTATTATTGTTTCTTGCGGCACCTCATGGCACGCCGGACTAGTGGGCGAATACCTGATTGAGGAATATGCGCGAATACCAGTAGAAGTAGAGTATGCATCCGAATTCAGGTATCGACATCCTATTATCAATCAAGACGATATTGTTATTGCTATTTCCCAATCAGGCGAAACAGCAGACACCATAGCTGCTATTGAACTCGCGAAACGTGCTGGCGCAACTATTCTTGGTATCTGTAATGTTGTTGGATCATCAATTCCTCGATTGTCACATACAGGAATGTATACGCATGCAGGCCCTGAAATTGGTGTTGCCTCTACTAAAGCCTTTACTGCGCAAGTAACGGCTTTATCTTTATTAGCACTTTACCTAGCTCAACAACAAGAGCGATTGCCTCTTTCAAAAATAACTTCGTTATTAACCGCACTCGAAACAGCGCCGGCACTCATTACGACTTGTTTTCAAAGTAATGCCCTAATTCAACATATTGCCGGTGAAATTAAAGATAGCACCAATTGTTTATTTTTAGGCAGAGGGATTAATTTTCCAGTAGCATTAGAAGGAGCGCTCAAACTGAAGGAGATTTCGTATATTCATGCAGAAGGTTATCCAGCAGCTGAGATGAAGCATGGGCCTATTGCATTAATAGATGAGCAAATGCCCGTCATCGTCATCGCAACAAAAGATTCTTCTTATGACAAGATTATCAGTAACATTCAGGAAGTAAAGGCGAGAAAAGGAAAAATAATTGCTATTATCACCGAAGGGGATACTGTAATCCGGGCTATTGCCGACTACATTATTGAGATTCCTCCCTGTGAAGAAGCATTGACACCTATCTTGGCGACTATACCCCTGCAATTATTGGCCTATCATATTGCGGTAATGAGAGGTTGCAACGTCGATCAACCACGGAATCTCGCCAAATCTGTCACGGTAGAATAACCTATTTTATAGGCTACTGTAACGATAAATTCCTTACGCTATGGCGTCCAGCACAAGTACCCGCAGAACCACCAACGGGTACTTTTTTGTGCTTAGACTATTCACACATGAAAAACGTCGATTTATATAAGTTTATATTTTTTGATAAAAATACAATTTATTTTTTATTTCAATACAAATAATTCAATTTATTTTTTCAATCTTTCTTTTATTCGCATCTAAAAGCATCTTTCAACACAATTTTATTATCTATAAAACGCTCTTAAACAGAAATAACACTTTTCCCAAACACCTAAATAGCTTTTTTGTTACACTACAATAGCGTACATTACGCGTAACATATACAAACGATGAACGAATCCATAACATTAGCTTTATTAAAAAAACTTCAAGCCGAAGGTTTTACGACCCTAATCGCAAGTGCACGGGCAGAAAATGATCTTGTTTACGTACCAAGCAAAGAACCCAGTCCAGGTGAATTGATGGATAATGCAGCAGTTACGGCACTTAGTAATCTAGAAATCCTCGGAATTGATGAGGTGATTAAAAATTTTGCATTTTATGCTAATGAAGGAATCGAATTGGAAATCGACGAAGGGGAATAATGGCTTTAAGGGGTAAGGAAAGGTGTAAGGGAGTTTACATTATAAATTTGTAATCACGTAAAGCTTGATTTAAGTTGTGCGTTACGAGTTGCGAGCGTTTCCCTTCTCTCGCAACCCGTAACGCACAACTCATAACTTTCTAGGACTCATATAAAACACCAGCTCTCCACCCTTAATCAAATCTTCATGTTTTAAGCGATTATTTTTTACAAGCTGTCCATTGAGCAAGACCCGTTTCACATATACATTTTTATCCGACTGATTTTCGGCTTTAATGACGAGTTGTTTTCCATTTTCCAAATTTAATACGGCATGGTTTACCGCAGGGCTTCCAAGCCAGTATTCATTAGATGCTGGTGATACGGGATAAAAACCTAGTGAACTAAAGATAAACCAAGCGCTCATCTGACCACAATCATCATTTCCCCCCAAGCCATCTGCACCATTATGGTATTGATTCTTTAAAATCATGCGTACCTTTTCCTGCGTTTTCCATGGTTCTCCTGTACTATTGTAAAGATAAGCAACATGATGTGCAGGTTCATTTCCATGTACATAATTACCAATAATACCGTCCCTGGTTATATCTTCGGTATGGGCAAAAAACTCATCGGGTAAATGCATCGTAAATAACGAGTCCAAATAGCGAGATAAGCGTTTTTTACCGCCCATATTTTCCATCATCCCTTCTGGATCGTGTGGTACATACAAGCTGAAATTCCAAGCATTTCCTTCGATAAAACCTTCGCCGTCTGTTTTAAGCACATCAAATTTCTTTCTAAACGATCCATCGGCCAAACGAGGACGCATAAACCCGATGCTTTTGTCGTACATATTTTTCCAATGGGTAGATCGCTGCAAGAATGTTTCATATACACCCGTTTTTCCTAATTTCTTTGCGAGCTGCGCAATACACCAATCGTCATAGGCGTATTCCAACGTATTGGAAACCGAAGTACCCGAAACCTCGTCTGGAATATATCCTTTATCTATATAAGCCCCTATACCCTCATAATCCCGGGTATTCGCGGTTTGCACACAGGCATTCAAAGCGGCCATCGCATCTCCCTTGTACACACCTTTTAAGATAGCTTCTGCAATTACTGATACGCTATGGTAGCCACTCATACACCAATTATCATTGGCATAATGCGACCAGATGGGTAACATATGCAATACATTTTGGTCATAGTGTTTCATCATAGAAGCCACCATGTCTGCATTTCTAGTTGGATTAATCAGATTTAAATAAGGATGGAACGCTCTAAAAGTATCCCAGAGCGAAAAAGAGGTATAATTGGTAAAGTCGGACGCTTGATGAACTTCCTGGTCTAGCCCTTTATATTCCCCATTAACATCCATATAAACCGTAGGCATTAACGCAGCGTGGTACATCGCTGTATAGAAGTTAATGTAATCTGCTTTACTTGGAAGATCCACGACAATTTTTCGCAGTTCTTTCTCCCACAATGCTTGGCCTTCCTGTTTTGTACGGTCAAAATCCCAATGCGGGATCTCCGCTTGCATATTCTCGAGGGCATTTTTCATACTAACCGGGCTCAGTGCAAATTTTACTTGGACCTGCTCATTTGCTTTGGTATCAAAATCGAAATGCATCCTAATCTTTTTTCCGGCTATATCTGGAAAATGATGGTCTTGGTCAAATTTACGCCAAAAGCCTTTATAAGCTTGTGTCTTATCGTTATGCTGCGTACCGTAGTTTTTAAATGGCTTAGAGAAGGTCATGGCAAAATAAACGGTACGTGTGCGTGCCCAACCATTGGTTTGCCGATAACCTGTCACCAAGGTATCGTTAATTACCTTAACCACTGTCCAAACATTTTTATCATCGTAGTTATAAATCCCGGCCATCAGATCAAAAATGATATGGGCATCGGTAGACGCTGGAAAAGTATACCGATGAAAACCAACACGTGTGCTAGCGGTCAGCTCAGCTAACACTTGGGGTTCATCTAGTTTAACACGGTAATAATTTGCCTCGGCAACTTCATTATCATGACTAAATCTAGAACGGTAGCCATTTTCGGGATGTTGGGCAGTACCCGGATTCATCTGCAATTTACCAACAGTAGGCATGATCAGAAAATCACCTAAGTCCGAATGTCCTGTACCACTAAAATGCGTATGGCTAAAACCAACAATTGTTGAATCAGCATATTGGTAACCCGCACAGTATTTATAAACATCACCATTATATTTACCGCCAACTTCATAGGGAATGGTATCCGTATCCGGACTCAACTGAACGGCACCAAACGGAACAGTGGCTCCGGGAAAAGTGTGTCCCATTTTCGCCGTCCCTATAATCGGTTTAACATAAGTAGTTAAAGAAGCCTCTTGCGCTGTCACACTTAATGGTAGCAGCAGCAATAATCCAAGTTTTTTTATGTTCATCAATTGTTAATCTCGTATCGTTATTGATAAATTATTAATAGATGGCAATTTACACAAACAGCTTATAAAAATCGCCTATTTTTTTACTTCATTATTAGCCAATATTAGGATTACGGGCGTAGGCGCTCCAAAGTTCATCAACGCTTTTCCCTGTATTTTTTTTCCAAAAATCATCCGTATAGGTTTTTGTACGCATGGCATTATCCAATTTTTTCAACAATCCCTTTTTCACATGCAATTCTATCCAGTAAAAAAAACGTGCAGTAACGCGATAGGCATTTTCATACGACTGTTTTTCATCAAAATCCGGCAGTTTCCAATGTGCACCTTCATTATCCACACCCAATGTAAAACGTACATAGTCGGCAATTCCTTCTGTAATCCATCCGGGCCCCGAATCATTCGGATAGGCTTGGACGAGGTGCATGACTTCATGGGTAACGACATCAATATCATTTGGATTCTTTTTAAACCACTCTGGATTAAAACGTATAATCCCGTGAGCAGCAGCAGCCACTCCTTGATAGGCTGGATCGATAACAAATGTCACCTCACGCCTTGTTTTTTTATTATACAGCTTGGCTTCTTTGGGATAATTGATAAAAAAAACATCAATTAGCCTGTTCTTGACACCATCGTCAAAACTGGCTGATTTATTAATGAATACTAATGTATATTTTCCCTTGCTGATGGTATCAACGGCAATGGCTTCCTGCTTATCTCGAGAAACATCACCCCAATGGTCCTGACCGTAACAAATGGTCGTAGAAAAAAATAAAGCACTCGAAAAGAAAATCGTCTGCAATAGTTTATTTGTCATATATAGTCATTTTTATGTTGTACACGTCTTATTATGTATGCACTTTCTTTTATATATCTACCTTAATTTGTTTTAATGCATCGCTTATTTTTTAAAGCATTTTATCTAAGTTTGTTTGTAGGTAACGCCAAGTAGGTATATCCTAAAGGAAAAATTAAAAATAGGCATCTGTTCGCACTTTTTTTGTCAATCAAATCCTAATATAATGTTAATAAAATGTAAATAAGCCAACGATCAACTTACATGAAAAAAATCCGCCTAACACCATTACTCCTTCATAAAGTTATCAGTCTCATTAGCCTTGCTATCTTAGTTTCCGTACAAGCTAACTTAATCTATAACACTTATGAACTTAAGAACAAGCAATATCGTTTAGATGAAAAAAGTCTAATCGATCATGCTTATCAGGCAGCTATACGCAATGAAAAGCTATATCCTGGCGGAAGGAAAATAATTGATAGCCTGGTACAACAGAACATGGGAATTTTTGAAGAGCTCTATTTCACTAACCCGAAACAATTTGAACGCTTTCAACATCAAATTTGTAGAGAGCTTTTTATAAAACTACGCAAATCCAGTACGATGGATACGTTGTTTAATTCCATTAAGCAACAAAACAATTTGCCGGATGACCTGACTTACCTCCTAACACTAAATGCATTATCCATAACCTTTGATGGGGTATCCTACATTTCACTCTATCAGCAAGAACAGGCTTATCATTTTCTTCCTACTGAAATAACGGAAATCAAAGAAGGAATCGTTATCGACGGTAAATTAAGCACTATTAATAAAGAAAATTTAACAACCAGCTTAAGCATCTCTACTCCCACCCCTAAAAGTTACCAAATTACATTTTCCTTATTTGTTGATCATAAATACAGGCAGGGACAAGTACTCAGACAAATGATCCCAACCCTATCCCTCTCGTTATCCTCGATCATTTTTGTTTTACTGATTTACTATTTCACGTATCGCAATTGGCTAAAGCAAAAGAAATTAGCGGAAATGAAATCAGATTTCCTCAATAGCATCACCCACGAATTTAACACCCCCTTGACGGCCATCTTGGTAGCGAATAAAAGCCTACAAAACAAAGAAATTGTAGCAAATGGCAAGAATATCCTTTCGCTAACCGCAGTTATTCAACGGCAAACCGATCGATTGCAAGCACTTATCAATCAAGCGCTGGACATTACCACCATGAGTATAGAAACGATAGAAAAGTCGGAATACGAACTAAACAAGCTATTAGAGGAAATCATAAACGACTATAAGCTTAAAACTACCGAAAAAGTTTATATCGAATTTCTGCACGCTCCACTTCCTTCCCCTGTTCCACTCAATCGTTTTTTGTTGACAACAATGTTATATAACATTTTCGATAATGCGATTAAATATAATGAAGCCGAAATAAAACGTATTAAAGTCATCACCGCATCTAATGACACTCATGTAACCATTACCGTTAAAGATAATGGCGTAGGGATGTCTAAAAAGATGACCACCGCTATTTTTGAAAAATTTTATCGGGGTAAAAATAATCAACGAACAGGCGGTTTAGGATTAGGTCTGTTTTACGTTAAACAATCGCTTGAAATACATGGGTGGTCCCTAAATGTATGGAGTAAAGAAGGAGAAGGCAGTGAATTTTGTATATTTATCCCCGTATCAACGTAATCAATTTAGCACTATGCCGTATAAATTACTCTTTGTAGAAGATGAAAAGGATCTAGGAAATGTAGTGAAGCAATATTTAGAGTTTATGGGATTTTCAGTTATCTGGCATACCCACGCAAAAAATGCGTATGATGATTACATTGCAGATCCCAATTTCCATTTATTACTCATCGACATTCAACTCCCGGATTACGATGGCTTTGAGCTGGCGGAAAAGATTTCCAAGGTTAATAACCAACAGGCTTTTCTGTTTCTTACAGCAAGAAATGAAAAAAAAGATCGCATCTATGGATTAAAAATTGGAGCAGATGATTATATCAACAAACCATTTGATATTGATGAGTTGGTTTTGCGCATAAAAAACATCATCCGGCGAAACAATGGCGTCAACAATTCGCTTGAACATCCCGCTGAAACAACACCTGTGCAAGTTATGGGCGACCTGTTGTTTTATAAAGAATTACTCAAGCTATCCTTTCCAAATCAAAAAGCGGTTTCACTAACACTTCGTGAAGCACAGTTATTGATGTACCTTTACGAAAACAGGAATCGTATATTAAAAAGAGAAGAGATCTTACTGCACCTATGGGGAGAAAATGATTATTTCTTGGGCAGAAGCTTGGATGTTTTTATTTCTCGGTTACGTAAGACCCTTCACTATTCGGCCGAAGTTCGCATCGAAAATGTTTATGGGGTCGGCTTTATTTTCCATGTCGCTCCAGTAGATAATTAAAAAATCAAAAGTAAAAAGAAGGGAAAAGGGAATAAGGCAATAGGCTGTATGCTGTAAGACAGAACCTTGTCTCACAATCAACAACTAACCCAATCGCACCACCTTACCTGTTTTCACCGATTCATCACAAGCCAAGGCAATTCTTAAACTGTTTACAGCGTCTAGGTTAGCCTTGGTTAAATTGATATTTTCCCGTATGGCCTGTAAAAAAAACTGCTGCTCCCGATCACATAAAGTTTGATGATCCGGTTCATCCGCCAAATTTATCCAACGATCTTTTTCTATAAACTGATACTGTTCATTTAACCGAGCGTCATGCACACGTAACGATTCCGTTTGGGTATGTGCTGCTACAGTGTCTGACTTTCCAGATTGGGTAGCTCCCGCTGCAACAATAGAAACAGCACCTTTAGGCCCAATAATATCTTTAACAAAAAAAGCAGTTTCGCTGACCATTGGCCCCCACGCCGCTTCATACCATCCCACTGATCCATCTTCAAATCGAATCTGCAGGTGACCATAATTATAATTATCCGCTGGAATAGCATCAGTTAACCGGGCCCCAATAGCGCTTACCTGTAACGGTTTTGCATCGGTAAGCTGGCACATGACATCGATATAATGAACACCGCAATCTACAATCGGACTCAAACTCTCCATCAGATGCTGATGCACCCGCCACATATGGCCATGGCTTTGTTGATTTAAATTCATACGCATTACTAATGGTGTGCCTAGCGTACGGCCAATTTCCACAAATTGTTTCCAAGAAGGGTGGAAACGCAAAATGTAACCGACAACCAGTTTCTTTGCTGCCTTTTCTGCAGCGGCTATTACGCGCTGTGCTCCCGCTACAGTAGTAGCCAATGGTTTTTCGATGAATACATGGCAACCAGCTTCAAAAGCTTTTATAGCAAAATCCTCATGGGTATCTGGATAGGTTGCGATACAAACCGCGTCCGGCTTTGTTTCATGCAATGCTTGTTCATAGGTATCAAATAAGGGGTATGTTGCTCCAAGCTCTTCATTGAGTGCAACCTTACTAGCTCCTCTAGAAACCAAACCGCAAATTTCAAAGTCGGCCATGCCATGATACGCCTTAGCATGTGAAACACCCATATTGCCACAACCAACAACCAATATGCGGATACGTTGCATTGTTTGTATATTCTGATTATCCATTTGTATATTCTGATTATCCATTGGACTTGTTTTTTACTGAGTGCACAACGAATTTCCGTTTCAATGTTTCTCGCAATGAAGCGTTTTTTTTCTAAAATGCTGTTTTGTCGTGCATCTATTTTTTACTGGCCTGCAAGTTAAGCTTTTCTTCTGTGTTCAAGGCATTGAAATTTCTAACAATTTTTGCCTATTTCGCTATTTTATAGTAGGTTTACTCTTCATTATATAATATACGTTTAATTGATTTAATATGGCAATAAACAATCAAGATTCTTCCTTCATGCAGCGCGTGAATCAATGGCTCACAGGCAATTATGATGAGCAGACAAAAAGCACTATCCAGAAATTAATCGATCAGCAAGCAACAGATGAACTTCAGGATGCTTTTTACAAGGATCTTGCCTTTGGCACTGGGGGCTTACGTGGTATTATGGGAGTGGGCACTAATCGGATGAACAAATATACCGTAGGAAAGGCAACTCAAGGTTTAGCAAATTATTTAAAAAAAAACTATCCAGGAGAAACCATAAAAGCAGCCGTTAGCTTTGATAGTAGAAATTCGTCGCAGGCGTTCGCGCAAACCGTTGCTGATGTTTTTTCGGCCAATGACATTCAGGTTTACCTCTTTGAGGAATTGAGACCCACACCAGAACTTTCGTTTGCGATACGTGAACTCGGTTGCCAAAGTGGTGTTATGCTAACGGCATCACACAATCCAAAAGAATATAATGGCTATAAGGCCTATTGGAATGACGGCGGACAACTCGTTGCACCTCACGACACCAATGTTATTGACGAGGTAAATGCACTTGACATCAGTCAAGTCAAATTCACACCTAAGGCAGCATTGATCAAAAAAATAAGCAACGAAATAGATGAAGCTTATTTTACCAAACTAGTCTCTCTTTCCCTACGACCAGAAGTGGTAAAAAAGCAAAAAGATCTTAAAATTGTCTATTCTCCCATCCATGGTACCGGTATCACAACGGTTCCACCCGTTTTAAAACAATGGGGCTTTGAACAGGTTCATGTCGTATTAGCACAAGCTACTCCTGACGGAAACTTCCCAACGGTCGTCTATCCAAACCCAGAGGAAGAAGAAGCAATGTCTATGGGTTTAAAAGAGGCAGAAAAGCTACAGGCAGATTTACTGCTAGCGACTGATCCCGATGCCGATCGCGTCGGTGTGGCTACTCGAAATCTTGACGGAAAATATCAGCTTTTAAATGGTAATCAAATCGGTTCTCTATTAGTAGATTATGTTCTGAGTACGAAGAAAGCTAAACAAGAATTAGCTCATCAAGATTTTACCTGTAAAACCATCGTTACTACTAACCTCATTAGTGAAATAGCTAAAGCTTACCACGTTCCTTGTTATGAAGTCTTAACCGGCTTTAAATACATTGGTGAATTGATGACGAAGCTGGAAGGCAAAGAGAAATTTTTGGTCGGTGGCGAAGAAAGTTATGGATTTCTTGTAGGCGATTTGGTTCGAGACAAGGACGCCGTAGTCTCTTGCGCGTTTATTGCTGAAATGACCGCCTATTATAAAGATCAGGGGAAAACATTATTCGAAGCTTTAACCGAAATATATTTGAAGTATGGCTTTTTTAAAGAAAAATTGATCTCGCTAACGAAAAAAGGCCAAAGTGGGGCCGCCGAGATAAAAGCCATGATGCAACGCTTACGAACAGCTACGCCAAAAACCTTAGGCGGAGTGAAAGTTACCCTGCTTAGGGATTACGAAAACGGCATTGCCATTGATCAAATCACTGGTGCACAGACTCCTTTAGATTTACCAAAATCCGATGTATTGCAATTTATTACGGAAGATGGGAGCATCGTTTCGGCCAGACCTTCCGGAACGGAACCCAAAATCAAATTCTATTGCAGCGCCAAGTTACCGCTAACTGCTTTAAGTGATTACCATCAGGTTGAAAAAGCTTTGGAAGAAAAAATCGAGCACATGATGCAGGATATTGTTTGACACTTGCAATCTGCACAGGTTACCAATAATTGGTAAATTACTCAAAATTAAAAACATATTCTTATGGGACGAAACACATCCGTGTCACTTGAAACTACTTTGAAGGTTTTGTTGAAGACAGAATTTCTGAGGGGCGCTATAAAAATGCGAGTGAAGTAATCCAGGCAGGACTTCGACTTCTTGAAGAAGAAGAAAGCAAAAGTCTAGCCAATACCCCGTCAATAGGGAAAAAATACGAAGACGTCTCCCAAAATATTTTAGGTGGTGTTGGTAAACACATAATCTTTTATAAAGAACTAAAATCCGAAGAAATCGAAATTGTTAGCATTCTTCCTGAAAGAATGGATTAAAAAATAGGCTTAAGGTATAGGGAGAGCTTCTTAATCAGCTCTCCCCTTTTTGTTTGCAAAGGCGTTAATTTGCCGACAAAGCCACTGCATTCAATTGTCTTGGCGATCCATCGGGGCCAACAGCAATAATATTATCAAAAATTACGCGAGTACCTGGGGTAATGCGACTTAAAGCCGCTTGCATCGCGCTACTAAGGGTATTTCCGCTGGTAGACAACACAATCGCATCGGCCCTCGGTTTAGCAATAATCATCGTAAATTTGGTCACTTTAAACTTGGCATCGAAATCAAAATTATCTAACGTAGCAAACACTGCTTTCTGTGCTTTTAATGCTACAGAAGGCATGGTGCCTCCGGTCTTCCCACCAAATTTAGCTACAGGATCTGGAATACGCTTCACCCGGAAATCGGTCGTGCTAAGCGTTTGTACCTTCCCTGGCGCCACCTCGGCCGCTACAGAAATTTTAGCCGTCCCAGGAGAGGAAACCCGGGCTACATATTTACCATTGCTGCCCTTAAGTGACCCACCGGTCATGCTGACTTTCATTTTATCTGCTGGTGTTCCTGGAGCCGATACCGATAGTGGGTTATCGACACCAATATAGAGCACATTCATTTTATCGGGCGAAACGACAGCGGAAGGCCGCGAAACCTGATAATGTTGCTCGGGTGTGCGGTATTCCTTTACCGTACCATCTGTTTGTTTCACTTTAATAACACCCGTCCAGGTAAAAGAACCTTCACTGCTGGTATTGATACTGTACACGCCCTTTCCATCGCTCACTTTGAGTGGTGTACCATTGACGGTAATAGTGGGATCCGACTTTGAATCATAAGCTGTTAAGAATACTTCAGCAGTATAGGGTTGTCCTTGCACTACGTAGGATGTTGGCGCAACGGCAACAGCAGAAAATTGATCTAAATTTACCACCGCCTGATCCATTTTACCCAAAATTCTTTTGACTACATCAGATTCTGCATTTTGAGCATCTGCCTGAATTTTTGTAAGAATGGTCATAGCAGCCGTTAATGGTGTACCATCACCAAAGTTAATGTTTTCCCAGTTCTTTTTACCATTAACCCTTTTCTCTGGATCTTTCGCTTCTAAAGAGAAGGTAACAGCCTGCCTATCTTTTTCATCCAACAAAGCCAGCAATTTCTCGCGGGTACTATTAATTTTCTCCTTTAATTCCTTTCCTTTTTTTCCATTAACCATCACGCCAGGAGCGATATCGACATTGTCTCGTTGAGCTAAATCGCCTGTATCTTCATCATAGCCGCCCCCCTTTTTCTCAAATTCCTTTTTCAATTGATCAATATATCCATTAAGATCGGCTACTATAGCTCTCGCTTGTTTGGCCTTCTCATAAATAGGTCGTGCACGTTCAGGTTCCTCTTTTAACTTCGTATTTTCAAAAGCGGTGAATAGTTGCTCAACGGAGTTATTCACATTATTACGCGAAGTTTCAAGGCTATTGTTTATATTCCGGAAGGCATCTAAAACGGTATCCGACACATTTAAGGCCAACATCGCAAGCAATACCAAATACATGATATTGATCATCCGCTGCCTTGGGGTTTCTCTTCCTAAAGCCATTTATACTACTGTTAAGGTTATCAATGTGTTGAATTCTAAATTCTAGGCTGATTCATTGCGCTCAGCATATTGCCATAAACAGCATTTAAGGCTGCTAAATTCTTGGCTAATTTACCCACCTCATCTTTAAATTGCTTCGAATCATCGAGTGACTCGTTGAAATTCTGCATGGTCGCACTTAAGTGGGTATAGAATGCATTCATTGATTGTAAATGAGCTTGCGAATCCCGTAATTCACGTTCATACATCGCATTTAAGGAACTTAGATTCTGGGTCAGTTGAGCCACTTGGGTGTGATAACCACGTGTATCCGAATCGGCAGACGACATAGCCACTAAATTAGCCGTTGCTTTTTCAAAGGCAGTACTCATCTGATCAAACTTGCCGGTTACCGTGCGTAGTTTATCGGTAAACTCACTAGCTGCAAAGGAGGCATCCGACATGTTGTTGATCGCTGTCACCTTGTCGTTTAATGAGCGAAGACCTCTGCCCAGATTTGCCAGGGTTTCAGGGCCAACCTGCGCATCGGCAAAAACTTTATCTAAAGCTGCAGTGGTGGAATTTGCAGGCGTCTGTACCATCCGTGAAGAAGAGGTAGGTAACTCGCCCGTATAATTTTCATCCAGCTCTGGATAAACTCGTTCCCATGCCGGTTCTTTAGGTGGAGGATTTAGCCCCATTAAAAAAAACAATATGGCTTCAACACCAAGGCCGGCGCCAATCATGTAATTAGCCATGGCACCACCTATATGTAAAATTTTAAAAAGTGCTCCTAAAATCACCACACTTGCTCCCCAAGATATGGCAACATGCAACCAATTTGAATCTTTCTTCTTCATTTTTTATGGTATTGAGGTCTATTTATGATAACTGTTCTTAAAAAAGATGTAGGATATTCCAACTTGCACGTTCAAGCTCTGTGCAATACTATATTTTAATGACTCGATTTTATTTTCCAAATCGGCCACTTCGGCTGATCCCATGTCGTAAGTTTTCAATTTATATGAAGACGTTGGAATATAATATCCAAGATTTACCGACAGGTTAAGTTGTCTGGAAATGGCTATTCCATTTAATCCGGTTCCTACATAAGGCCTGAATTTACTCCACTCCAACTCATAATCCTTTGGTTCGTTACTTACCTGTGTCTCGGGTTTATAACGAGTCAGTTTATTTTCAAAAAAATACCCTGCCCCAGCACTTACGATCCATTTTCGTGCGATCCAACTGTCTCTTCCATACAAGGGCTGCCAATCGCCAAATAAGGAGATATCAGAGCGGTTAAGTTTAAATTTCTGTTGTCGATATTTCATTTTCATGGATGGGAAAATGCTCCCTCCTAATCTTAGGTTAAACTGCTCATTTAACGGATAACTTCCTTCGATACCTATCCCCCTTGTTCCTAGTTGAACACCAACAGAGCGATAGAAACTGGAATATTCTTTCCAAATCTGTGCCTTTGCCGTCAAACTAAACAGGCCCGTTATAAAGAACAGTATGATTATTTTTTTCATGTTAACTCCTCTAATTTCCGTTATTTTCTGGTGTTTCGTTTTCTACAGGTGCCTCTTCTTGTATTGGCGCTGTTTCTTGTGCTGGCGCAACCTCTTGCTCTGGTGTTGTTTCCTGCTCTGGTGTGGTCGTTTCCTCTTTAATGTCTTGTTTGGCTGGTGCCGTTTTAGTTACGGAATCTTTTTTTGCCTTTTCTTCAGGGTTTGCTAAATCTTCAGCCTTAATCCCTTTTGGGTTTCTCCATAAGCGTTTTTTATAGGCATCAATCTTATCCGCAATTTCCTTTTCATTTGCTTGTTCCTGTTCTGCTCCTTCGGCTAACTGTGCAGATTGCCCAGGAGATGATTCGCGGATGATTTTACTAGCAAACTTTCGCTGTACAAATAAGTCGTCCATCGTCATATCGTAGAGTTCCCGGTCTGGGTCAGATACATCCACCTGCACCAAGGTATAGCGTAATTGTGGAAAATAAAGCCAAAAAGCGGGTGTTTCTCCAACTGTTTCTGCCAATTCGGAAGAAGTAGTCACTTTCATTAAAGGTGCAACGCCAATAATCCGCGTTTCCAGCTTTCCGCGTTGTTTATCAAAAAACATATCTTCCTTAATCCTGAATTTCGTCACTTTTGCCGGATCAAACTCATTGAGGGTCATCTTAGAGTCGATCTGATTTCCTTCGTCATCAAAAATCGGAACCAACACACTGTCTGTAAACCGTGCCTCTCCTTCTCTTGCCGTTAATTTGGTTTTAAAACCATCGTCTTCGGGGTTATAGGGTGTTAATTTTCCCTCCTGGATACCTTTCATAATGGCTTCCATTAAAGAAGCACCAGGTGTAGCAAAAATATAATTTTCTTTATCAGCCAGATCTATATCCCGCCATATTCTCTTATAAAAGCGGATATTCTTTGGATTTACTTTAGGATAGGCAAAAGGGATGGCATCCTTCAAGTCGTTCACCTGATAATAGCCATCAGTTTGGGGTATAGTGTCTGAAAGAATTTCTCCACGGGGTACGGTGTCTTCAAGGGCAGTATCCATCATAACTGGATCTTGCGTTTGTTGTAAGGTATCAACAGTAGTATCCGGCAACACTTGTGCATTAAGTTGGCCGATCGCACAGCAATACACAAAACCGGCAATTGCTATCATTCGCATGCGCTTCATCATGATCTATTTCGTTTTTTATTTATACCGACGTGTTTTAACTTGGGGCGTTGTCATTTCAAAGGCTGACATCACACATCGAAACCCAACATAAGAGTGTGGTTCATCCTGCTCTTCGTAACTCCGAGTATCACTATTAAGCATCGGACCATTATCTTTCCACGAACCCCCTCTTACCACTTTTCGTTTGAGCATGTAATTTGCATTATCGTCTGCATCATACAATAACACTGGGTTTAAATCATTTACAAACGCTATTGCCGATGGACTAAATGCATCCAAGGTCCATTCCGAAACATTACCTGCCATATTATACACACCAAAAGCATTAGGAGTATACGACTTAACCGGAACGGTAAATGTTGCTCCATCCCGTGAATAGGTACCCTCTCCTTGCTTAAAGTTAACCGCTAATTTCTTTTTATGCGACTTACGATCATTAATCGTAAGTCTTGTTTTCTGAATCGTATCGGCTGGGTCTAATTTTCCTTCTGCAGCATATTGCCATTGGGCTTCCGTTGGCAAGCTAAAGGTTAATTGATAACCTTTAAGATAACCATTTTTTTGCATCTGTGCCATCAGTTCTTTCCCTCGCCAATCGGCATAAGCTCTAGCTTGTTTCCATGTTACGCCCACAACAGGGTTGTAATCGAACGATTCGTGTTCAAAATAATTGGCATCCATAGAAGACATTTGCGCATTGGGAAAATCTTTCGACCAAATTCCCTCATCGGGTATCACCGCTACCGTATCGGTAACGTACTGGTCATTATTTTTTCCATCCATTTTGATATGAGAGAAATGATATTTGATAACCTCCCGATTGAGCGACCGACGGCCGCTTTCCATACTAATCATCGGTGCTAACTTTTCCCGGATAGCAGGGTCATCGCTCTTCCAAAGTGGAGAATTTGCTTTTACCCGCTTCCAATCGATTTGTCGCGTCTCCGTGGCAACTGCAGAATCGGCAGGGGAAGAACCCGTACGGCCAGTTCCTTGTTGGTTAAGGAAATACTGATCGTCTTGCAGATAATCGGTAACAGCAATAGAATCGGCAACCCAATTGACGAATTCACGGTATTGCTTATTCGACACTTCCGTTTCATCAATAAAAAAAGCACTCACACTCACATTTCTTCCTTCAGCGGCACTGTCTTGTGAAGCCGTATAATAGATAGTCCCTGAAGGGATATAAACCATGCCCGGAGGCGCTGGCAATCCATTTCCCCTAAAAGAACTAACCCGGGGAGCCTTATACATTTTATTTGAACTGCACGATGCAAATCCGATTGCGCCAATGATAAAAGCACAAAAAAAAGTACGTCTACAGCTGCTGCTTCGTAAACTTAAAATCCTAAATGTATGTTTCATTTCTTCTCGTAGGTGTTGTTCACTTATCTCTATTTCCCAAATCAAAAAATATTCACCCCTTTTTCGAGCAATAATGCTGCCATTTTTATTAAAAGCCGATCATTTTTTAATAAAGTCGGCTTTTTATCCCTTTACAGCGCAATATAGCTTAGCTTTAGTAGCTAGGCATAAAAAAAAGCACAGTCTGTTCAATTGATTTAGGTCAATCGAGCAAACTGTGCTTTTTTAAATACGGTAAATACCCTCTTTACCAACCTGGGTTCTGCTGCAGGTTTTTATTTTTGACAATAGCATTGGCCGGTATTGGATAATAATATTGCCGACCATCAGCATACCAGGTTCTGGGTTGTGATTTATACCATTCCAAGTGTTTATCGGCTGTCATCGTTTGATAATTAGTCTCTTTACCTCCAATAGGTACTTTTGCACATCCTGTTGGAACAGTAATGGACGGACCATCTTTACTTCCATCATAGAATACAACATCAGCGGTACCGTTATGGTCCAAATCCATTAGCTTATCTAATGCGGGTACATATATACCCGACCATTCCAAGTCGGCCATCAATTCTCCTCGTTTCCAGCGTTTCAGGTCGTTAAAACGAAAACCTTCCAACGCTAGTTCTACTTGACGCTCCCGGCGAACTTCCAAAATAATCGGATCGTTAATATCCGGGAAAAAGGTATTTTTCAAATAGGTATCCACTTGGGTAGGCAATGTTGATAGGCCACCCGTAACACCTGCTCTAGCGCGTAGTGCACCAACGGTATTTTGCCAATCGGTAGCGGTCATTTGCCCCAATTCAGCTCTAGCTTCGGCATAATTCAACAGAATTTCGGCGTAACGCATTAAAGGTAGTGCATTGGTATTTGTTGCCGCATTGTCGTAATACGGATCATCAAGGGTATATTTAATAGCCTGATATCCGGTATAAGAGAAACCGCTAAAATTGGGGGGAGAGGCCGCTCCATTCCGTTCGTAACCCGGTGTACGGATTAGCTGTGCTAAGCGGTAATCCCGGTTTTGGCATTCTTCATAGAACTCTTGTGTATTATAATTTGGTTTATCCGTATACGGTGTACCATCCAAGTTCAGTATAGTATTAATGAAAGGACGTACCAAGCTATAGCGCGGACCGTAAGTAGCGGAAGTCCACCACCAATTGGCATCCCCCATTACGGCTTGATCCTTACTTAAGGCTACGGCCAACATCACTTCTTGTGTAACAGGGGTCTCACTAATAAACAATTCCCGTTGCGATTTTTCTATACCTTGCCCCGTATATAAACTATAAGCTCCTGATTCCATCAGCGCCTTCCCCGCATCAACCACATATTGGTAAAAGGTATTGGCAGTATTCATTAAATTCAATTCCGTATGGTATTTGCGGAAAGAGGCTTCAAATAAAGCCGCGCGAGTCTTAAGGCCAAGGGCAGTCCACTTCGTAATAAGTGTGCCATCAGTTTCTGTTTCGGTTATATTATTATAAGCGAAATCCAAATCTTCCATCACATGATCCATTACTACCGTGCGCGAATCCCGCTCAGCGTAGAGAATATCATCTTCCTTATAGTCCAGCGCATGATCTACCCAAGGCACATCACCAAACCTGATCACCTTGTTCAAGTAAAAATAAGCCCGGAAAAAGCGGGCGATCCCGATATAATTATTCCGCACTGTTTCGCTTACCTCCGGATTCGTACAGTTATCAATAAAATGATTGATGTTTCGAAGGGCTTGCCAGTCCGCCATATCCCAACCTGAGCTAGTTTCTGGAGAGTAAGCCCCTTCTCGAATAAAATTATCGATATTGTTTACCGCACCATAATCCGCCATAGCGTCCAGCTTATACGCATCTGTTCCAGAAGGTAACATATTGTAAAAAGAGTAACTATAAGTTTTTAGACCGTTTTCGCTACCGAAAATATCATCGGCGGTAGCCGTTGCTTTTGGTGTTTCATCCAATTTGCAGGAAGACACTACGGCAAGTATCAACACTATAAAATATATATTTCTTTTCATCTTCATCTCGCGCATTTAAAAATTAACCAATAAATTTAAACTCACACTACGCATAGTGGGATAATTAAACCCATCACCAGAATTGCTATCGCTGATATCCGGATCCGATTTACCGATATTGGCTACATCGATGTCTTTGGTCCGTTTATACAAAGGCGACCAGGTAAATAAATTTTCTGCGGACACACCTACTTGCACCTGTTGCAATCGCCACTTAGAAACCAAACTTTTAGGCAAATTATAACCCAATTGCAAATTTTTCAATCGGAGGTAGGCTACATTTTGCAAGTAGCGGGTTTGCGGATTTACTTTAATCGACTCATTATAGCCAGCGTAACGCGGAAAATAACCATCCGGATTGTCTTCCGTCCAATAATTGTTCAAGTGCCAGGTAGGTAGGTTATTGTATGGCCGGTTGTACTGTCCCCAGAAAATGGATTCATTACTCGGATACCAATCTTGCTTACCCACTCCCTGGAAAAAGGCACCTAAAGAAAAATTGCTCCAGTTCAAATTCAGGTTAAAACTATACATATAACGGGGCTCCTTATTTCCGATAATGGTTTTATCGCCATGATCTCCAATAGTATTTGTTCCATAATCAATGACACCGTTACCATCCAGATCGGCAAAGCGTACATCCCCAGGATATACTTTTCCAGAATTGGAAGATTTAATCAAGGTTTGTTTTGGTGCGCTATCAATTTCTGCCTGCGATTGGAATAAACCTTGTGTTACATAACCCCATATTTCACCTACGCTTTGTCCAACGTAATAGTCGGTCAACACACCCGTGGTATTGTTATAGCGATCAATAGTGGATTTATAGTCAGCTAAGGTGGCTTTTACACCTAAGCGCAAGGGTTTATTGGCCAGCTCAAATTGATCGTTGTAGCTTACCGAAATTTCGTAGCCTTTAGTGGTCATATCTGCATAATTCCCTTTAGGTGGAGTAGCTCCAAAGATATCAGGCAAAGTAGGTCCTACCGTATACATATTGAGGGTTTTACGTGTATAGAGATCCCCAGTAAAGGTCAGTTTATTCTTGATGGCCGTAATGTCTAATCCAAAATTTGCTGTCCGCGCCGTTTCCCACGTTAGATTATCCGGGCGGGCATCAGGCACACTGGTGTAGGGATTCTTCTTACCATTCAGGATTCTTCCGCCGGTAGTGATCATATATTGATCCAAAAAATTATAGGGATCAATATTCCCATTTCCCAAAGAACCATAAGATGCTCTGAACTTCACATCCGAGATCACATCTGGATTAACATTCCAGAACGATTCCTGTGATATGCGCCATCCAAGAGAAGCGGAAGGGAAAAAAGCCCATTGTTCATCGGTTGGAAATTTGGAAGAACCATCGTATCGACCGTTAAACTCCAATAGATACCGTTCTTTATACACATAGTTCGCCCGGAAAAACACACCCGCAATGCGGTAACGGTTATATCCTCCAGTAGCGGTAACCGCATCCCCAAGTGCCAAATTAATATTCTCAGTATCTTCGGTAAGTAAACCATTCTTGGTTACATAAACGGCATCATAATTCCGTTGTTCATAGTTGTAACCAATCAAACCCTTGACGTAATGGTCACCAATCGTCTTTTCATAATCCGCGTACAAGTTTGTAAACAAGTAGCGGTATTTCTGATCATAGCGATAAATATTGTCGTTCAAAGAACTTGTCAAGGAAAGTACTTCACCTTCTTTGACACTGTATGGTATCGGTACACGTACCCTGGTGGATGAAAAATCCCGGTTTCTGAAAGTCAAATCACCTCTGATATGAAAAGCATTGTTAAAGAAATTGGTTTCAAAGGCTGTCGTGTTCCTTAAATTAGTATAATCGGTGTTGACGCCATTTTTGCCGTAAATAAAATCGCCTATTGTATAAGCTGCCGAGTACGAGAAGGTGCCATCTGGATTATAAATTGGAGAGGAAGGGTGCCCTTCATCGGCGATATTCCGACCGATATTACCTCCTTCACCGGCCGTAATCGGATCATGGTATTTGATCGATGAGTATTCTAAATTATTAGTAACCCGCAACCAATTCGTCACCTGTGTACCGCCTTTGGCGCGCATATTGTAACTTTTATAGTTGTCGGTATTATAACGATATATACCGTTATAACCGTAGTATCGACCAGAAATGTAAAAATCTGTTTTTTGGGTACTTCCCGTCACGGCCAAATTATGATCGGTAGCAAACGTGCGATCTTTCATCAGCGCCCCCCAATAATCCTCATTAGCATAGTAAACATAATTACCATTTTCATCTACAGTAGTTGTTTCTGTGATACCTTGATCTTTGCGTTTTTTAAATTCATCCAACCAATCCAATGAAAAGATCTGCGTTTTATTTAATTTACTCGGTACCGAAGAATAATTGTTCCAGGCGTTATACGCTTCAAAGAAATGGCTAGCATACTCATAGCCATCGGTTACAAAATCTGGTTGAGTTGCCTGTTCTTGCATGGAAACATTTCCCGAATAGGTAAATGACGTTTTACCTTCTTTTGCCCGTTTTGTGGTAATAAGCACGACACCAAAAGTACCTCTGGAACCATAGATCGCAGCCGAAGAAGCGTCTTTTAATACGGATACGGATTCGATATCATTCGGATTCAACGTTGCAGGGTCACCTTCTACACCATCAATCAAGATCAACGCACTCCCGCCTTGTCCAATTGACGTGGTTCCCCGAACATTGAAGCTTGGATTACGTGTAGGTTTTCCATCGGCCAGGTTAATATTTAAGTTTGGTACAGCACCTTGAAGCATTTGGGTTGCATTTGCTGCAATACGGCCTTCAAAGACCTCACTTCCCACTTGATCAACCGCTCCGGTTAAATTCACTTTCTTCTGTGTACCGTATCCTACTACGACCACATCTTCGAGTTGGTTGCTCGCCGATATTAAGGTAAAATCCAACGTTGTTGGTTTGTCGCTATTAATCTGAATAGCCGTTTTACGTTGTGACTCATAAGCAATATAGCTTACTTCTACCGTATAAGTCCCTGGAGCCAAACGGATGGTATAACGACCGTTAGCATCGGTTGTTGCTCCTTGATTGCGCCCTTCTATTTTCACACTAGCGCCTGGCAGTGGTTGCCCCTGATTATCGACCACCCGCCCCGTAAGCGTACCTGTCTGTTGCATCACGTGCTTAACAATGGCTTGCTGCACTTTTACCTCCATTGGACGTGCTGTTGTGGTCAGCCCCAATAGCAGCAATAGCACAATTGATCCAGCACACTTCTTAAGCCAATAAAGGTTCCTAAAAAAATGTAGTACATTCTCTCTCATTACATATTGTTTTAATTTTACCATGGAATACTTAAAATTGTTAAGCCCTTTTCGACACGCAACCAAAAAGCTCATGATCGTTTCGGCGATTATCAAAAGCCAAATCCGCTACCCGCATTTATTCATTTTTGGACTCAAAAATTGGGTTGATGATATACGGCAAAGTTATAATGGCCAATATTAAGCTCTTGTTAACAAATGATTATCGATTAATAGCATTGGTTTATAGCATTTTTCTTTTGCAAATGGTTTATTTGTTTATTTCTCTAAAACTGTCTTTTGAGTTGGTTAGTATGTTAGCCTGTTTTTCGTAAGCAAACAATTAGCTTCGTTTTTTTGTTTTACAAGCTTTCTACAAATTTCGAATCTTTTCCTTTGGATTCATTTTTTTCCTTAAAAATATTTACTTAATCGTTTTCGTACGCCTTGTCACGATCTAAACCATGGGGTAACTGTTTTCATTAAAAAGCAAAAAGAATTCACAAAGAACGATTTCAGCAGCTAGACATTACCTCTGAAACACGGCCTTTACCTCCATCAAGTAACCTTTCGTTTCATATAAAAACCATTCTCTATAAAATATAAATAACTATATATAAATACATTACATAAATACAATTAGCCAATTAAATCTTATCAATTCATAAAATCAATAAAAAGTGGTAAAGTATATTCATTTTCACCACTTATCTTTGATTAGAATGAAGATCGCCATAGCTAATAGATTATGTAACAAAACCATAAGAAACCATATGCAGTCAGAAATTTCAGTGTCTACAACTATCGGAGTAGAAAAATGCCCGAGCAGCCTTACGCTATGAAAGGCGATTGGAGTTTGCCTTAGAAGGCACGCGCTTTTTCGATCTAGTACGATGGGGTATAGCCGCAGAGACCATGAACAGTTATTTTACGGTAGAAAAAACACGCGTTCCCCACTTAGGTGCAGCAAAATTCACCAAAAATAGAGATGAGTGTCTACCCATTCCAGAACAACAGATCCAATACAGTAAAGGAGTATATAAGCGAAACAACGGTTGGTAAATAAAAAACAAATAATTATGAAAACATCATTTTTTAGTATAGGTATGTGCATCGCCTTATCGATCCTGGCAATTTCTACTCACGCGCAACCTTTCAAAGCCCATAAGCCTAAAATCATTTTTGACACAGATATGGGGCCAGATTATGACGATATTGGTGCCATCTCTATCTTGCATGCTTTGGCGGCGAAAGGCGAATGCGAGATATTGGCCACGGTAGCTAGCGATGCACACCCTAGTATTGCTCCCACTATCGCCACTTTTAATCAATACTTCAAACATCCAGAAATTCCGGTAGGTGTTGCCTCAGCAAATGCTCCGTCCTTCACGGCAGACAATCATTGGACCGACTCGCTCGTTAAGCGGTTTGCTCCTGCATTAGCCCAACAAAAGTTCCCACCTGCCGTCACCATTTATCGACAAGTACTCGCCGCACAGCCTGATCAAAGCGTTACCATCGTTACGGTTGGCTTTACATCTAACCTGCGCGAACTGCTACAGTCGGCGGCCGATCAATATTCACCATTAGCTGGAGCAGCGCTCATTAAAAAAAAAGTGAAAAACTGGGTCGCCATGGCCGGTGGCTTTCCACAAGGAAAAGAATTTAATGTGGTCAAAGATTCCTCCGCATCGTATGAAGTATTTTCCAAATGGCCTACACCTATTCTATTCAGCGGTTTTGAGATTGGCCTACCTATCGTAACAGGAAGTCAGGTAGCTGCACAAAACGGAAAGGATAATCCCGTGGCTTGGGGTTATGCCTATAACCTACGCACTTACACTGCAAATGGTGAGCAGAACCGTCCATCTTGGGATCATACTGCCGTATTATGTGCGGTTCGAGATCCTGAGCAATATTTTTATGTGATTGGTCCTGGTACTTTCGAAGTAAAACCCGATGGCAGCAATCAATGGAATCCATCAGGTTCGGCGAAACATTATTTTCTAGTTCATAAATACCCCTATAACCACATTGCGCAAGAACTAGAAACCTTAATGCAAGATCAACCTTAGCTCTCACGCCTATAATCAAAACTGGAACCTTGCACGATATACTGGATGCGAGGTTCCGCTATTGCTAGGTTCCCGCTTTAATAATCAAAAAGATGCCGAGTATAAAGCATACAAACATCCCTGTCAATAAATAGTTGGTTTGCCTATTGGCGTCCTTAAACTCCTTCCAAACCCATACTCCCCAAAGTGCGGCTACCAGTGTCGCTCCTTGTCCTAATCCGTACGATATGGCAGGACCGGCTTTACCTGCCGCCAGGAGGTTCAATAAATTTCCCACCGCCCAGATCGCACCACCCAATACCCCTACGGCATGCCAGCGCAGCTTTCCACCAAAATACGTCTTATAACTTAAGGCAGGGCCATCTAAAGGTCTCTTCATTAAAATCGAGTTAAACAAGATATTACTTGTCAATACACCGGCAGCAAAGAGCACAAAAGCGGTATAAGGGGTCATTTTTCCATCCGCCGGATGTACAAAATTCTCCAGATCCATGCCCGCTGCTACAAAGGGATAGAAGCAGGACATCAATATGCCAGCGATCACAGCTATTACAATCCATTTAGCAATCCCCATACGTTGCTGCACCTGTGCTTTCTGTCGATATGCTTGCGCATTTAACAGAATAGCCACTGTAACCAATGTTACACCTGCAAATAATAAGGTTGGATTACCTTTACTCAATAACACATAGTTAAGCACCACCCCAATAACCAAGGCCAGACCGATGCCTATCGGAAAAGCGACAGCCATTCCTGCACCCGCAATAGCGGCCGTCAATAAGATGTTAGCTAAATTAAATACTACGCCTCCTGCAAAGGCCGAACCTAGCGATTGCGGAGAGGCCTGTACCAAATCGGCCATAAAGGGACGTCCCTCCGAGCCCGAGCTTCCCAAGGTAAACGCTGCCAGTAAACTGAGGATCACTAAGCCCCATACATAGTCCCAGTAAAACAGCTCAAACCGCCATTTTTTGGCGGCCAACTTTTGCGTGTTGGCCCACGACCCCCAGCAGAGCATCGTAATGAAGCAGAAAAAAACAGCCAATGCATAATGTTGTACAATAAACATAATCGTCGGTTTAATAATGATTTATTTTAGGAATATGCTGCAATAATACCTCGTTGCGATAGGGAATAGATGACTGTGCTCCCAATCGTGTAACCGCTATTGCTGCGGCGCTGCAAGCGAACCTGATCGCATCACGCAAAGATCTGTCTTCCGATAAGTATACCGCTAATGCACCATTAAAAACATCACCTGCTGCCGTCGTATCTACCGTTTTTACCGCTGGTGCAGGAATATGTGCGGTACCTTCCCGATCGGCCATCACAGCTCCCAGTTTTCCCAAGGTAACAATCACCTGCTTAACCCCTTTTTGGTGAATAACAAGCGCTGCTGCCTTTGCCGTTTCCACATCATGTATAGTCAAGCCTGAGAGCATTTCGGCCTCTTTGATGTTCGGCGTAAGCACATCAATCCATGAAAAAACTGCTGCAATACCCGGATTGACCGGCGCTGGATTGACCATCACCAACACATCCCGTTCACGCGCATAAGTAATTGCTGCTTTAACCGTATCTAACGGAATTTCCAACTGTAACAACATAATTTTACTCGCTGGATAGGCTTTTAATTGATCTACCACATCATGAGGCTTCAGCTGAGCATTTGCTCCGGGAGCAACAACGATGCTATTTTCACCCGCTTCGTCAACCGTAATCAACGCTATACCAGACGGATAATCGGTATCAGACAAAATACCTGTTCCATTGATTTCCTCCTCGTCAAACAGTTGTGCCGATTGCCTACCGAAAATATCATTTCCGATTTTGGCTATAAACGCAACATCTCCTCCCAAGCGCGCCGCTGCTACCGCTTGATTCGCACCTTTTCCTCCCGGATTCATTAAAAAAGTTCCACCCAATACCGTTTCCCCCGGTGCAGGTATGTGGGTTGTCTTAACCACCATATCCATATTGGTACTGCCCACTACGATAATTTTACTCGACATAAATGAAATAAGGTAACCTGTTTATAATCATCCAAATATAATAAGGGTATACAGCAGATATTTTACCTATTTTTTTTGCTTTTATGATTCTAATGTACTATATTTAGTACCCATTATCATCTTATTTTTTTGATTACCTGATAGTTAAATTTAAAATAATTAACCAATTTATTGAAATCTTCTTATGCTTAAAGCAGACTTACTCAAACTGGTCAAAGCCACTTCTGCTGTCGAACAGAAATATTTCCGTATACAATTCGCTGCTGCTTCCAAGGAACCTGAATTTTTAAAACTGTTTAACCTGATTACGAAATATGCTCCCAGTAACACCCAAGAATTAGACACCCTTTATCAGGCACATTTCCCCAAGGCTACCTCCATCGACAACCACGCACAATACCTTTTTAAATTACTAACCGATAGTTTAGTGAAGCTTCGAATCGATCAAGACAAAGGCTTCTATCGATATTTTGGCTTATTACGGGCGCGGCTTTTTGCCGAGCGATCCATGCCGCTTCGGGGCTTGCAAGAGCTCAAAAAAGTAGCTAAACAGTGTGTTAGTTTAGAGGACCCATTAACCGATTTTATTTATATACGAGAAGAACTTTCTTTATTGAACCGATTAGGTTATCCTCAAATGACCGAGAAAGAATTGATTGATCTTCAAATGAAAGCAAAAAATAAGCTCCGCGTAATCCGCCAGCTGCATGAACATTACAGCTTATACGAAATGCTTCATTTTAGATTAGGAAATGCCCCTATTTCTTCCTTGGTACCATCAGACTTAGCAGACCTACTATTGAACGAACTGAGTGTGATCAGCCGAGGGCATACCAACACATTTGAACAGCAGAAACTCCATTTATTGTTTCAATCGTTTTATTTCATGCAATCCAATGAATACAAATTGGCATTAAACGTGTTTAAACAGTTAAACCAGTTGTTCGAAGCAAATGAAAACCATTGGGATTTCCCCCCTTATGATTACCTCATGGCTCTAGAAGGTATTTTAGACAATCTCTATACCATCAATTATGGACTAGAGCTAGCGCAATTTTTAGAAAAAATACACCACTTAATGTCATCAGATTACCCCGAACATTTTAAATTAAAAGCGCAACAGATCCACCTTATTTATAGCATTAAACAATATCTTATTAGCAAAAATTTTGATCAGGCAAAAAAGCGGATTCAGCATATACAAAAGGATAAACAACTGACTTACCTAATGGTAGATGGAGAAAAACATGCTGAATTTAATTTTTTGGCCAGTATCGTTTATTTTCAAGAGAAGAACTTTCGTCAAGCTAAACATTACATCAGGCAAGCCCAATTTTTAACAGCAAGTCGCAGCTTGCACATGCTCCACCGTGCTATTCAGCTTTTTCAATTTTTAATCAGTTACGAATTAGATGATATGGACTATTTAACCTATGAAATACGAAATTATAAGCGGTCTTTCAAGCATGGAATCAATATGCTCCGCTCTGAGAAACTATTATGTTACGTTTTAACCCTAAATCCAAAGCGCCTAAGCAAAGCCCGCAAAAAAATAGCCTTGTCCAAATGCCAAAAAAATATGCGTCATATCACACAGGAAAAAGATGAGATGAAGCTGTTAAAACACTATGATTTCTGCTCGTGGATAGCGCAATCTCTAGATGCTTTCCATATCGACAACTAAAGCCTCTTCGACTACGGACGTTACTCAGTATCTTTTCCAATTATTCTCTAAGCGGCTTTGAGACCGGCCCTCCAGATAGCCAACCCGCATAAACTGATGATCGCACCAACGGCAATCGCTACCCCTCCCTTAGTGGCTACCAAGCCTAAAATCAAGATCCCTAAACCGACTAAAGCGATGGACAAGCCGATCACCTTTATACCAAAGACATTCTGTCGGTCTGCTTCCTGTTCCTTCTCTTGATTATTTTCATCCAACTGTTCAAATGCAGGGTAAACCCGATCCTGATTTATAAGTTCAACTATCGCTAGAACGATTAAGGGTAAACCTACCCCTAAAGCCGTTTCCCAGAAGCGATCCAATTTGATATCGAACAAAAACGGAGCGCCAATTTTCATAAACAAACTCACTACTAAGCTCAATAAGGATGCAGTTACAATTGATCGCGCGGTTTGCCGTTTTGAAAACAAAGACCATATTAAGGGAGCAAACAAAGAACCTCCAGCAATGGCTGCGGTACTTAATACCATTTCTACAATACCGCCAACATAAGGGATCAAAATCGCGATTACCATGGTCAATATGCCAAAAAAAACGGTAAATATACGAGCAACCCAAACCAATGTCTTTTCTGAGGCTTTGGGGAAAAAGATTTTCTTATAAACATCATTAGCAAAGACTACTGCCGCAAGGTTAAGTGTGGTATTAGCTTTACTAGCGGTTGCTGATACCATACCCGACAACACCAATCCGATTAAACCCGCTGGTAATACGCGTTGTGCCATCATCATATAAGCCCCTTCAGATGCAACGCCCTCCAGATTCGGATTAATTACCCGATAAATCATGGGGGGCAACATCCAGATAAAGGGACAGATGAGGTATAAACCCGCAAACAAGTAGGCTACTTTCCGAGCATTCCGTTCACTCGACACGCTGGTATACCGTTGTACATAGGACCAATTTCCGCCAATATAAACCGTTTGATAGAGCAAAAAAGCAAGAAAAAACCCAAAACTGTATTCGCTATTGAAAAAATCAAAAAACTTATCGGGAGCTTGTTTCGCAAAATTCCCCAATCCACCTACATCTTCCAAGGCTAATGGAATAACAATCATAACCGCCGCCGATAAGACAACAAATTGCACCACATCGGTTACCAGCACCGCCCATAGCCCCCCTGCAGCGGTATACAACACGATAATTCCCCCAATAATCAACACACTCCACTCAATCGACAGACCAGAGGCGACATTGATCATTTTACCCACTGGATATAAAACGGCTGCTACGGAAAACAAGCTGTATAACAAGGTAAGTGTTGTATAGAATTGTTGTGTTTTGACGCCAAAGCGTACACCGATGTATTCTGCGGCAGTCAACGCGCCTGTTCGTTTCCACCGGTGGGCAATAAAAATAGCGATAATCAAACCGCCTAAGGTCATGGTCAATTGAATACCATTAGCCACGAAACCCGATTGGTAAGCAATAGAGCCCCACACCACGAAAGTACCTGCCGAAAAATAACTGATAAATAAAGAAAGTCCATTGATCCACCAAGGAGTTTTACCTCCAGCTTCAAAATAAGCAGATGTATTTTTACTACCACCCGTAAAAAGTAGACCGATGCATAAGATCATCAGTGCAAAAATAGCCATGACGGCATAATCGATATTGCTCATATGGAGTATATATTAGGCATAGCAACGTACTGCAAAAAGTGCAGCAGGCACCTGCGCAGATGGATGGCTTAATTGAATGGTTAATGAATTGGTATAAATAGGATTATCAAACTGGATATGATCCCTGCTGCGATAATTTTCTTTTTGTTCATAGAGCAAATGCTGATTTTCGTCTAAAACACGGTATTGCCGAACACAAAAAGGCATCACACATTCGGGATGGGTCATTAATACCGACTCCATAGGATGATCAAAATCGGTATCAAAAAAGAGATCAATGGATGAAATCTTACGTTTGTCTGGCCAGCTCAACGTGATCGTCGGACAATCATCCTGAGGGTCGGCTACCCAAGCATTGCTCGCAATTGTCGGTCGGTCGATACCATTTTTCAGAAAATCGGTTTTAAAAATAGGAATTGGCTCATTTAGGGTAAAACAAAGATTTTGCCCTTCTGGTCGACGTTCGGGGCACCAAAATTCAAATTCGTCTACTCCCTGCTGAGGCGGCGGCACCTGCTTACCAAAATTGGAAACAGCCTTATTTTCTCCATTATGAACGGCAACAATACCACTTACACGTTGTTCAGTATATGGGATTTGCACCGCTTCATTGCTGCTGAACAGCAGAAAAACATAAGTTCCTTGTGGCAATTGAACATCGAAATGTAGTTCCAGTACCTGCTCACCTACTGCTAAGGCAACTTGTTTACTGGCCAGTAATACCTCCGGTGTGAAATTCCCTGCTTTTTCAGACGTTTTGAGTTCAACCGTTAAGGTGGTATTTTTTGAAGCACGTACCGCAATCTTAAAGGAAGGGCATTTCCCTGCCGGTAGCGGCAATAGTTGTGCGGCAGATACCGTTAAGGATTTCCATTGCACCTCAATAGGGTCGAAGCCTTTAAAAGCCCAAGTCGAGGAGCTTTGTAAGCGAGCTTGCTGCACGAGATCTGTCTCATCTTTTAATGAAACACCGGGTATATAGTGTCCAATTTTCAGTAATTCTTTTTGCAGATGTTGCATCCGTTCCGGTGGCAACAATCCACTAGGAAGCAAGCCCAAATTTGTACATAATACAGCGGCCATACCTACGACCTCTCCTGTATACGCACTGGTAGCCATGACGCGGGTTGCACCAAAGGCCACATGGCTAACGCTGATAATGCGACCAGCAAAAAAGAGATTATGGATGTTTTGGCTATATAAACAACGGTAAGGAATCTGGAATACACCTTTACTATGCCATTGGTCGCAACCGCTTTTTTCGCCAAACACCCCATCCGCTGGATGGAGATCGATTGACCATCCGCCATAAGCAACGGCATCGGCATGCTGCTTTTGCTCTACCAAATCTTGCTGTGTAAGCATGTAATCTCCTTCAAAACGTCTACTTTCGCGTTTTCCGGGAATTGTACCGACCCATTCCAAGGTCATGGTTTCGGCTTCGGGAAAATTTCCAGAATTTTTAATATAGTCCCATACCCCATAAACCACTCGCCATAAATCCCATTTGATGATCTCGCTATCATAAACCGTATCCAAACGGCCGCCGTGCTCTACCCACCACAGTTTGCACCCAAATTCTTTAGCGTTGAAGTTTCTAAAACGGGGAATCGCTTTCGTTACATCCAGCGCAAATGCCGGAGGCGTGAATTTGACCGGTTTCCCCACATCTTTACTATAAAAATAAAGACTATGTCCTAACAGCTCGCCATATTCACGCTCTGGAGCCATCAACTCTCCGAATTCTTCTTTAGATTCAGCTCCCATGCGGAAAGCCGCACCGGCTAAAAATCCCACAATACCATCGCCGGAAGCATCACAAAACAATGGTGCCTTTAGATAGTACTCTGTAGCATTTTGACTACAAAAAGCCTTGACAGCCTTAATATTATCTATATCCCTTTTTTCGACTTCATACACAACCGTATTGAGCAATAGGGTAATATTGGATTCCCGATGTACTTTCTCCAACAGGATCATATCCAGTATTAGTGGATTACCTTCGGGGTTACGGTAGGTATTTTCTACTAAGATTTCGTCAATCAAACCACCTTCCCTGCTCCAACGATTATTGTTTCCCATATGTGAGGTAGCCCCTAAAATCCAAAGACGTACTTCACTGGATGCGTTCCCTCCCAGCACTGGCCGATCTTGCACCAGCACAACCTTCAATCCTTGTCGCGCTGCGGTTACCGCAGCGCATAAGCCAGACAGGCCACCGCCTACGACCACTAAGTCTACCGTATGATTTACTCGTTTTAATTGTCTCCCTGCTTGCTTAAAATCTTCTTTTATTTTCATTTGATTACTTTTCTTTTTTCGGTGATGAAGCGTGCACATGTTACATGCTTATGCATATTTTTTGCCTGATTGCTGATATTAGTCCTGCCGAATTGCGCAGCCGCCTTTTTTATCCGCTTAATTATCTTATTTTTCCCTTCACTAAAATTTTACCGATATAGATTTTTGTATGGGCGTACTTCGCTAGATGGCGATTAATATCATCCTGTTGCTGTTCTCCTAAGATTTTTCTTTTATCGGGAATTTGCTTGTCGATCCTAAAAGTAAGTTCATGTTTACCCTTTGGAACTTGTAGTATAAAAAATTGTCCGCGGTATCGATTATTGCAATAAGCATTGAAGCGATTTATAATTGGTGATCCACCTTCAGCGATCCGGTAGCGCACTCCCCCGTCAGGGACGACGGAGATCTCTTTTCCATCTAAGCTTAATCGCAATTGGCCTACTTCCGGTCCGCCAATATCAAACAAACCCACGGCATCGCCTTCAAAACGAATAGTACCCGAAGCACCAACTTGTTCAGCAGCCATCGCCTGTGAAAACCAAGGGGCAAATTGTTTTAGGCTGTCTTGCATGGGTACCGGTGCCCACGCCTCGGAAAACCGAACGTTCCCCTCCGGATTCACCCAAGAAGCATCTTCCCAATTATCTGCATACTGAGCCGGCGGTAAACTGGACAAACTGTGCATAGAATGATGCGCTTCCGCTACGACTACTTGCTTTAATAATCGAGCGATTGCCGCAGCATATAAATTTCCTCCCTGCTTTAAGGGATGTACCCCATCGGCCGTGAAAACGACTTTATCTGCTTTGGTTTTTTCGCTACCCTTAGCTGTCAGTTTTTGTTGAGCAAGCATCCATCCTGGATACAAAGCGAGGTGTACCGAAGGGATCTGATAATGATCGGCTAAGACCTCTAGCTGCTGAATGTGCGGCAGTAATTTTCCTTGAACGTAACTATTCAACTGATCTGCCGTTGCAGCATATAGCAGGCAAATATCCGTTTGGTTATTAGCTTGTTTTACTTGCCGAATAATACCCTCCACGCCCTGTGGAAAGCCGCCATTTACCGCAAATTCAATAAATACCAAATCGGGGTGATGAATGAGCACTTGCTCTTTTACCCTACACGCACCTAAATCAGCATCTGTTCCCGGTATACCAGCAGCGATTTCAACTAGCCTTGCCTTCGGAAACTGCTGGCGAATTAAATTGGTTGCCTGCCGCCGATACCGTTCGTCAAGTTGCGTGATGCTTCCACCAATATAAGCAACCCGAACCGTATCTCCGTTAAGGCTTTTTCTACAAAAATGAGGCAGCCCCCCACGCACTTGAAATTCTGTTATACCATTTATACGGAATGAGGGTTCGACTTTTGTTTGTTGTGGAAGATGTAACGTCCGAACAAGGTTAACCGCAACGGCTTCGCCCAATTCATTTAAGGCTTGCTGGTTATAATGGATAGCATCCACCATCAACTGCCGTTCTGGAAAGGTATTGGTCTTTTCAAAGGCAATATAAACCTGATCTAACGACTGAGCTACCTTTGTTTGAGCCGCTCTGACCAGATCAAAGCCTGTTTTCGAATGTTGACTATAATATCCTGTTTTTACGAGGAAGAAAGGTGTATTTGCTTGCAAAGCCGACCGAAAACGTTCGATCAAGCCTCGTAAACTGTTTTCATATGCTGCGGGACTTAATTCGCCACTATTGATGGCATTGGCATCACGCTCACCCTGTACCCAAACGACTGCACTAAGTGGTAAGCCTGTTTTTTTCATCGCGGCCTTTACCTTCTTTACTGCATCTTCAAATAGCGGCATTTTACCCCCTGTCGCCCATGTCCCCATCCCTTCCAGTTCTGCCTTTTCATGGTTGGAGCTGCCTCCTCTAGCAGCTGCTACAATAATTATCGTATCACCGGTAAGCCGATTTATGGTTTGAGCAAAAGCCGGCCAGGCACTACCTGTTTCTGCCTGCTGAAAATGCAGCTCATCAACGCCCACCGGATCCAGTAATGGCTTTAGACGATCGCCTATATAAGTGTACTCAAACGCTATCCCAGGCATGACCCCTATAGATAAGGAGGCATCGCCTTTGCCCACGCAATTACTTTGTCCGGCGACTAATATCAGGCGTTTATCCGCTTTTACAGGCATCACGTAAAAAAATCCAATAATTCCCAGAAGAAGTAGCTTCATTTCAATTCATTATCTAATGGTTACCGTAGCCTTTCGAGCAAATGCACCGAGACCGTAAGCAAAAGTTAGAACATCTCCCTTTTTAAGATCCGTCAGTTGATCAAGCTTAACCAAACTGTTAAAATACAATCCGTCTGTACCCTCCTCTTCCATATCCACTGTACCGATAGCATTTCCATTCTTTGCTACAGCAACGGTTGCTTTTTCTTTTGTCGAAGCATCCAAGTTTAAAGGTGCCGCAAGCCGCAGTCCGATACTTGCCGATGGCTTTACCTGTTTAATTGGCTGTTGAAATTGTTCGTCCATGACATCCAGATGCGTTAAATCATAGTTCCGATAAGCGATTCCCTCTATCCATGCTGTATTAAAGGTAACCCAACCTTCGGTATGCCCCGGATCACCACCATAAGGTTTATAGGGATACATCTCTTCCTTGGGTGATCCGTCAAGTACACCACGCACCGTTTGCAACATCCCTGCACCACCTTCCAGCTCCTGAAACCAAGGCAAGTCGGCGCCCTCAAAATCACTTAGTGCATCGTAACTGTGGTGCCTGTTTGCCGGATTTCTACCAAAAACATTATCGATCTGACCGACAGCCAGTATTTCCAATTGGTGTTGCAGTTGTTTATCCGGAATCAACTCCTTTGCCATAAGGGCTGCAGCAGGAAAACCGGCAATATTACCCGGTTCATTAAAACTACCATTCGGATTAAATGTCGGATCCGAAGAAGGTTTAATATCCGGTATCACCCATTTACTGGAGCTGTATTTCCGAAAATCCCACAGGTTATTTCCGCGGGGAATGATGACTTTTGCCCAATCGGCTATCTTGTTAGCCAAGCCTTTAGGGCATACCGTTGGATATTGCTGAAGGAAATAACCAAGATTTTGCAGGGTAACATACTCATTCATGCGCTGTCCTTTCGTTGTCGCCGGATCCTGCCAATCCAGATGTGCTATGATCCATTCCGTCTGTTTATAGGCTGCATCCCAATATTTTTTGGCGTCGTCCCGACCTTCCCGCTTGGCCACCTCATATAGCATGAGGTTAGGTGCGATGGAATGTCCCGGCGGGAATTGTCCTTTGCCTGTTCCGATTAAGGTATACGTCTGCAATAGATTGGCATTATGATCAATATCGTGCCAACGCCACCGGTTGTTGGTCGTATCCCCCCAGATCGCAAATAGATAATCGCGTGCCTCCTGATAGACATTTTCAGGGATATATTGCTTGAGCATAGGATAAGCATACAGGAAATAGGCCAGCTGCTCTTTGAGCAAGGTATGATTCACTTTTCCGCGCAGGTAAATATCAACGGCATAATAGATCAAGCGAACAATTTCAGGTGTTTCATCGGGTAATTTTTCCCGCAGACCTTCATAATGTCCTTCTACAGGCATTCGGGCAATCGAAAATGCATCCGGATTAGAAAAATAGAGATTAATTAAGGCCTGCAGCTCAAAAGAAAACTGATGGCTGTCCCGCCAAGCTACCCCCAGAAACGGGCAACCTGCATTTTCCGTTGTTGGTTTATACAAGCTTGTATTACCGTACCAACATCGGTCGTCGATCATAAATTGTAATGCCGGCATATAGGAAACGCGTTCGATCAAATAAGGAGCAATAAAAAAAGGAAACGATTTCCCAACGGTTTGCCCGTTGACCATAATTTGGTATTCTGCTGTTCCGGGTGGATTAAAATCTGTAAAGTCGCCCACCTGTCCATGTATCGTTCCCTGATACAAGCTTTCTTGTTGTCCGGCTTTTACCACTTGAAAAGGCGTCCCGTCGGTAGCTAAGGGTGCCGTAAAGCGCTTTACCGCTTGGGTATTGTAACCACTTTGATTCACCATGACCGGCTGAGGTTCATAAGCATAAACTTCCAGCTCACCCATTGCCGTATTATGCTTAGGGGTGTACGTAACGATCAACTTACGCATTTTTTGTGGCTCAAAACTGATGAGTTTTTGAGCAGGCAATACCCCTTGAAAGGCAAGATTTGCCTTACCTTCCTGATTGACGGCATATAGCTGCAAGGAATCATCACCTCGAAACCCTCTTAAAAGTACACGATCCACGGCATATTCTCCCTGTAAATCCACTTCCATCCGTGTTTCTAAGGAAGTTGGATAGGTATAGAATACCGTTTCGTCGTCACCGTCTACCAAGTAGCTGGGTTTGTTTTCCGGTATAACGGGATTCACCACTACCGGCTTTCCTTTAGCCAGGTTAATGGTTTGGCATTCAGATCGACTATAAACACCAACAATCAACAGGAGCAACCACCATTTTTTCATGTCTCTTTATATTATATTAACCGTTTCAGGTAGAAAATTTTTGACCATTAGGTTAGTTATTCAATTGGATTACCCGTAAACCACCAGCAGGAATCCTTATCGTTTGGTTTGCCGTTCTATTGTTTATGTTCTCGAGTTGCTTACCGGTTTCGTTTAAGATCATTCCTGTTTTCGGAGCCTTTTCCCCAGGCAATAATGCTGAAAAATCCATGGTTACCAAAGCCTTTTGCTCATCTACGCTGTTGTTTAGCAAGATTAAGAAGAAAGACTTTTTATCGTTACTACGCGCGCATAGGTAATCTATCCGTTCGTTTCCTACGGTTAATCCATGTTCTGGAAGCATCATGACAGCTGGTATATGAAAAATTTCACCCGCTTTAAACCCGTAGGGTTGATGTGGACCTACCTTTGGCGTTACAAATCCCCTAGGAAAATGAATGAGCTTATTGCTTCGAACGGAAGCTTCCGATTGCAAGTAATCGGTAATCCAACCGATTTGCCACCAAGCATGGTGGGGGTAAGGCCCAGCCCCTTTATTCATCGCATTCCAGTAATAGGATGCCACATGCGTTGCCTGATCTACAAACGCGTCTCTACCCCAAGCTGCTGCCCGAGCCATATCTAAAAAGAGCGAATCCTGTGTCAAACCATACATCCGCACAAACATCCCCGCATGGCTAGCCAACAAGATAGGACCTCCTCCATTGGCCGAGCCTAACAGTCCGCCATGTTCAAAACTTAATCCCGCCTGACTGATTTGCCAATCGGCTCGTTTTTCTCCTTTTACGAACTTCTCGGCTTCGCTTGGTATGGGGTGGGTATACACGGAAGCAGTATAAAGACGTGCCGCCTCCTTCGCTGCCTCCAGATACTGTTGATCGTTGGTAAGCTCATAGAGATCGAGGAAAGCTTGGGCGCTTTGCGCCGTTGCAAAATCAGGAGCAAAACGCGCATCACCACAAACCCCTAAGAAGAAGCCCTTATTTGCCGCCTCGGCTACTAACCAATTGGCACCTCGTTTAGCACCAGCTAAGTATTTTTGATCGCCCAATATACGGTAAGCAACCAATAAGCCATAAAAGGTGGGACGCCGGTCTTTAATATCCGTAAACATTGCTTGCTCAGTCGCCCGGTCATAAGCCACTTCCCAGCTGCCATCTGCCTTTTGCCATTCCAACAATTTATCGCCTCCTGCACGCAAGCGATTGCGCAATTCTTTGTCATCCGATTGATAGAGCAAAATATTCCCAATGTCTAACATGGTGTAATAGGTTAATGCAATCGGTTCTACATAATCGCCCCATTCTTCTGTAAAACGTTGGCGATTCCATAAGTAATACTGGCCAATTGCAGCCCCTTTAAAAAACCCATCGCTCGTTTGTTGCTGCACCAATTTAAAATTCCGGGCATAGGGTAAGCGATGCTTATTCAATGTAGCATCACCTGTTAGTTTTGCCAGCATCCACATCGCACCGTAATCAGAATTCTTCATGGCATCCTTATTGGAGCCCACAACACCACCTAAATATGCTTGAGCACCGATTTGCAGTCCCTGATAGGGAAATACCTTCCATAAAGAAGTCGAATCATCCCGTACATAATCTAACATCCCATAAATACGATGCGTTAAGGACTCTTTTGTATCCTTTAATTTCAGAAAATGTTTAAAGTGGTAAACATCGTAAATTGCGTGCTTATATTGGTCAAACCAATCGCCTTTACTTAAGGCATAGCGAAAAGTAAGTACCCGTTCTTCTCCCACTTGTAAATACGAATCCTGTTGCCCTAGCACCGGATGATATAAGGTTGGACTCAGTTTTCCTTCCCGGTTCATGAGCGAAAGCCCCAGCTTCCAATCGCTATGGGTTATATGGTCTTTGGCCCAAGGATCCCTTGCCATTCTCGGTTCAGCAATTACGCTAAGATTTACGTTTGTTTTATCTTGTATAAGTGGGGCCAAAGTACTAGCCACTCTTTCCCGGACAATGACCGGTTTATCCGGAATGCCTTCTCCATATCCGTACGATAGCGCCAAATTGGGTTCCAACGTTTTTCCCTGGAAATATCCGGGTAGTATAGCCCAATTTAATGCATCTTCCCGAATAGTATACAAGGTCGGACTAGCGAGGCTGTAATATCCTGGTTTCTTTGCTTTGATGCGGATTGCTACCAGTACGTCTTGTTTCATGTTTGGATCCAGTTTCCAGTCCGCATCCAACACAAACCGTTCCGTCTCCTGCCTAAAGTGTATACCATCTCCCTCTTGTTTGGCTTCTGCGGGATAAAACGTTATCGCTTCTCCCGCGGTATTCATGGCCACTGGCTGAAATGCTTTTTTCCAGTGGTCGATCTGATAGGTATAAGCCTTATACCTATCCAACCAATCGGGAGATGGAAAATGCGGTACACTATCCGGTTTTTCCTTACTGTATAAGATGGTATATTGGCCTATCGGATTTGAAATATGGATATCTCCCTGCGCTCCATGAAGCAAGAGGTCAGACAGGGCATACCCCTGTCCATCATTGCGCCACTGAATTTTTAATTGGGCATTTTCCAGCTGCGGATGGTCTTGCGCATAAGCCGTTGTAGCAAACAAACCGAGCAGTAACACTCCCAATCCTTTGACACCTTTTTTCATTACTTTTTACCTTAATCCCAATCGGGGTTTTGAACCAATTCACTATTTGCATTAATTTCATCCTGCGGTATAGGAAAATAACGGTATTTTGCTTGAACGTTACGCGTAGGATATACCGTATTAGTAGCCTTTTTTACGACGTCTACAAATGTTCCGGTACGGGTTAAATCGTACCAACGATCCCCTTCAGCAAAAAACTCCCAAGCCCGCTCTTGTATCACCGCAGTTAGGAAGGCTTCTTGGCTTAATCCAGTAGATAAGTCTGCTAATCCTGCGCGGTGCCTAATCATATTCACATAGTCATAAGCTTTACTTGTAGGTCCATTTACATGGGCCTCTGCTTCTGCCGCGATGAGATACACATCCGCCAAACGCAGAATCGGAATATTACAGATCGTGCCGGTAGTCGATACCGGATCTTGATACTTTTTAATCAAGACGCCATCCTTGGTAATGGGCGTTATCTGTGCTTGTGGCACTA
Organism: Olivibacter ginsenosidimutans; assembly: GCF_039542865.1. NCBI lineage: Bacteria > Pseudomonadati > Bacteroidota > Sphingobacteriia > Sphingobacteriales > Sphingobacteriaceae > Olivibacter > Olivibacter ginsenosidimutans. The sequence goes on along the minus strand of NZ_BAABIQ010000003.1, from coordinate 68,999 downwards.
CATCCCCGCTTTTATTGATATAGCTGGTAGCCAACAACTCTCGCCGGCCATCCTTGGGGTCAAAAGAATTGTAGAAATCCATATAAGCAAACATGGAACCATAAGAGGTAACGGCATATTCCGGAGCTGCACTACCCGTCGGGCCACATAAGCCAACCAATTGATGTCCATTACCTGGAGAAATCGGATCGGCTTCGTAAGCCCAAATCATCTCTTTACGGTTTTCATCTTCTTTAGCATAATTAAAAAGTTCCAGCTCGGTTGAAACCAGTGAATAAACGCCCGAAGAGATCACCGACTCTGCCTTTTCTAATGCAGTAGCCCAATCTTCATTATATAGAGCAGCCTTCGCATACAAGGCATTTACCGCCTCACGTGAAGGTCGCCCCTTGTCTACAAGAGGGTAAGAAGGTAATCCTGCATCATAGGCCGTATCTAAGTCGCTATATATTTGCTGATAAACCTCTTTAACGGCACTTTTTGGTGTATAAGCATCTGCCTGCGTTACACTAGGTGTAATTTTGACAGGAACTTCTCCGAAATTCTTGGTGAGCATCCAATGGTAAAAAGCACGGAGAAAATGTGCCTCTCCCAAAATTTGCTTTTTCCGCGTTTCGTCCATGTTCACCTCAGGTACTTTTGTGAGTACCCAATTGGCCTGTTCGATGCCACTGTAGCACGACACCCAGATTTGCTGTGGCGACTCATTTGTTCGGCTTTGGCTGATCTGCGCAGTATACGTCGGTTCCAAAGTAAAAAGGGTTAAAGAATTTCGTCCGACCACCGCTCTTGGATAGACTTGATCGGCGCTAAAATCAGGGACTAAGGTAGCTGCTGGACCACCATATAGCCCTCCCAGAACACTATATACCGATACTAATGCTTTCTCGGCATCAGATGCCGTTTTATAAAAGGTTTCGGTAATAATAGACGAATATAAATCTTCCTCCATAGAGCAGGAAGTATATCCTGTGCACAGCGTAATGGCCAAACACAGCTTTAAGTAGTTTTTATAGCGAAAAGTTTTCATCAGCATATGATTTATTTTTAATGTTTATGTTAAACCTATCGGGTTTATGATTCCATTCCATTTAATTAGGTTTTAGAAATTCACCTGTAAGCCCAAAATAAACGACCGGGCTTGTGGATATACCAGGTTATCGATACCAATTTGTGTATTTGAACCTGCATAACTATTCACTTCAGGATCGTAGCCGGTGTAATCCGTTATGGTGAACAAATTATTAGCGCTCATATAAACTCTTATGTCTTGTAAAATCCGTTTAAAATCTTTAAAGCGATAACCTAACGTAATATTACGCATCCGCAAATAAGAACCATTTTCCATTGGGTAATCACTAATCGGTTGCCGGCCTCCTGCAAAAGCGCTTACATATTGGTTGTTATGGTTCTCCGGTGTCCAACGGTTCACCATTCCCTTAAAGAGATTTCGTTGACCTAGCGGGTTTTCAAAAGAGAATCGACTAATATTGAACACATCATTGCCATAAGTACCCGACAGGAAGAAACTCAGATCGAAATTTTTATAGCTTAGATTAGAGGAGAAACCATAAATAAATTTCGGATTCGGATTTCCGGTGATAACCTGATCAGCCGAACTAATCGTGCCATCTTGATTCATATCTTTCACTTTATGTCCGCCAACACGACCATCATAGCCAGGTAAAATCTCATCAGCACTTTGATTAATTCCATCAAACACATAAGTTTTAAATACCCCAATCGGCTCACCTACTTTAAGCAAAGAATAGGTATTAATAAATCGTTCCTGCGTAATACCATTGTCTAAATCCAGTATTTTATTTTGATTAAAGGTGATATTCGTTCCTAAAGACCACTTGAGTTCGCCGGTTAGCACCTCCGCATTTAAGGCAAATTCAAGGCCTTTATTCTGTAAGGCCGCAAAGTTCCCCGTCATGTTGGCATAGCCTGACGAAAGTGGAAGCGCTAGTACATATAAGAGGTCATCTGTCTTCTTCTTATAGTAATCGGCAACGACCGATAAGCGATTGTTAAACAAACTCAAATCCAAGCCAATATCCAGCTGTTTTGATTTTTCCCAACGCAAATTGGGGTTTGCTATACGTGTAGGACCGATGGATGTTACCCAACCATTATTGAGATTTACGCCGCCATTCGACTCTACAGTAGCTAATGACTGATACGGATTAATCCCTCCAGCATTACCCGTTATACCATAACTTGCACGGATTTTCAGATCATTAATCGCGTCTATCTGCTTTAGGAAATCTTCTTCACCCAAACGGTATGCCGCAGCCACAGCGGGAAAAAAGCCATATTTATGGTTGGCGCCAAATTTACTAGATCCATCAATACGCGCAGTAAGATCAACAAAAAGTTTATCCTTAAATCCATAATTGACCCGGCCCATGTAAGAATCTAACCGTTGTTTGGTACGTTCACTCTTCACTTCCCGGTTAAGTGCCAATTGCAAGGCTTCATTTTGGGTAATATCATTGGGAAAACCAGTCGCATCAATCCGATTCTGTTTATAGGTCTGCACCTGCGTTGCAAATAAGCCCGTAAATTTCAAGGAATGGTCTTCTGCAATTTTGGTGGTATACGTTAATAAACTTTCATGCAATAAGTTCAAGTTATCCTGATTATCTTTAGAAGCAGTGCCTGATGTTGAATTGATATCAGACTTGGCGATCAAGGCAAGAGGCGAGTAATTATCGTACAGACGATTATCGTTATCGGCATTAAAGGAGGCGCGGTAAACCAAACCTGGCAGGATGGTATACTCACCGTATAAATTAATCAAGGTTCTTTTAATATTATTTCGCTGCAATATTTCTATGAAATTTAACGGATTAACCACCTCCCTATAGCGGCCATTTCCCTGTTCAGCAAAAGGATAGATCGTACCATCTTCCCGATAGGCTTGTAACAGCGGCGGCGCACCAATGGCTGCGCCAAGCACACTTCCCTTAACGACACCCGCATTATCCAATCCCGTCTCTCCAGCACTGATACCGTTACTCGTGGTATAACTACCCAAAATACTGGTACCTATTTTAAAACGGTCATTGATGCTATGGTTTACATTCAATCGGTAAGAATAACGGTTAAAGTCAGAATTCCGGATTACCCCGTCCTGATCAAAATAATTAAGGGATAAGGATAGCTGGGTTTTAGCATTCCCACCACTAATCGACAGTTGTTGATTATTCATCCCTGCCTGCCGGAATATTTGGTCCTGCCAATCAATACCTTCTCCCAAAGACGCTGGATCTTTGTAATAATTATCATTGAACACCTCATTTTCCAACTGTGCAAACTCGCTGGCATTCAATACATCTAATTTCTTCGTTACTTGCTGTAAACCAAAATAACTTTCCAAAGCTACCCGGGTCGCCCCTTCTTTTCCGCGCTTCGTGGTAATCAATACCACACCATTTGCAGCCCTTGACCCGTAGATCGCTGATGCCGATGCATCTTTTAACACTTCTACCGATTCGATATCATTGGGGTTGATGGTAGAAAGCGGACTGACATCATTAATGCCGCCACTATTCGCAATTTGAATTCCGTCAACAATGTACAATGGCTCTGACGTTCCATTAATCGAATTTGTTCCCCGAATCCGTACGCTCACATTCCCGCCTGGCGAACCCGAATTTTGGTTAATCTGAATACCCGAGACACGTGATTGCAGGCCTTGGGCCACATTAGCGACAGGCATCTGGGTAAGCTCATCTGCTTTTACCGAAGCGATAGAGCCTGTTGTTTCAATTTTTCTTCGTGTACCATACCCAACCACCACAACTTCATCCAGCACTTCATCCTTGGTTTGTAAGGAGACGTTTACAACCGTTTGATTGCCTTGCACAGTCACCTGTTGAGCTTCATAGCCTACTAGGGAGAATAAAAGTTCGTGCCGCTGATCGTCCAATTGTAGCCGAAACGTTCCGTCTGCTTGTGTTTTAGCCAAGGCTTGTTTCTTTTGGTCCGTAATGGTAACACCAGGAAGCGGTTGTTTGGATTGCGCATCAACAACCGTCCCAGAAACAGCTCTTCTTTTTTGTGCTAATACAGTTCCGAAACTGATTAATACACAGAGAAATGTTAAAAATAGTTTTTGCATGGTTAGCCTTATTAGTTTTAAAAATTGGTATGGTCTGGTCTGGTAAACAAAACCATTGCGCAATTATAATAAGTATGTTATCAAAAACCAAAAAAAATTTATAAATTCGTATTTATTACCTTTGCGTACAGAAAAAACTTAAATAAAAACTGGTTTGGTTTGGTAAAACAAATTCAGTGTTTTTAGATTAGCACTATGCGTACACAGACATCCTCGGAAGAGATCCATGATACCTCCTCTCAACGTATGAAATACCTTCAACTGGTAGACCATATCTTAAAGCTCATCGAAACCGACCAATTGCATTTGAATGATCGACTCCCTTCTTTAAAGCAATTGGAGCAACAGTTTCATATGAGTAAAGAGACGGTGCTTAAAGGCTTAAACTATCTTTTGGAAAAGGGCATTATTGAATCTGTATACCGAAAGGGCTATTATGTACGAAAGAAATCTGTCGAACACAATTTCCGGATTTTTCTATTACTCGACAAGATGAATCCCATGCGGGATAAGTTTTACCATACCCTATTTGATGCCATGAAGGATAAAGCAGATATTGATGTTTATTTTCATCATCATAACGCCAAAGTGTTTGAAAAGCTTATTATAGAGAATCTCCATAGCTATACACATTTCGTTGTGGCTGCCTATTTAAAAGAAGAGGTATCGGCGATACTCAACCAGATCCCTGCTTCCAAACGCATCTTAATAGACTTTGATCAACCGCATTTACTTGGTAGTTATTCATCTATTTATCAAGATTTTAAATCAGATATTTTCGATGCGCTCACCAAAGTAAAGCAGAAACTGAAGAAATATAAACAGCTCATCCTAATCGTTCCAGCCGAAGCATTTCACGCAAATTCAGTCATCGAAGGGTTTTTACAATTCTGCCAACAAAATCATTATCCCTACACGATACAGCATGAAATAGCAACCAATAACTTTCATAAAGGAAATGTATACATTACTTTTAATAAGTATGATACGGATGATGTAACCCTGATTAAATTAGTCCGCAAGAAGAAATATCACTTAGGTGAAGATATCGGATTGATTTCCTATAATGACACCGATGTTAAAGAAGTTCTGGAAGGGGGCATCACCGTCATTTCCTCTGATTTTGAAGCAATGGCCCGAACAGTAGCCGAAACCATCGAACAAAAACAGCGCATCAGGCAACGGAATCCTACTAAAATCATTTTACGTAATTCTTTGTAAAGGTGCTTCAGCAATGCTGTACTTCTTGTTTCATTCCATCCATATGTTATACTACCGTACCCCACACCATCTACGTACTAAGGAAAAAGCAGAAAACACGAAGGGAAGGAAAGGAATAGGAGAAGGATAGGTGGATATGACGTGGATAAAAGGTGGACTTGACGTGGATTTCACGCGGATTTGAATAGCGATTTATGTGGGAAATTATTTAGGAAAACTTAGGCGTTTATTGGTAAATACCAACGCGAATAAAGGTACCAAAAAAAATCGTCTTCCTCAAAAAACATACAACAAAAATCCAAAAAAATAAAAACTGCCATTTTTTACCGTACCTCGGATACTTGCGAAACAAAACCATTTTGCCTAAGTTTGTTTTTAGATACTAAAACTTTTTAGCACAAATCATGACAACCATGACAAAAAGAACCCTCGCTTTTTTATTGTTTTTATGCTGCTTGGTCGGCTTTACCCAAGCGCAACAACTTACGGTTGGAACCTTCAATATGCGTAATGACAACAATAAAGAGGATGCCGCACGGGGCGATGGCTGGCAACAACGTTATCCCATTATCGCAGATATGATCCATTTTCATGGTTTTGATGTTTTTGGTACCCAAGAATGCCTGCACCATCAATTGGAAGATATTAAGCAAGCTTTACCGCATTTCGATTATACCGGAAAGGGCCGCGATGACGGTAAACAGGCAGGTGAATATTCCGCTATTTTTTATAATACTGACAAGTTCAAATTACTCGATCATGGCGACTTCTGGTTATCCGAAAATACGACCGAACCCAACAAGGGATGGGATGCCGTACTTCCCCGTATTTGTAGCTGGGCAAAATTAGAGCTCAAAGAAAATGGAAAAACACTTTATTTTTTTAATGTTCACTTTGACCATGTCGGCACAGTAGCTCGCAGTGAAAGCGCTAAACTTATTTTGCAAAAGGTAAAGGAATTAGCGGCTAATCATACCGCCATTTTAACAGGCGACTTTAATGTAGACCAACATAGTCCAAGTTATGCGGTATTGGAACATTCGAATATTCTACAGGATGCCTATGAACTTGCCGATTTTAAATATGCCACCAATGGCACCTTTAATAATTTTAATCCCAACAGTAAAACCGATAGTCGTATTGATCACATCTTCCTAACCAAGGATTTTAAGGTTCAAAAATATGGTGTGCTAACAGACACCTACCGTTCACCACTTAAAGACAAAGAAGAAGCATATAAATCTGGGAATTTCCCTCGGGAGGTTTCGCTAAAAGACTTCCGAGCACGTACTCCATCAGATCATTTTCCCGTAATGGTGGTGCTTACCTTACCATAGGATTGGCGGCGAATAGCTGTGTATAATTTTCATCTATTTATTTTTCTTAGGTTGGTGAGTGCTCGATGGAAATAATTATTCCTCCCTATGGCGATATTATTTCGATTTCAGTTATAACTATCTAGAAGTTTACTAAACAGTAAAACGACCACTCGTTATATCGAATAGCGCTCTTTAGTATTTGTCATATTACGGTGATCGATGACAACGCTATCAACTTTCAGACGCTCCAATAACATCGACGTGGCTTTATACGTGGTTTCTACTGGGATTAAATTCCTATTATCTCCCCTATATCTTCTACTTAAACATCGAATTCGTTTAGTTTATATGAAGGGGTAATAAGGGTTTGATAAAGATATACCTTTACTAACCCTTTACTAACCCTTTATTAACCCCTCATTAACCCTTTACATATATAGAATTTGCCCTAAAGTTAATGCAGTTTTAATCGGAGGTAGAAACATATAGATTGCACCGTGTTCAAACCATCTGTGCAGTTGATCTGTTAATCATTTTTAACATTAGGTTTTAAATTTAATTTTTTTACGCTAACTTAAGACAGTTAAATTATTATCTTTGGAGAGCTATTCATTTGTTCAGAAATATCGATTTATTCCTTAGATAATCGGCTTACACACCCTTAAGACATGGAGGAGGTTTATATACATCAGCTTTTTGCAGCTTCTGCTAAGCAGTATGCCACACTTGATGCCATTGTTCATCAGCATCAGGCGATCAGTTACGAAGAGCTGGATAAGCAATCCAGTACTTTAGCCGATAAAATTAGGACGATTGCCCCAACAGCACCTTTCGTAGGAATAAGTACTACGCGTGGCATTCCGATGATTATTGGTATCCTGGCGATATTAAAAGCTGGCAAAGCCTATATCCCACTGGATAAGGATTATCCAGAAACCCGCTTAAATCAAATCATTGGAGATGCCTTATTGGCTTATTGCTTAGCCCCAGCTGAAGAAGCAAGCTTTTTCCAACAACTATCCTTGTCCGTTATTGATGGTAGTGCCACTAAGCAACCTTTGCCAATGGCACCAACGCAAGAGGCTAAGCTTTCTGCCCATGCTTATGTACTTTACACTTCTGGTTCGACAGGTTTACCAAAGGGAGTACTCATGGGGCATCAGCCATTGGTTAACCTGCTGCAATGGCAAAATAAACATACTGTTGCAATAAGTGGTACGAGGACTTTACAATTTTCACCACTTACCTTTGATGTATCTTTTCAAGAGATCTTCGCTACGTTAACCACTGGAGGGACCTTAGTCCTTATTGAAGACGATATCCGTCTTAATTCAGTAGAACTGCTTCAATTCATTGAGGCGAAAAACATCAACAGGATCTTCCTACCTTTTGTTGCCTTGCAAATGTTAGCCGATACCGCAGGTTATCATCAGCTTTATCCCTCCGATTTACAGGAGGTGATTACGGCAGGCGAGCAATTAAAAGTTACGACGCAATTGGTTAACTTTTTTGCTAAGCTTCCAAAGGCTACGCTGTCTAACCAATACGGCCCAACCGAGTGCCATGTTGTTTCTGCATTGACACTAGCCGGACCTGCTTCTGCTTGGCCTGAATTGCCATCCATCGGAGCACCTATTGATCATGTACAATTATGGGTATTAAATGATGATTTCCAAGAGGTGGAACAAGGAACGATTGGCGAATTGTATATTGGTGGAAAGTGTTTAGCTGAAGGGTATCTCCATAAGGAAGAGCTTACCAAAGAAAAGTTCATTCAATGGACGCACCAAGGAAAAGAGCAGCGTATTTACCGTACGGGTGATCTTGCGCGGCAACTTCCCGATGGCACCTTTGAATTTTTGGGCCGAAAGGATCTTCAAGTAAAAGTAAGAGGGTATCGTATCGAGTTGGGTGAAATTGAAGTCCAACTCAACCGTCTACCGCAAGTAAAAGATGCCGTAGTCCAAGCTTTTGGCCAAGATACGTCCGATAAGAAACTGGTAGCCTTTTTAGTTCCATCGTCCGATAATCGGAATTTAGAAGAAATTAAAACCCACTTGAAGCAACAAATGCCGGCGTATATGGTACCAAGTGCTTTTGTATGGGTCGATGCCTTCCCGAAGACTGCCAGTGGAAAGGTCGACCGTAAAGCATTAAGCTTACCTATTCTGAAGCGGCCTGAAGGTAATGTTCCCTATAAAAGTCCGACCACAGCTTTAGAGAAACAGCTCTGTTTGTTATGGGCAACGCTTTTACAGCTCGATCGCGTAGGTATTGATGATAACTTTTTCGATTTGGGCGGTAATTCGTTGCTCGCGCAAAAAACGGTTAACCATTTAACCCAACAACATGCTTATCGTTTGCCTATTACGAAATTATATCAATTTCCCACCATTGCCGGTATCGCCTCTTATCTATCGGGAAAACATCAAGCCAAACGTCGCTTGCCCATTAAGCCCTCGCAAAACCTTAGTCCCATTGCGATCATCGGCATAGAACTTCGTTTTCCGGGTGCAGCAACCGTAGATGAATTTCTGACGATGCTTCGGCAAGGTAAAGAAGGCATTTCCTTTTTTAAGCCTGAAGAACTAGACCAAACGATTCCTGAGGCACTTAAACAGGATACCGATTATGTAGCTGCCCGAGGTATTTTGCATGATATTGAGTCCTTTGATGCTGCCTTTTTCGGTATCTCGCCTGCCCTGGCAGAAGTAATGGATCCGCAGCACCGCATCTTTTTGGAGCTTTCCCGGGATCTGCTGGAAAAAACGGGTAATTTATCCTGCAAGAAGGATCAGGACATTGGTGTCTTCGCTGGTTGCGGAAGTAACACGTATTTTTTAAACCATGTACTTCACCATCCGGAAAAAATCAGTCGATTGGGGAACTTGCCCCTAAGCTATGTAAGCGAAAAGGATTATATCAGCAGTAGAACGGCTTATCACCTCGATTTGAAGGGACCCGCTGTCAGCGTTTTATCCGCCTGTTCCACCTCGGCCTTGGCTGTAGCACAGGCTGTGGAAAATTTACGGGAAGGAAAATGTACGCTGGCCATCGCCGGTGGCGCTACTATCCATGTGCCCACCAATAGCGGGCATCTATATCAAGAGGGTTCTATGTTTAGTAAAGATGGTCATTGCCGACCATTTGATGCCGATGCTACTGGCACTGTTTTTAGTGATGGTGTGGGGCTTATTCTGCTTAAACCGTTGGAGCAGGCCTTGCAGGATCACGACACCATTTATGCAGTTATCAAAGGCATTGGCATCAATAACGATGGTGCAAACAAAGGTAGTTTTACGGCCCCTAATGCTGAAGGACAAAGTGCGGCTATACAAATGGCTATTGCCGAAGCCCAGGTAGATCCTAGCCACATCACCTATATCGAAACACATGGTACAGCGACTCCGATTGGCGATCCGATAGAGATCGACGGCCTTTCCCTGGCTTTTGGCGAAACGGGACAAAAACAATATTGTGCCATTGGCTCGGTCAAAAGCAATTTAGGTCACTTAACGCATGCCTCGGGCATTGCTGGTATTATCAAAACCAGTTTATCCATCTATCATCAACAATTATTTCCTACGCTGCATTACCGAAAGCCCAATCCGGCGATTAACTTTAAGGAAAGTCCTTTCTTTGTTAATGATACCTTACGGTCGTGGGAAGATCAAAAACGAATCGCGGGCGTAAGCTCCTTTGGCGTTGGCGGGACAAATGTACATCTCCTGCTGGAAGCCGCTCCGGAAACGGCCCAGCCTGAAACGGACACGACAACCATTCGTTCAGGCGAGGAAGTTATTTGCTGGTCTGCCCATTCGGCAACAAGCGTATTGGCTTATGGTCAAAAGCTGAAGAACTATTTGCACCACTATCCAGACACCCGCTTACAGGATCTGGCGTATACCCTTAACCGTACTCGGCAGGACTATACCTACAGGCTATCTTTTGCTGTTTCCAGTGTCGCTGCACTTCAAGAACAACTTCAGCAAGAGGCATCGCTTCAAGCCTTTATTCGTCCATTAAACCAACAACCGGAATCGCTAGCTTTTCTGTTTCCAGGGCAGGGATCCCAGTTTATTCATATGGGGAAAACCTTGTATGAGCAAGAAGCCGTTTTTAAAGCGGCAGTTGACCATTGTGCTACTATATTATTACCCATTATACAGGAAGACTTACGACAGGTTATTTACCCGGAGACGCCTGATACGGCCGCACAAGAAAAGCTGAAAAACACGTATTATACACAACCTGCTATATTTGTTATTTCGTATGCGCTTGCCCAGTTATGGATGAGCTGGGGACTAAAACCCAACGCCTTTATAGGTCATAGCGTCGGCGAATTTGTCGCGGCACATTTAAGTGGTGTCTTTCGTTTAGAAGACGCATTAAGGCTGGTAGCCTACCGCGCAAAAATCATCCAAGCCTTACCGGGTGGCAGTATGCTATCGGTACGTCTTCCAGAGCAGGAATTACGGGAGTTATTACCGGAACAATTGTCCATTGCGGCTATTAATGCACCCCAGCTTTGCGTGGTATCTGGAGAAACCGATCAGATACAAGCTTTTTCCGATATCCTTCAAACAAAGCAAGTTGCTAATCGCGTACTGCAAACCAGTCATGCCTTTCACTCTGCGATGATGGAACCGGTATTGAACGATTTCGAGGCCCTTGTTAAACAAATCGATCTTCACGTTCCAAAAATACCTATTGTATCTACCGTCACTGGTTTATGGCTAAGCGATGAAGAAGCGACTTCTCCTAGCTATTGGTCGAACCATATGCGGGCGACCGTCCAATTTTCCAAGGCAGTCGTTTTTTTAGAGGATGCATTGAATCCTGTTTGGTTGGAAGTAGGACCGGGAAATATTGCCAGTACCCTTATACAGCAACATGGCGCAGCATGCACCTTTCCGGCGATATCCAGCTTACCGATGCCCACGTCAGCGAATCAGCACACGAGTATACAGCAAGCCATCGGAAAGTTGTGGCAGGTAGGTTTACCTATAGATTGGAGCGCTTATTTTGGCGATTCAGCATACCAGCTCTTACTTGATTTACCAACCTATGCTTATGATAAGAAAAGGCATTGGTTAGGCAAGGATAACCGACCTACAGCTTTCAAAAACGATATTCATCCCATCATGACGAGGAAAGAACATATTATTGGTACCATACGTACCCTATTAGAGGATGCTTCTGGCATTGATTTAAGTCAGGCAAAAAACAACGATAGCTTTTTGGAAATAGGCCTAGACTCCTTATTGCTTACTCAAATTGCTAGCAATTTAAAGCGGGAATTCAACGTACCGATTACTTTCCGACAGTTAAATGAGCATTTATACAGCCTTGAACTTCTAGGAGAGTATCTGGATGGACAGTTACCGCCAGATCGCTTTCAGCCACAACAGGTGCAACAGCCACAGCAAATACAGCAGGCGCAGCAGCCTCAACAGGTAGTATCAACGGTTACCCCGGTACCTCCGCTCACTATACCGCAACAGCCTATCGATTTTAATACGACGGCAGTAAACCAAACGGCGCTAGGTTTGATTGCCCAACAGCTGAATTTATTGTCACAACAAATCCAGTTGCTTCAAGGGCAAGGAGCAGTAAGCGTAGCACCTACTACAAAGGCGAATACAGCGAATACAATTGCTAATCATGCTGCACCTGCAGCAAAAGCAGAAACACCTTCAACTGAACTTACAGCGGAAGAGCTGATCAATTTGAAGAAACCATTCGGAGCAACGGCAAAGATTGAAAAACAAGCTACAGCACTTCGGGAAGAACAACTGCATTTTCTGCAAGACTTTATTCATCGTTATAACGAAAAAACGAAACAGAGTAAGGCTTACTGTCAACAGCACCGTTCGTATATGGCTGATCCGCGCATTGTTTCCGGGTTTAAACCGTATACCAAAGAGATGACTTACTCCTTAGTGGTCAATCGTTCTTCCGGTAGCTATCTATGGGACATTGATGGCAACCAATATGTTGATGCCTTAAATGGCTTTGGATCTAATTTCTTAGGTTATCAAGCCCCTGTATTGAAAGAAGCGTTACTGAATCAAATTGAAAAAGGCTACGAAATAGGCCCCCAACATGAGCTGGCGGGAGAAGTATGTAAGCTCCTTTGCACGTTTACCCAAGCGGATCGTGCTGCACTATGCAATACGGGTTCTGAAGCCGTACTTGGCGCGATCCGGATCGCGCGCACGGTTACCGGTAAAAAGTTTATCGTATCCTTTAACGGTTCTTATCACGGCATCAATGATGAAGTATTGGTAAGGGGAACCAAAAAGCTCAAATCTTTCCCTGCTGCCGCCGGTATTATGCCTGAATTTGTTCAGGATATCCTTGTATTGGACTATGGGACAGAGGAGGCGCTGCGCATCATTGAAGAGCGTGCAGACGATCTGGCAGCGGTATTGGTAGAACCTGTGCAAAGTAGGCGGCCAGAATTCCAGCCGGTAGATTTTTTAAAGAAACTGCGTCAATTAACCACGGAAAAAAATGTCCTGTTAATTTTCGACGAGGTTATTACCGGTTTTAGGATGCATCCCGGTGGCGCTCAGGCTTTATTTAATATAAAAGCTGATATCGCAACCTACGGTAAAGTTATTGGTGGCGGCTTATCCATTGGTGCCATTACAGGAAAAACTTTTTGTATGGATGCCCTTGATGGCGGTTTTTGGCAATATGGAGACGCATCGGTTCCAGAGATAGGTGTAACCTACTTTGCTGGTACTTTCGTGCGTCACCCATTGGTATTGGCTACTGCCCATGCTTCCCTAAATTATATGAAATCACAAGGTCCGGCGCTTCAGGAAGGCTTAAACAAACGTACACACCATTTAGCGGAAGCATTAAATGCTTACTGCACGCAATATCAAGTCCCTATTTACATTGCTCACTTCGGCTCGCTCTGGAAAATTAAATTCCATGAAGAATACCCATACTATGAATTGTTATTTGCCTGGTTACGTTTTAAAGGCATCCACATATGGGATGGTTTTCCTTGCTTTTTAAGTGCAGCCCATAGCGATAAAGACGTTGAAAAAATCATTCAGGCTTTTGGAGAAAGTTTAGCCGAATTAACCGCAGCAGGGTTTATTCCCACAGGTGCGGTCTCTTCAGCGGTAAACGGAACCACAGCAAGTACACTGCCATTTGATAAACCACCTGTACCAGGGGCTAAATTAGGAAAAGACGAATCGGGTAATCCAGCTTGGTTTATAGCGCATGAAGGCAATGGTCAATACGCTATGGTAAAGCCCAAATAAGCAAAGCAGTAATGGAGGAAAACTACATTTTAGAACCCATCACGTATAATCCCTTTTCAACAGGAGAAATCTATCGTGTTGTACCGACAACCGATCCTCAAAAAGAAATCTGGATTTCCTGTTCGTTAGGAGAAAAAGACGCTAATCTAGCTTATAACGAATCCATATCATTACGTCTTAACGGCTCTTTACAGGTAGATGCTTTTACAAAAGCGCTCTACAGGTTAGTTGACCGGCATGAGTCGCTCAGAACGACATTTAGCGCCAATGGGGATTGGCTCTTTATCCATACGACTTTTCCGTTTCAGGTCCATCGGGTGGATTTATCACCTAAAGCAGGTCATCAGGAGGCTACGCTCAACGCATTTCTACAGCAGGAAGTGGCTACTCCTTTTGATCTATTTACAGGTCCGCTTTTTCGTTTCACCTTACATCAACTATCCAATAATGAATATATATTTACTCTGACGGCTCATCATATTATCTGTGATGGTTGGTCTTTGGGCATTCTGCTTGAGGATATTAGTAAACTTTATGATGCCCAGCTGCATCCGGACACCAAAAATCTTCCCGAGCCTTCCAGCTTCGCGACATATGCTGTTCAGCAATATCATTATACTAAAAGTGAGGCTTATGCTGAAACGCTGGCGTATTGGGTAAACAAAATTAAAAAAGATCCTGCCGCAGTTATACTTCCGCTCGATTTTGAACGCCCTTCTATACGCACGTATAGCAGCAAACGTCTAGACTATACCCTAGACCGATCACTCGTTCAGGCATTAAAGAAGTTAGCCACCACAAGCGGCTGCAGTTTCGTTACCACGCTATTTGCGTCTTTTGAATTATTTTTGTATCAATTAACCGGTCAACGCACGCTCATGATTGGTCTGCCCACTGCCGGACAAGCAACAGACGGTAACTTCTTTTTAACCGGACATTGTGTTAACCTGTTGCCCATACAATGCCATATTGATCCACAACAATCGTTTACGAGCTATTTAAAACGCAGAAAGAGCCAATTACTGGATGATCTAGATCATCAGCAGCTCTCTTTCGGTAAGTTAGTGCAAAATCTCCATCTCCCTCGAGATCCTGCTCGCATTCCGTTGGTTCCCATAACATTTAATGTGGATCTCGGAATGGATGCTAATGTTCGTTTTGAGGGTATTAAACATCATTTGCTATACAATCCTCGGATTTGTGAAACCTTTGAAGTATTCTTAAATATTGCCGACTACGGAGATGAACTCGAATTACAATGGTCTTATAATACCGATCTTTTCAAAGCCAGCTCGATACAACAGTGGGCAGCAGCGTATAAGGAATTACTGATTCAATTGACGCAACATCCTGAAATTCCCATCTCGACACTTCTTCAATCGCCGATCAACGATTTACCGGTGGACTTAACAGGCAAAACACTGGACGTTCCTAAACACCGAAGTGTTGCCGCAGCCCTATCCGAAAGCTGTATGCAATTTCGGGATCAACCCGCTATCTCATTTTATGGAGACACCATCACGTATGCTGCATTAGAAGAAAGAGC
This sequence comes from Olivibacter ginsenosidimutans, assembly GCF_039542865.1. Taxonomy (NCBI): domain Bacteria; kingdom Pseudomonadati; phylum Bacteroidota; class Sphingobacteriia; order Sphingobacteriales; family Sphingobacteriaceae; genus Olivibacter; species Olivibacter ginsenosidimutans. The sequence goes on along the minus strand of NZ_BAABIQ010000003.1, from coordinate 53,498 downwards.
CAATCAGCTCGCCAATTATCTCGTTCAGCAAGGCGTTAAAACCGGCGTTAAAATTGCCTTATTACTCCCCCGTACACCACAGCTCATTATAAGCTTGTACGCCATCATGAAAACCGGTGCGACCTACGTGGCACTTGATGTGGAACTACCGCAAGAACGAATGCGCTTTATGCTGGAAGATAGCGACAGCAGCTACTTACTTACCCTTGATGCATACGGAAAAGCTTTCGCAACGACGGTTTCCATTATCTCCTTAACGGCTATTGAGCCAATTATAGCAGCACAAGCGACCAGTTTTGCTCAACCCACCTTCGATGCACAGGACATCTTATATGTGTTATATACCTCGGGTTCTACCGGAAAGCCGAAAGGTGTGCAAATCACCCAATCAAATTTATTGAATCTATTGTATGGGGTACAGTCGATTTTGCCCATCACGCAAAAAGATCGGGTGTTGGCCATCACCACAATCTCATTCGATATTTCCATCATTGAACTTTTCTTACCACTATTATGTGGCAGCACGATTGTGTTAGCTGATGGAGAAACAGTAAAAGATCAAGGAAGGCTGCTACAACTTATCCAGAAAGAGCAGGTTAGCTTGGTGCAAGCCACCCCTTCACGATGGCAATTACTGCTTCAAAGTACTTCCGAGCAACATTGGTCCTTTACAGCGATTGCCACTGGTGAACCGCTTCCCAAACAGCTTGCTGAAGCACTGGTGACCCAATGCGATGCCCTTTGGAATGGATACGGCCCGACAGAAACGACGGTGTGGTCTACATTGAAAAAAATAACAGCAGATGAGCAGACCATTAGCATTGGTACTCCCCTTCCCAATACCGTTATTTATGTATTAAATGAACAGCAGCAACCGGTAAACAAAGGTGTTAAGGGAGAAATCTATATTGCTGGGGATGGTGTGTCTGCCGGCTATTTTAATAGACCGGAAATAACCTCGGCGTCATTTTTACCTATTCCTTTTGCGAGCCCTTTCCAAACGATGTACCGTACCGGAGATTTGGGACGCATTAATGAGCGCAATGAACTCGAATGTTTTGGCCGTATTGATCATCAGGTCAAACTGCGCGGTTACCGCATTGAACTGGACGAAATAGCCTATCACCTGACCAAAATCGAGGCGATCGAAGAGGCGATTGTGGTATTGAGAGAAGACCGTCCAGGTGATCAACGATTAGTAGCTTATTTAAAAACACCCTCGCTACTTTCTACAGATACCGTTAGTGCACAGGCAGCAAAAGAGCATGTCCGTCTATGGCGTGATCAACTTATGGCCTACTTGCCGGCGTATATGCTACCCAATGATTGGATCTGTATGCGCGAATTTCCATTAACTTCCAATCAGAAGATCGATAAACAACGTTTGCCTGCACCGCATGTATTTCAATTGGCAACAGCATCAAGGGTTTCGCTTTCCCCTGAGCAAAAGTTGATCAAAGAAGTATGGAAAGAAGCACTAGGCCTCCAGCATATCGGTCTGGATGATAACTTTTTTGAACTGGGGGGGCACTCCTTAATCGCTGTACAGGTTATGCTTCGATTAGAGAAGGAAACTGGTAAACGTTTTCCTTTGGCGTCACTCTTTGAATACCCCACCATCAATGCCTTAGCAAACTTATTCCAAAGCGACGTGGAAATATTGCAACTACACTCCTTAGTGGCGATCAAACCCACTGGAACAAAACCACCGATTTATCTGGTCCATGGGGGAGGATTGAATGTCTTGATTTATCAGCCCCTGGGTAACCACGTTAGCCAAGATCAACCCTTATACGCACTTCAAGCTATCGGCCTAAGCGGTAAGAAGGAAATCCCAAGTACCATAGCGGAAATCGCCCGCATTTATTTGGCAGAAGTTCTGCGGCACAACCCGAATGGCCCATACGCCTTAGCTGGATACTCTTTGGGCGGTATTATTGCGTATGAAATGGCTAAACAGCTGTTAGCCATGGGGAGACAAGTATTGCTATTGGGAATTATGGATACGAATGCCGACGGCCGTGATTGGCAACTTCCAATGGTTAAACGCCTACTGAAAAAAACGGTGCGGCAGTTTAAGAAGATAAAACATTTTGTTCAATCGTATAAACATTATCCAAGTGATACCATCAATTATCAACTGCAGGCATTAAAACGATTGAAATTCTTCCAAACGGTGGAAGAACCAATCGACGAAGACCTATTCAGTAATGAGCCTCAAGTGGCTCAAGCCTATGATGATGCGTACAACAAGTATGTCTTTCAGCCATTGGCCATTAAAATACACCTTTTCAGAGTTAGCAAGCGTATTTATTATGTAGACGACCCCGTGTACCTGGGGTGGAAAGCTTATGCATTGAAAGGCGTAGAGATTTGCCCAATTCCTGGTGACCATAAGACCTTCTTATATCCACCAAATAATCAGGTTTTCGCACACACTTTAGAAAATAAATTGCAAGAAATCATCGAAGAGCAACCGCTGCAAGAAACCACCCATGCCCAATGATCACCAATCAGTTGCTTGTGCCTCCCGTTTGGCCTCCCATTAATTTGCAACAAATAAGGGATAAAATGGCTGTGGGTACATTGATCTTGCGCTTGTCGATCCAAGACAACCGGCAATATTTATCCACAGCAAAACAGTTACTTCCTGAAACGGAGCAGCTTCGCGCCAATCGTTTTATACAACAGGACGATCAGTTACGATTTGTTTTGGGGAGGCGTTTGCTACGCGAAATCTTAGGCCTGCATATCCAGTGTAGCGCAGTGGCAGTACCGCTGGTTTATAATGCTTACGGAAAACCAGCATTACCTACTCATAACCCTGTAAAAGTACACTTCAATATTTCCCATTCAGGAGATTATGTACTGATCGCTTTAAGCGACACCCCTGTTGGCATAGATACGGAACACATGAAGGCAGGGTTTGCCTATCAGGATTTTGCGTCAACTGTTTTTTCGACGGCAGAAACAAACGCGATAAAGCAATCACCCATTCCTTATGAGACATTTTATTTATTCTGGACAAGAAAAGAAGCATTTCTTAAAAACAAGGGTTGTGGTTTAGCTTTATCACCGCAAGAAATTCCCGCATTAGATGGTCAACATCTTTTGCCCGTCAAAACGCCAACAGCTTATGCGATTCACAGCTTTTCCTATGCCCGTGATTACATTGGGAGTATTTGCTTGAAACAAACAGCCATGACCAACATCCACTTTTATACCGTTGGGTTAGGATAAGGTTACCTTACGTTTTGATTTCTCCCATGCCGCACTCTGTTTACCGCGCAAAAACCGAAAAATACCGGCAATAACGGCATAGTTCATTAAACAAAAATAATACGGAATAAAGAATGCCTTTATGCTTACCTGACGTTTTTCCAGATATAGTCCCATCAGGGCCAATAAGTAAAATACGATCTGGGCTCCTAGCAAGAATGGGTATAGGGCACCTTCCCCCGATGTCACCAGGGCGATATTTAAAAAAAAGATCAACACCAATAAAAAAGGTACAATGGTCCATCGCAATACCCGATGGCTAATGTATTGAAACGTTAACAATGGATAATAGAAAGGATTAGCTGCCTTAGGAAGGCGTAAGATGGATTGCAAGCCACCTGCAGCAATACGGATTTTCCGTTTTAACTCCTCTTTCGAGTTCTCTGAAGCCGTTTCCATAGCATACGCTTTCGGTTCATATGCGATAATAAATCCGTTTTCCGCAATCCGCATGGCGATCATGTGATCATCAATAATGGTATCCGCCTCTACAGGTGGGTAATAGTCTGTCCGTATACTGAAGAGTTCGCCTGCAGCCCCCACATTAGAATAAAACGCATAATCCAATTGTTTCAATTTAGATTCATATTTCCAATAGAACCCTTCTCCTGCCGCACTGGCATCTGCGTGTTCATCCAACATAATTCGCTTTTCTCCGGCAACAGCACCCACTTTCGGATTTTGATAATGTTTTACCAATTGTTTCAGGGCTTCCCTATTCAGAAAGGTATTGCCATCGGTAAAGACCGTAATTTCGCCTGTTACATGAGGCATAGCCCGTTTAATGGCGGCCATCTTCCCAGCTCGTCTTGCTTCATGAAGCAAGAGAATCCGTGGATATTTTGCAATCAATTCTGGTGTCCGATCCGTTGAGCCATCCGTGATAAAGAGGATCTGAAAGCACGTTTCCGGATAATCCAGCGCTAGGGTATTCTTAATTTTTGCTTCAATGATTTCCTCTTCGTTATACGCGGCAACCAATAGCGTCAGTTTGGGATATTGCTGCTGTTCTTCCGTAAATCTATAGGGTTTCACAAATAAACTTTTGATAGCAACTAAGGCATAAAGCACCACACCATAGCCAACGAACGTATAAACCACTACGGCAATGGAAAACCAAAAAAGAAAAATCATGTTATTTATTTTTAACTCAAAACGTTGTCCTTAATTCAGCTATAGGCAATAGGCCGTATGCTTTAAGCGATTTGCATAGCCTGCAAGTTTTATTATTAATTACGCAAAAGCTTATTGCTTAAAGCCATAACCTTACACCCTATACCTCATACCGTACACCTTTATACCTTATAACTTACAACTTATACCCTAAACTACCATCATCCTTACGATGCGTAAAATTCCACCATATGCCCCTATAATGCCATTTTAGCAAATTTAGTTTTCCTTGAGACAAATAGCGAATTGCCTGCTTGGTAGAAGCTACCAACACAAAAAAACATCCAAAACAGAAGGTAGTGGGCCAGCTGGTGTTTTTACGAATGAACAGCATTCTATTTCGCGCCATAAAATAAGTTTTCAACGCACTTTCTTTTCCGACACTCATCGATTCTTTATGGTATATTCTTGCGGCACCACAGAACCAGCTTTTAAAGCCGGCCCGTTTAAATTTTTCACACCAATCCAGCTCTTCATAGTATAAAAAATAGCGTTCATCCATTAAACCTACCTTTTCCAGATCACGCTTTCTACACATCATTGCCGCGCCATGGCAATAGCCTGTTTCTTCACTTACCGCATCATATTGGCCTGTATCCAACTCCATCGTGCCCCGGCCTCTATTCCTACCCGTAATATAATTCATCTTGGAATATCCAGCGTACTGTATACACCGCTTATCTTCAAAATAAAGCAATAAAGGAGAAACCAGTCCGACTTCAGGACGGACATCCAATTCGTGCTTCAGCCGAACCAGTAAATCGTCCGTAATCTCGGTATCATTGTTTAATAACAATAAATACTCGCCCTTGGCTTGTTTGATCCCCAGGTTATTTCCTCCAGCAAAACCAAGATTTTTTTGAGATCGGATATAAACCACTTCAGGCATAACCGCACGATAGTAGGCCTCATGATCTTCCTCATTACCATTATCCACAAGGATAACTTCAATAGGAAAGTTCGGTGCATAATCTCGCACAGACTTTAGAAAATCGAACGTCAGCTGCAATTGCTTATAGTTTACCGTAATGATGGATACTGTTATCATCTATACCCTAATTTTTTGCGGAAAGATTAATTTTACTGTTGTCCCTTCTTCTAATCTTGAACAAAGGAACAATTTCCCTTTAATTTTATTGACAATTTCCGAAGTAAGGTACAGGCCAAGTCCCGACCCTTCCACCTGAGCATAGGCACGGTAAAACATTTCAAATATTTTTTCCTGGTTAGCATTATCGATTCCTATGCCATTATCTTCGATAAGCACATGCGTTTCATCCGATTTATTCTCCAGGGAAATGCGTACAAATTGGTTTTCTTTTAAGGGATCCTGATACTTTATGGCATTAGAGATCAAATTAGAAAAGATAATACGGAGCCTTGATTTATCGGTATACATTACCGTTTCTTGGGGCACATCGCAGAAAACCTGAACCTGTTTATACCAAGCATTGTAGCGTAAACTTTCTAATACTTCCTGTAGGAGTGTCCAAACCTCGACCCGTTCGGTCTTCACCTCTTGTTTGGCATTCTGGGTATACATACCGATTTCGACAATAAACTCATCCAGAATTTTCACATTTTTCTCCATATGCTTCAGGTATCCTCTGAGTTCGTCTATGGAATCAGCGTCCTCAGCAAGGTATAACAGGCCAAGAATGGAATTCAAGGGTGAGCGAAGGTCATGTGAGGTACTGTATACAAAAGAATCCAATTCGCGATTCGTTTCCTGCAATTTGCCAAATTGGTCACTGATTTGCAACTCGTTCATCTTTCTTTCATGAATATCCATGGTCGTACCGATAACGACATCATGAACATGTTGTTCATCTTGTACGGTCATCATCCCTCTATCCAAAAACCACCGATAAGTCCCATCTTTTGTCTTCCGCCGTACTTCCAATTCAAAAGGTTCACTAATATGCGCATATCGTTTGATCGTTGACTTCATCAAGGCTTGGTCATCAGGATGTAGTAAGGCAAGAAAATCTGCACTCGAAGCAATTTGTAAGTCTTTCAAATGATATCCCAATAAGGACAACCATTCTTCACTCACATAAATGCTATCAGCCATTACGCTCCATTCATATATTCCTATCCTACTACCCTTGTTGGCCAGAACTAGCCTTGTTTCGCTCTTTTTTAGTGCCTTTGAAAGCTGATGTAGTTCGTTTTGGTTATCTAGTAGTTTAGATTCTACCTTCGCATTGACTCCCACAACAAATTGCAAAACGGTAATGCTAATCACTAAGGACGCAAAAAAATCAACAAAAAAGGTAATGGGATATTTCAACGCTGTTTCCGTACCATAACTTAAAAGGGGATAATCGATATAATGGGCCAGTACCACCAATGAAGCGGAGAAAGCGCATAACAGGACACGCAATATCAGCAGTTTTCCGTCTATCAGAACCAGTGTGCACAAGACGGCAGGGATGTAAAGCATCAATACCCCATCCATGATCGCTTTATCCGTGGCAAAGACAAAGATAAGCAAGTTCCCTCCGATTAAGCCGATGCACGCTCCTAATGTTTGTTTATTGGCTAAACAACACGCATAGCTCAGCCCACCTACCACTATCAACAGCAAATAATAGCCGTAACTGTTTCTTAATTCACCAAAAATGATGTCGATAAGGGTAAATCCAATAGCTAAACCAATGATGACTAATGCCAAGCGTTTAGTTAGTTCTATCCTTTTAAATCCGCTAAAAGTCACTTTATTTCAGAAGTAGTTAATTCAATTGGCTAATATAGGTCACTATCCAGCCGCTTCTACAAAGATAGGCGTTTCGGTAACTAAAAGTTTTATTCTTCCATTTTGGATTGCTCTTGTTTCTGTTTCCATTACATCAGCTTTAGGCCTTAAGTAATGGATCTTAACCTGTTTTGCTTCTTTTACGTTGAGTGTATAGTTTTCCTTTCTATCTTGCTGATCAGGCACCACTAATACATACATCTTTTTATGATCATTTTGATAAACATCTACAATCGGATCATCCTCCACTGTATGAACATACTGATAGTTCCCCATCAGCTTCCGGAGCTGTACAAAGTAATCTGCCGCAACTCTCCGTTTACCGGGAGCTAAAAGCCCAGATTTTCCGAAAGCCATACCCGATGGTATATTGGAAGCATCATTATCGTATAGCTGATAAAAAAACACCTTATCTACACCATGTCTTCCATAAAGTAAAGCTGTCCGTATGAGCCAATCTGCCTGTACCATTTCGGCCGACTTGGAACCAATAGGAATTGCCCGCTGCAAACTTTTACTATCGAGGTCATATCCAACCTCGGTAGACCACACGGGCATTCCACCCAATTCATTAGATAAATGTACAAAAGAATCGGCCACTTCTCCTAAATTACTGAGTTCGGGTGCTATTCCATGGCTAGCGCTTTTAAATAATTTCGAAAACCAGCTTAAATTATCATTAGAATATAAATGGTAGTTTAGTATATCAAAACATAAATCGACATGACCATCTTTCTTATATCCTCTATGCTCTTTACACCAAGCGATCATATCTTTTATAAAGGCAACATTTGCCCGAGCAAGTCCGCCCATAACGACTTTCATGGTGGGATCAGCACTTTTAACACCAACATCTTTACCCAATGTTCCTTTATGTCCATCGTAAAAAGCAGAAAGATTAGCGGCGTATTGCCGACCATTTTGTTGCACACCATTCCCCTTCCACCATTTGTCCGGTTCATTACCACATTCTACATAATGTACTAAGTCCAGCCCGATTTTTACTTCATTTATTCTATCGGTATTCCACCGGGCCGTATCATTGACATGCACGAGCGAGCGATCCACCTTGCCATTGCTACCATATCGGGCAGCAAATTGAAAGGCAGCTTTTGCCTGCGCCAGATAGGATGCGGGGTTTTCCCTATCTGCACCATAAGGTGCAGGAATATTATCATGACTTCGCTCCTTTTCCGGATAGGTATTATATAGCCAATCAGGGGTCGTTTGAATACAAGTAACTACAAAAATCCCCTCTTCTTTGCAACGCCTATAAATGGTATCGTAATTCCACCCTCCCCGACGAGTTGGATTAAAGGTGTAAGATCCAGGATGATCTTCCAACTTTTCCCAATCGAGGTAATGCCTAACACCTGAAAAAGATTTAATTAACCGCATTTTCGGTTCATAAATATTCAGTCCCGGCTCACTCGGACGATTTGGATCCTGAAGGAAGTCCCATTCAAAAGCATTTATACCTAATAAATCGTTTAGAATAATGGGGTATGTTGGTTTTTCCTTTTTTATTAATGTATTTACCGTGGTATCAGATTGATTATCAAGTGCCGTCTGGCGAACCAATTCATCGACTTTTGATTGATGATGTTCCTGATGTTGATGCTCTCCTCGTTCACTATTACACGATAAAAATACAGACAAAAACCAAATGGACACCCGTAGTAACATGCGATAGTTTAGATTGATTGACCCCATAAGTATTTTATAAACAATATTTACAGACAAATAAGCAATTATGAATGTACACAATAAAAAAATAAAGCCACTATACTTAATCGTCTCCGTTCACAACAAAAACTTTCATCAAAGTTAACATTTTAAGTCTTATATCAATCATTCATAATCTTTAAAAGACGTGTACCCCAACAAAATGAAACGGAAGCCTTCTAAAAATTCCACACCTTAGCAGGCGATTTCTATGAAAATTTTGGTATACTGACCTGACATATAAATGGATTTAATCTTTGATCATCTCATGATGTGCATTTTTCCAAAGGCATGGTATACTCTTTCTTTACCTAAACCGAGTTATGATAATGTTTAAAAAAGCTATCTTTGTCAACGTTCGAAAGCCCATAATCATCAATAATGAAAGACAACTCCCCGAACCATTTCTTAAAGAAAATAGCCAGTTTGCTTGTTCGGATAAAATATGGCAAGCTGCCAGTAGCCTATCGGTATTTTTATAGAAACACCTATTTATGCAAATGGGTACAATGGCGATATATATTCAAGGATTATTTTTTTAAGAAAAAATATAAGCAGATAGCATTTCAAGGTGAGTTTGCACCAGAACTCGAATTCGTACTGCCCTACGCTTATTGGCATTATAAAAATGGTACCTTAAAAGAGACAGCAGGGGCATTATATACGAAAGAGTTTTACTTTTTTTCACCACACCATGAAGAAAAATTTGAGGTGAGAACAGACGAGGGTAATTATAATTTTGATACCCCACGGATACTATACAGCCAAGATTACCATATGAAAAAGTGGCTTCGTGTCCCTTTAAAAGAACATTATCAAAACGAGGTATATGTTTTTGATAAGCCCATCCTGATTTTGGCCAATCGATATAATATGGAATGGAATCGGCCACCGATTAGTTATTATAGCCTAGATCTTTTAGACTATATTATTCAACACCTCAAAGCAACTTATACCATCATATACAATAGGCCCGCGCCCAAAAATATTACGATGGATACAAGCGATATATATGATCTCCATGAGTTTGAATGGTTAAAACAGGAGCATCCGGAAGTATTGTTGTTGGAAGATCTCTATCAAGAAAATAAGATTGGTGCGCGCAATTTCAATCATTTACAATTATGCGTCTATGCCAATGCCTCCCATTTCATCTCGGTACATGGAGGAACAGCGGCTTTAGCTAGTTATTTTGGAGGCATAAACCTTATCCTTTCTAAAGAAGGTCCGGAACACCATTTTCATTGTTTTGAAAAATTGTTCCCTCAACTTTCGGGTGCCAAAATTTTACACGCAAAAACCGATGACGAGGTAAAAAAATACGTCAATGCGCATTATCTAAAACCTTAACCGATAATTAATGAGCACAACAAAAAATTATTGGTTGCATTCGGGAATTATTAATTTGTTACAAAATGCACTTACTGTACTGGTAGGTTTCGCCGGTTTTTATCTATTGGTACGTGTCTTACCGAAGGAAGAATATGGTACATGGATTCTTTACTTAAGTGTGGTAGGCATTCTGGAAATTGCCCGGAATGGCTTGACACAAAATGCCATCATCAAATACTTATCTGCAGCAGAAGGCCTTGAGCAAGGGAAAATCACAACTGCTTCGCTTGTCGTAAATGCTACGTTAACCGTGTTCATTAGCTTCCTAATCATCGCGCTGGCACCCTATTCTGGAACAGTGTGGCATTCGGAGCTGCTTCCCCAAATGTTTTACCTCTATTGTCTGCAATTTTTAATTTCCAGTCTGCTAAACCAGTTCAATTGCATGGAACAGGCCAAACTTAGTTTCACGGGAACCTTTGTATCCAACACGGTAAGGCAAGTATTGTTTCTTGGCTATCTGGTTTACTGCTTCACCTATCGGCAACATGCGAGTCTGTTTACTTTAGTTTACGTACAGCTTATCGCCGTGATTATTGCTACTGGTATTGCTTGGTACTACAGTAGGCGGCATCTGCTATTTTCAAAAAAACTCGATATCAACTGGATGAAAAAGATATTGCATTACGGAAAGTATGCCTTTGGTATTTCTATCAGTTCCATGCTATCCAGTTCTATCGACCAGATGATGTTGGGTTCTATGCTTTCCAAAGCGGCTACTGGTTCATATAATATCGCCGTCCGCATCAGCAATTTAGTAGACATTCCTACCAATGCCATGGCGGCGATTGTGTTTCCGCAGAGCGCTAAACGAGTTGAAGAAGAGGGCATTAGTGCTCTAAAATATCTTTATGAAAAATCGGTAGGAACCATTCTTGGTTTATTGGTACCCGCACTGCTGTTTGTTTTCTTATTTACAGAACCCATCATCACCCTTCTAGTGGGCGAACAATATCACGATGCGATACCTTTATTGCATATTACCTTGGTAACAGCCTTATTTGTTCCTTACGGACGTCAGGTAGGTACTATACTATCTGCTGCCGGCAGAACCCGGTTAAATTTTTTCATTGTTCTCTTCACTGCATTGGTTAATATTCTATTGAATTTTTTCTTTATCAAGCAAATGGGGGTAGTCGGCGCTGCCTATGCTACCCTGATTGCAAATGCTGTCGGTTTTTTGGCAGCACAATTTATTTTGAGAAAAGATTACCACATCAATATGTGGAATCCATGGGCTTATGCATGGCTTTTTTATAAAGAATTGTATCAAAAATTTATTTTAAAAAGCCCTAAATCTGCATAAATTGAACAGCTGTTTGTTGATTAGCGTAAAAAGCAATCCCAAGCGTCAGCTTGCCGAGCTTAGCATTAATTCCCTCTTATAAATGGGACGCCAGAATGGCAGCAAATTGCTTTGTGCGTTCTTGCCAAGTATTCGCCGCGGCAATCATTAAACGTTGTGCAATTTGCTGTTGCGTACTTATTAAATGCTCTTGTAAAGCATGGACAAATTCACCGGCATTAGCTGCGTAAGTTACGCAATCTCCAGTGAAAGATTGTAAATCCGTATTGAAGGTTGTGGCTACAACAGGCTTTCCCATTCCTAAATACTCAAAGAGCTTCAATGGAAAAATGGTTCTGCTAACGGAGTCGGCCTTAAATGGAATTAGACATACATCAAAGGCCGCGAGCACCTGATTAATTTCATCATGACGAATGGGAGGCAAAAGAAATACATTCTGACAATTACGGAATTTTTGCGGCACATGCTCCTCACTGATTGGACCAATAAACACAAAATTAACCGTTGGACATTGGGCTATTACTTGACTCATGAGCTCAAAGTCCATTCGACGCTCAATAGCTCCTAAATATCCAGCTATCGGATGCGTAATGGCCGATAAGCATGTATGAGGCTTGTAGCTCTTTTTTAATACCATCACCGGATCAGCTATTGTTGCCCCATTTGCCACAAAATAGGTATTTGGATTAATTAACTGCTTTTCGTCATATAGCGCCTTGCTGGTGCATATAACGACATCACTTTCCTGTAGTATAATCTTCTCTGAAATTATCCCATGTTTCTTATCGTATTCTATAATCAACGGATCAACACAATGATAGACACTTAATACCGGATTTAATGCTCTCAATATACCAGGGAAATGAAAGTTAAAAGAATTAATATAGATATAGTGTTCAATACCCATTTTCTTAATAAGCTTTCTTATCCGTTTTAAAATGATCGTTTCATTCAAACGAAGAAACCATCGATATAAACCTCCTTCAGGCAGCCAATTAATAGGCAGTACAGGTGGTGTTATCACAACCTTTAAGCGTTCACAATCCGTAGATAATATACCATCCGATCGTTTATTGAACAGGGAGCTACGTATTTTAAATTCCTTTGCAGATTTATCTGCTGTGAGGTAGTCTTTCCATGTATAGGGATGATCGATGTAATAGACATCGTTCCATTGACTTAAATACCGTGCTATGGTAAAATTGGTAGATGCAAGACCATCGAAGCGCATGTATCCCAATATAATGATTGTTTTATCTTGTAGCTGCATATCTAAAGTACGGCAAGATAAGAAATTTGCAGGTAAACATTATTTTAATTAGGTTTGAAAAAAGAAATAATGAAATCTTTAAAAAGCATTTGGCATTTTATAAAAATGCTTTTTTATAGGGCTAGCCTAAGCAGCCTGTTTTTCTTTTTCTGTTGCATTATTTTCTTTTCTATAGCTTGTAGCAAAACAACACCATCTCCAACACAACCTGACACCGAAATTGACAGCATAAGTGAAAGCGGTAAATCACCCATATCAGCCATAAAAGGGCGGTCTTTTTTGGTAGGCAATGGATCCGGTAAACTACTTATTGATGGAAAAAATTTTAACATTAACAAAACCAAAATTACGTTACGCGCACACGATACGATCCGCATAAAAGAAGGTAGTTATCAAGGGATTACCATTCAGAACATTCAACTGCCAAAAGATTCGACCGTCATTATTACGAATAATGGTTTAGTGCAATTAATTGGTACAGGCTTAAACGATGGAGGCAGTGGGGAAAACCATCAAATCAAGCTAGTCAATTTAGCGAATGTGAAAGTACTAGGTAATGGCAACAAAAAATACAGCCATGGTTTTTTACTTCGAGACAATCGCTATCGAGCCATTCAACTGGAAGGAATTTTCAGCAATTTTGAATTATCTTATTTTGATTTCAAAGATCTGGGAGATAATGTTATTGGCTACGACCCCGAAAATGTGATTTATAATGGCTCCAACGGCACCTTTTCAGAGAACATGACATTCACCCATCTTCATGCCGATAATATCGTAGAACTCATCGATTTCAGGGGATGGATCAACAAAGATAACGATCAGGCCATTCGTGGACTCATTAAACATATTGAGGTCGCCTATATTCAGGTAACCAATTCGCCCAACTGTGGCACTGTTATCCACTTACACAATGCCCAAGACTTCGATATCCATCATGTAGTACTCGAAAATATAAATACCGCCAGAACTGACCATGTAGGTATTTTCACCATCAATGGCCCTGGAAAAATACACCATAATCTCATTAATAGCGGATGGGGAAATGCGGTAAGGGCATGGCCAAGCACCTTAGGAAATTCGCCTAAAGAACTGCTTATTTATAACAACATTGTTGTCAATTCGCTGAAATATAGCGCATTCGAAGTACAACCAACCAAAGAAGCATTACTATCAGGACAAACCACTTTTACCAATGTTAAAATCTACAACAATACCTGTGGCACCCTAAGTACAAAAGGCTTGGTCGTTGGTAAAATACTTGATGCATTTGATTTGTTCGGTGGCCGTTACGAAGTGTTCAACAATTTAGCATTTAATTTTCCTTTTGGCGGGAAAGATATCAAAGGCCCATTTGTCAGCTATTTGGGGGTGGACGAACACCTAGTTAAACTCAGCAATAATCTTTACTTCGACACCGCTACCCAGGCAGGAATTATCGACCAAAAGGAATTTAAACTTGCTAATAGCTCTCCAGCAAAAAATGCAGGAAAAACATACACTTCTTTAACTGATGATTATTACGGAATCAGCCGTGGGAATAAACCGTCTATTGGTGCTGTACAATAAAAATGTAATATGAAAACTGTCCGCTTATTCCTTTATTCGATAATCTACACGTTAGTTTGGTCCTTAAACAGTTGCAATATCAATCCTAAAAAACTGCTAACATATGACACTGTAGACTATACGACTTTACCATCGAATAAGGCACCATTTCGTAATTTCCTGGGAATTAACGGTTTTGAATGGGACTTTATTGACTCTACTAATCATGTGTCTGCTAAGAAATATGGACTTATAAAATCATTCGACCGCTTCCGGCATTATTTAGACTGGGAACGCATTGAGCCTCAGGAAGGTATCTTTAGATTTGATCATAGTCCCGATGGCGGTTGGAGTTATGATGAAATTTATAAAAGATGTGCCGAAGATAGTCTAACCATGTTAGTCACCTTACAGATCGCACCCAAATGGCTTATCGATACCTATCCAGAAAGTGAACGTCAGCGCGATGTATCATTACTACCTTATGGAAAATCGCGTTTAGACCCGCTTTCTTATATCGCACAAGCTAAAGCAGCCTTTCAACTCACCGCCCGCTATGGACGAAACAAACGGGTTAATCCTAAATTAATCCATGTAAAAAACAAGCAAAATCGGCCTAGAATCGGATTAGGCTACGTTAAATACGTAGAGTGCGGTAACGAACCAGACAAATGGTGGAAGGGACCATCAGCTCAGCAAAGTGCTGAGGAGTATGCCGCAAACCTCTCTGCCTTTTACGATGGACATAAAGGAACATTAGGTAAAGACGTTGGCGTTAAAACTGCCGACCCCTCCATGCAAGTTGTAATGGGAGGAATGGCCAAGCCTGATGTCGATTTTTTAAAGAAGATAGTAGCATGGTGCCGTAAAAATCGTGGATTCAAACCCGATGGACAAGTAGATCTCTGTTTTGATATTATCAATTATCACAACTACTCCAACAAAAACGAGAAAATAGCCTTAGCTCCCGAATTGTCCAATCTAAAGCATATAGCGATGGACTTCATTGAAACGAGTAAAAACGTTGGGAATAATCTCGATATATGGGTTACCGAAACGGGCTACGATCTCAACCAGGGCAGTTTTCAAGCGGCTTTTCCCATTGGAAATAAGCCAGTTGAAGAAGTACAGGCAGATTGGGCTATCCGCACTTCATTACTTTACAGTCGTCTAGGTATAAAAAGTGTTTTTTTCTATATGCTAAATGATGTAAGTAGAGAGAGCCCTGTACAATATGCCTCTGCAGGTTTTCTAGAAAATGACCAACGCAGACCGGCAGCGAATTATTTCAATCAGGTAAAAGAATTATTAGGCAATTACCATTACATCCAAACCCTCAATAACGATCCACTAGTTGATCTTTATCAAAATGATCAACAGGAAAAAATTTATGTACTGCTATGCCCAAGCCAAACCGGAGCAAAAAAAGATTATATGCTACAACTCGGTACAACAAAGAAGTTCACTCGTTTTACATTACAACCGCACCAAAAACATATGGCCTATGAAACTTCTTCAACAAAAGGACCATCTTTAGCAATAACGGTCACGGAAACACCCATATTCATAAAATTAGATGGCTCTGCTTCTAAAAAATAGTTTTTTTGATCATGTGTTTATATAGACACGAAACGGACCGCTACTGTCATCGAAATAATGTTTTATTAGTAATTTGCTTGAAAAATGCGCGAAAAGGACCACCAAGTTCATCGATTCGTCTAGAAGAGGTGAACACTACTGCGTCTTTAGCTTTGACCAATTTTAACGCACCAAAGCGTTGATCTCTTAGCTTCAAAGCTAGATACCCATCTTCATTGCTTCCTTCAGGATGTTCAAAACCACCTACAGCCAAACCATCCGTTCTCCGAAATCCGGAATTGAACCCATACACAAACATCGCTTTATCTCGTAAAGTGCCTTTTATCCATTTATAGCCATCAGCGAAACACTCATAAAGGTAGTACGCTAGTCTACTGTGATTACGTTCGGGGAAAAAAGCAAATTTACCATAAATACAGCCTACGTTTTTATCCATAAGCTCATTAACCATGACGTCTACCCAATAGGGAGAATAAATAGAATCGGCATCGGCATTTAAAATATATTTACCCTTAGCGATTAACAATCCCCTATTTCTAGCGTATTTGACTCCCTGCATCCCTTCAAATACATATACCGCACCGGCCATTTCAACAAGCTGTTTCGTATTATCATTCGAATTATTATCTACAACAATAATTTCTATTGCATATTTCGATATAATATAAGATAAGGAGGATAAGGTCTTTAAAATTCTAGCCTCTTCATTATAGGCCGGAATTACAATAGAAACTTCAGGTTCACCCCAGTTTAATGCGCTAATTCTTGCATTCATTTCTGTTATCCTATCTATAAACCAATGATTGGCTCTCAATTGTTCACGTACATAAGAAGGCAAGAAAAAAGGTCTCATAAATTCATTTTCCGTTATTAAATATAAACGATTTTATCGTTGTAAAGGATAATTGTTTATAGATATCGATTAAGCTAATCCTTATATAGTATTTTTTCAACGTATGATAACTGATGGCAATTGCCGTTAGTAACGCTAATATCGCACCAAAAACAACACAATAAATCGATTTAAAATAATAAATACATACCACATCAACAACAATATTGATGGCTAACATGCATAACACTTTAAGTAAATTCACCTGCGGTTTGTGAATGACATCTACCATCAAAGCTAAAAATCTATCTAACGGGTATAACAAAGAAAGTATCATAAATAGACGTAATAGATTAGGTGCTTCTGTATAGACATACTTTGAGCCGGCCAATATCCAGACTGCAAGATCTCCAAAAAGAAAACTCAGCACAATCATCGGAATAAATAGTATAGTAACTATTGCAATATATTTTTTAGCCACCTTTACCAATTCTTCTTGATTTCCTTGATTATATAATGTTGATAATGTAGGCATAGCTGTTGATGCAAAACTCAGTAAAGGTATCTCTACCACTTGTAATAAACGGATACCTGTATTGAAGACAGCTAATGCTGTTGGTCCCAACATAAAATTAATAATATAGGTATCAACAGAGCCTAATAATGTAGCGCTTAAATTGGTTCCCACGCTGAATTTTCCAAAACTTATAATTTCTTTAACTACCTTTTTAGATCGAAATTTAAGTTTATACACATCTCCCCATCCCAAAAATAAGCCTACTAAAGAAGCTATTCCATTTGATACTAAATAGGCTAATATTGTCATCTGTAAATCGATCATTTTTAGCCAAACAAACAGCAGAAGGAGTAGAAGAAACGATCCTTGGTTAAATAAGCGTAACAGGAGCAATTGATCAAAACGTTGCTTCGCTTGCAATAGACAGGAAATAACAAAAAATGGTAGTGAAGCCATATAAATTATTCCAAACCATTTCAAAAAATAGGCAAAACCCGCACTATTAATATAGAATGAAACAATATACGATGGGATATTCAGCAGCAGTAGAAACAACGTAATCACGATAGCCAAATACCATGTAGAACCTATAACGGCATTTGCCCTTTGATCTGATGTCCCAGAGAAAAACTTAACAAAAGCCATGGTTATAATCCCCGATCTGATGGTATCGAAAAGCAGTATGGTAGAAAAGAAAACAATCCATGCGCCCATTTCTGCTATTGATAGTACCCTAAATAAAACAATAGAAACCAGCATACCTGTTCCGGCAATTATACCATTTCCCAATAGTGAGTGGATATGTTTATTATGCTTCATAAACGTTTATCCTTCAAACATTGAACAGCATAAGCACATGCCCTGGCAGTCAGTGCCATATACGTTAGCGAAGGATTCTGACAGGCTGAAGATGTCATACAGCTTCCATCCGTAACAAACACATTCTTTACGGCATGCATTTGATTAAATCCATTTAAAACGGAATTCTTTTCGTCAGTACCCATCCTCGCAGTGCCCATTTCATGAATAGTAGCTCCACCAGGTCGGTGATAGTTAAACGATGTGATCTCCTGAAAACCAGCATCAGACAACATGTTTTTGGCAGACTGCTCGATATCCTCCATCATACGCTCCTCATTTGTCTTAAATTCAAAGTTTATCCGTATAAGCGGTTGCCCCCATTGGTCTAATTTATTTTTATCCAAGCCGATTTGATTATCATAATAGGGAAGGCATTCACCAAACCCTGCCATCCAGATCTGCCATGGCCCCGGAGTGGTCAGCTTCGTTTTAAAATCTTTACCAAAGCCCATCTCATTATAGGGCTTATCTTGCCAACTCAAGCGGCTTCCCATCCCTTGAATGTTATACCCTCTCTTAAAATCCCATTGCTCATCTGCGGTAAGATTGCGATATCTTGGTATCAAAAAACCACATGGTCTTCTTCCCTTGTAGTATTGATTGGCATACCCCTGATAAATACCCATGGCACCCGCGGAGGAATGATGATCCATCAAATTATGCCCAAGTTGTCCTGAATCGTTGCCTAATCCATTTGGAAAACGGTTAGAACAAGAATTTAACAATAAAGCGGTAGAGGCAATAGTGGACGCGTTCACAAAAATTATTTTAGCAAAAAATTCCTGATGTTCCTTTGTTAACATATCTATTACACGAACACCCGTTGCACGCTGATGTGCATCGTCGTAAACGATTTCATAAACCAATGAGTAAGGCATTAACGTCAACTTATTGGTAGCCATTGCGACAGGTATAGTAGCGCTATTACTACTAAAATATCCGCCAAAGGGACACCCTCTTGAACAAAGGTTACGACTCAAGCAAGGCCCTCTATCTTTCCAACCACGGGTAAGGTTGGCAATGCGTGCAATAGTCAAAAACCGGTTATCTTTCTTCTTAATCGTTTCGGCGAGATATTGTTCAATACAATTGAGCTCCATTGGTGGCAAAAAATCGCCATCAGGTAAATAAGGTAAGCCTTCTTTCTGACCACTTACGCCTATAAAACGTTCCACATAATCATACCAAGGCGCAATGTCCTTATAGCGAATAGGCCAATCAACAGCTACTCCTTCCTTTAAATTTGCTTCAAAATCAAGATCACTCCAACGATAACATTGCCTTCCCCAAGTAAGGGATCTGCCTCCCACCTGATATCCACGTATCCAATTAAATGGTTTCTCCTGTATATAAGGATGTGTTAGATCATTTACAAAAAAATGTTTGTTATCGTAATCACAATCTTCTAATTGAATGGGTTGTTGTTTCAGATCCTTCTGCGTAAAGTTATTACGATATTTAAACTCCCAAGGGTGAAGATTGGCTGTTGGGTAGTCTTTTATATGGACAACCTGACGCCCCCTTTCTAATAAAATTGTTCGCAATCCTTGTTTACAAAGTTCCATAGCTGCCCATCCTCCACTAATCCCTGAACCAATCACAATGGCATCAAAAACGTTCGACATCGGTTTTTCTATGCTCATAATTATTAACGTGTAGCCCAAGCCTTTTGATCAGGACCTATGGTAATGCAACCCTCATATTTCATTGGAATGGCTTGATAGGCCAATCCCTTTGTTGCTCCCGCTTCAGAAGTACAATATCCCTCAACCACATGCTCTTTTAATAAATCCAGGAAAGATCTGCCCCATAGTTTTCGTTTTATTTTATACAATAATCCTTGATAATGTCCGTCATCATTTTCTAAAATGGTTAACAGCTCTTCACGAATCTTTGCGTCACAGCAAACAAAGGACTGCCCAAATTTTTCCACCGCCATCTTTTCGACAACTGTTAAGCCTTGATAAAATATTCTTTGTTCTTTTATTGTAAAGCAATCATTAATTACGAGCAATAGGTAGTCAGCTACCCCTGCTAATTTAGCACCAGGGGTGTCTGTTTCTGGGATGATGGTTTCTGCCAATTCCGCCAAAAGATCTTTCATATCACTAAAAACACGACTATCCAATGGCAAATTTTTAGTAAACCAAGGTTTAATTGTAGCTCCTAATGTGGCTATGGAAGTTAGTCCGACTCCTATTTTTAGTGCCTTTCTTCTATTCATGCTGAAAGGGGTTAAATCATTTTTTCGTATAGGGCCAATAACTCGCTAGCCGCAGCGCGCCAATTAAACTGGGCAGCACGTTTATGTCCTCTTATGATAAGATCTTTCTTTCGGATGCTGTTGCTTTCTAGATCAATAATTGCCTTAGTGATTTCTTCTGGTACCAATGGATTAATCAAAACAGCAGCATCTCCAGCGACTTCGGGCATAGCGGAAGTATTAGCTGTGATAACAGGTGTTCCGCTAGCCATTGCTTCCAAAATGGGTAAACCAAAACTCTCCCGTAACGAGGGATACAAAAATATTGTCGATGAACTATACATCAGGGGCATTTTCTCCATCGCTACATACCCAGGAAATACAATATGTCTAATGGTAGATTCTTCTCCTAGCTTTTTTAAGGTTTCCAATACCAAATCCCGACTGTAATCTAAAATTACCAATGGTACGATGTCAGAAACCTGCTTACAGTACATCGCGTAAGATTTCAATACATTCTCGGTGTTTTTTTTAGGTGCAGTATTTCCTAAAAAAAGTAAAAACCGATCCGGTAGACCATGGGATCTTCTAAAATCGGCTAATTCGCTAGTCGTGAACGACCGATTAAAATTCTCACTAACTGCATTATAAATAACTTTTATTTTATCTGCCGCCCAAGGAAATCTATTGGCAATAATTTGCTTTTCATATTGAGAAACGGTGACAATATATTTGCTATGTTTAATCGCATGTGGAACTATCATTCGCCTGTAAACATTACCAAAGTTTTGATACGCAGTACCTCCGAAGTCTAATTTTTCTAAATAAATAATATCATGCAATGTCAGCAATAAAGGTTTTGACATAAAATAGGCCGCCGTATTACAGGTTGCGTGTAAAAAGTCAATGTTGCTATGTTTGACAGCAGTTGGTAAATGTAATTGTTCCCAATCCATGTATGTAAACCCTTTCACCAACTGTATATTGAAACGTTCCGAAGCTCGTAAACAATTTATATCCTGATCTTTCTTTGCAAATAATATATATTCATTAATATGATCTAATTGCTGTAACGCTCGTAACAATTCGAGCGCAACTACTTCCATACCATGCTTTTTGGGTCTAAAAATACGTTGAACTTCTACACCAATTTTTAATCTTTTTGCCATAAGATACGCTTAAACGCTAACGATTAAAATCTTTTTGTTGTTGAAAATGCCGTGTGGCAACAGAGAGCTTATTGGCTTTCTTTACTTTAAATAGAGCCATAAATTGAATAAAAACAAACTTGGGAGCACTTAATAGTGCCCGATAAATGGATCGATTTGCCTTAAAATGAACTAGTGCAACATAAAAATTGATAATGAATAAAATCAGGGCGGCTACGTATATTAAGGAAGCTGATGGTAGAAAAAACCAAGTTACCGAAAAGCCGATAAAAACTAAAGCAAGTAAAATAAATAAAGGTGGACGAACTAGAGCTATAGCAAATAAAACCATATTCCATCTCCAGGTTATAATACCTTTTAGTAATAGCTTGATGCCCAATAGGTAAAAGGTAAACCAGGTATTTAACCAGCGGGCACGTTGTTTGACCAGTTGATCTGGTTTTGCGGTCTTCTCATCATAAACAATGGCAGCCTCGGTAAATGCTATCCGCTTATTCTGAGATAGTATTTTATATTGCAGCAACTTATCAAATCCAGCTCCTGCTAACTTCATTTGCTTTAAACATGTCTGGTAACAATCTACCGTAAAAGCCATACCTGATCCGGATAAGGCTGCCGAAGAGCCCGCCCCAAACAACCATTTTCGGTCTACCAACCTATAATACATATCTCCAGCCTCATCTAAACAAGCGTAAATACCGTTCAAATTTTTTGCACAACGCACGCCCTGTACCGCTTCGAAACCGGCATCGAAAGTTTTGTCCAATTCCTTCAGATAATCGGGATGCACTAAATTGTCGCTGTCTATAATGGTTAATCGTTCGTGATTTCGCTTAAAATGTGTTATTGCGTAATGATGTGATTTTACATTACTAGCAAGAACTGCTGCTGGGCGGAGTAGTATTACCCTTTCATCCATAAAATGTAGGGTGCTTATATCGCAGTTATCCGCAACAATATAGATAAGATAACCATCTCGATTATAATTTAGCTCTAGTAAAGACTTAACAACCGATGGAAGCAAATCTGTTTGCTCATACGCTGTAACAATAATAGCATAATCGGCTGTTTTGGCCGGTTTAGCTGGTCTATTTTTTACACTGATTTTTCTCAAATAGGTAAACAGACTACAAATCCACGGAAACCAAAAATGGAGGCAGATTAAAGACGCTAATGCGTACCAGACAAAGGTAAAATTAGTAACAAAAAGGATCATAACCTTTCCCAAATATTTAAGGTCGAATTAAATTTCTTTAAAATCCGTGCAGGATTACCGCCTACTACACTATATGCGGGAACATCTTTCGTAACTACGCTACCTGCGGCTACCACACAATGTTTTCCTAGTCTTACTCCAGCTGTAATAACGCTATTTGCACCAATCCAAACCTCATCTTCTATAATAATTAGCTTACAATTATCGCCTTGCAAGCGCGGAGGTACATGAATATTCTCATATCCATGATTTAAACCAGCTATGGCAACATGTTGGGCTAGTAATACATTATTCCCAATATCAACTGGACCAATCACTACACTTCCTATACCAATGATAGTATGGTTACCGATACAAACATCGCCAACACCATTATTTATCGTAGTGAAATCCTCAATAAGCGAATAGTCTCCCAGAACAAAGCGTTTAGAAGGAAATACGTCCAAACGTGCGCTTTTTCTAATCTTACTGGCTTTACCACGGGTATGGTAGAAGGGGGTTACTAGATACCTTATCCACCATCTTGGTCTATGGTCATTTGTAGGTTTAAGCAACCACAAACCCCATTTTCTTAAGAGCGGATCTGATTTAATTTTTTCCAAAATAGTCATTAGTGAAAACTATTAATTATCTCTGCCCTTTTCTAGCACATTAGAGCGGCATTGTTGATAATATTTCTTTCCTTTAAAAAAACCGATCACAAAAAATAGTAATCCAGGTAACATAAAAACAGCAAAAGGCATATTAGCTTTAATTAAAATTATCTTCCTTATTCATGTGTCAGGATTCTCTAACCATGGCATTTTAAACACTACTGCCCAGGAAACACATAATATGATCGCTGAAGGCATCGCATTCATCACTTCATTCCCGTAACTACAAAATAAAATCCCTGCGGTACCCGCAGTTAAAGCAATAGACTTTATCCGTAAATCATAGTCTTTAATCATCCAAACAATCCCACAACATTTTCCTAAGATATACATCATGATACTGAACCAAATCGTCAATCCAACAATACCATACATGGCCCAAACTTTTACCCAATAACTATCCGGCTCTACAGTTGATAAAAACTTGTCAGCATTATATTCCTTTCCCCAAGTACCGATTACACCCAAACCATCACCGAATGGTTTAGATTTCAGGTAATCCCGAAGAATCGCCTGATTTTGAATGCGTATATTCAATGATGCGTCTTGAGGATCGACTGCCGTCCGCAATCTATAAATTTGATAATTACTGTTACCTAAATAAGTAAATTTCAACATTCCCACAAAACCTAATACCAATATTCCTCCGACTAACAATATTTTGTAATTTTTACTTAACAATAAGGCAAAAAAAGCGGCTACCAATAAAGCAAACAAGGCACCTCGGGTTCCAGAGATAAGCATTCCGTAAAAGAGCAGTGCGGCACATAAAAGCAATAGAACTTTTTTCCACCATTTAGTCCGACAAAAAGCAAGCACTACACATAGCATACATATATGTGCTTGTGAGGCACCGAATTGGCCTGCATCAGTGTAAAATGAAAACACACGCAATTGTCCAAACAAAACATGCGTAAGCGCTCCGCCTTCATCCAAAAAACGTTGTTCACCGGCAGATGGTCCAATATACAATTGTTTTATACCATTCAGTGACGCTAAGGTGGACATACCGATGACGAAAAAAAGTGCCCAATTCACTTTTTCTTTATTATCAATTAACAGTAAAGCTAAAGGAACTATTAGTAAAGGATATAATGCTGTACTTCTCACTTCCTGTACCCATCCCATAATACTGGCGCCAGAAGGATTCGCAATCTCCAGAACACTGATTATAAACCAAACAGCCAACAACCATACTAAATCTAGTTTGATGAGCGGCCAATTAATTTTAGCATAAAATAATGTTGCCAACCAAGTTAACAACAATAAAATCTCCACACCTATACCGTATTGAATTCCACCTATTTCTCTACTTAATAATGCAAGTAGAAAACAGTATACCATAGTAAGGTAGAGGCCAAAGACCGGATACTTAAATATAAGAATCAAGTAGACAGCTGTCAGCACCAATAGAAATGGTAGAAAAGCAAGTACTAAATTTTCACTTTTGATAAAAAAACCGAAAGAAACGGCCATTAAAATACCTAAAGCTATAATAGCTACTTTTATTAGATTATTTCCAAACCAATGTTTTATTGGCACATTAGGCATGTGTACTCCTGCTATTTGTTACATACTGATATAAGTCTCCTTTTAATATCCAAATACCCTTGGAATCTGGTACTTCTTGCGATAACTTTCTGTCCGTTGTAGTGACGTCAAAAGTTGGAGATAAGTAAACGAGCACACAGGATAACCAAGTAATCGCAGACGAAGGGAAAGCGTTCATCACTTCATTGCCATAGCTACAAAAAATAATACCTGCAATACCCGAAGTTAATGCGATGACTTTTATCCGAAGATTTCTGTCTTTTATTCGCAAACAAATACCGCAACATTGGCCTAATAGAAACATCATAAAAGCAAACCAGCATATTAATCCAACTATGCCGTAAGACGCCCAGATCTTAACCCACAAACTATCTGGCTCAATTGTTGACAAGAATTTATCTGGATTGTATTCTTTACCCCATTTCCCAATAGTACCTAATCCATCACCAAAAGGCTTATCTTGTAAATAATTTGCTAACAGCTGTTGGTTTTGTAACCTAACATTTAAGGAAGCATCGTGTGTGTCTAAGGCAGAACGTAGACGATAAATTTGATAATTACTACTCCCAATATGGGTAAATTTTAAAAATGCGATAAACAATACAACTAAACAGCCGCCTACCAATATAACACTTATCCTTTTGCTTAGTAAAAGTGCAAAGAATCCACCTGAAAGCAACACAAATAAAGCTCCTCTCGTCCCTGAAATTAACATTCCATAAAACAAAATTCCGGCGAGCATTATCAAAAGAATTCTTTTCCACCAAGACATTTTACCAAAAGCTAAAATCAAACACATTAGTGAAAGATGAGCTTGAGAAGCACCAAATTGTCCTGCATCTGAATAAAACGAAAAGACCCTTAGTTGCCCCCATATGAGATGAGTCACACTCCCCCCCGCATCTAAAAAACGTTGTTCCCCAGCAGAAGGCCCAATATATAATTGCTTAATACCATTTATAGCTGCAAGCATTGAAAACGCAATAATGATCAATAGAAATCTATCCAGATCCTTACGCTTGGTCAATAACACCATCCCCAGTACTGAAATAATCAATGGAAATAAGGCCATGCTTCTGATCTCCTGTATCCATCCCCTCAGGCTAGCTCCATAAGGATTAAAAATTTCTGCTATGCTCAAAAAAAGCCAAAAAAAACCGATATAAACTAATGGGTGACGAAGTTTTTTCCATTCCTGCCTATGGAAGATTGTTGCCATAAAAGTAAGCAACAATATTATTTCAACACCTATTCCAAATGGATAGTCTCCGACTTCCCAGATTAGTGCTACTAGCACAAAACTGTAGGCTAGCAAGCTATATAAACCTAACTTGGGGTATCGAAATAGTATTACTATAAAAAAGAAGGCCACACTCATTAAAAGTGGAAGGCAGGCAAACTGGATATCAACTTTCGTCAGAACGATCCCTAAAGATAATGCCGTAATAATACCACATGTGATAATAAACGCACTACTTCGTTTTTCTCCCGAGAATACAGATATCCTATCCATTTGTTAACCCGTTGTAACCGTGTAGTCGCCTTTTACTTGGTTAAAAACCCAACCAATAAAACTTTTGTGCTGACTAAATACTGCCATTTGCTCTTTTTCTTCTTCATTTACCTTTTGTCCGCTTTTAAATACTGCGATACTTTTATCGGCAAACATCAGCCACTCTTTAACTTTATTGGATTGTTTTATAGGATCAATATCCATTATAATCAAATCGAAGGTATCTTTCAAAATATTGAAACCAACGAATAAACTCTGTGCGTCTCGCATTTCTAACAAGGAGTTATTATTCGGATTACGGTTAAGCACCGTTATACGATCTGCAACTTGTATTTCTTTTTTTACTAAAAAAGATTCGAATTTTTGATGGGCTGTTTTCTGATTTGCATTTTGAATAATTTCTGTCAACCCCGGTGAATTTTCACAAATAAGCAACACTTTTTTGCCCATCATGGCAAAGGCATAGGCCAAACTTGATGCTAAAAAGGATTTTCCATGTCCTTTATCAAGACTCGTAATTGCTAACACATTTTCCTTGTCATCCACTTGTTGATTAAGTTCAAATCGTAAAGAACGCAATAAATCCTTGTAAATAGAATAGTCCTTAACGTTGTCTTCATCTTCCCAGATATCGCGAAGATCTTTATTATCTTCATCGATAAAGTTCAATAAACCTAATACTTTACTATTAGTAATGGTCTCTAATTGTTTAGGGCTTTTAATAGAACGATCCAATAAAAAGGCCAATGTAATAGCTAGGAGGCACACAAAGAAACTGGAAATGCCGGAAAGCGCTACATATAAAATTCCCTTGGAACGTTCCGGCGTACCCAAAAGTCCAACCTGTGCAATGCTTAATCGCAAACTGGTTGTGCTTTGTAGGCTTGATTGATTATAATTATTCAACGCATCCATATACTCTTTTGTCGCTACGTCGGCGTCCCGCTCCAAGTTTTGAACATTAGCATCTGTTGGCACCAGTACACTGTACTTTGATCTTAGTATACGCAATTCAGCATCAAGAGATGAAATTCCATTTTTTGCCATTGACAAATCGGTCTCCAATTTCAATTTCTGATCCAGTAAATTTTGTTTAACACTAGCCGGATCTCCTATTGAGCCCTCGGCAACTGCGGCTAATTTGGCCGTGCGAAGCCTACTTAAGGAATCGACTGCCCGTTTATCTTCCGGTCTGAAATTATTATTGATATACCGCTGATTGGCTAATTGCAGTTGGTTTTCTAGGTTTACAATTTCGTTATTAGCCACTACATGATTGCCGCCTACATAAGACCCCTCACCTTTGGAAAGTTTCCGGTTAATATCTGCCAAGGCCCCCTGTAGCGATTGTATTTGATTAACAGACTGAGCCCTTCTCGCCTCATATTCTGAAATCTGCTGATAAATCATACTTGATTGCTTATCCAAATTCAGTACACCGCTACCAATTTTGTAATTCTTTAATGCAGCATTCTTCTGATTCATCATAGCTTCCTTAACCTTTAATACGGAATCTAGCAAAGTCAACGAAGCTCGTTGGTTCAATGAAGAACTGCTCATATAGTATACTATAAAATCATTACTAAGTGTATTCGCCACATAAGCAGAAAGATCTGGATTAGTCGAGGTGAAAGAAACATTGATAAAATCACTCTCACCGCTTCTATTAATCTCTAAATTTTTTAAGAGACTTTCCTCATCATAGCCCATCGAAACAGTAAGATTATACAAAGGAAGCTCCTTATTGTCAGCAGCACTCAACACCCCATTTTTACTCAAGATATCTTGATATTTAACCAATGCCTCTTTACGTTGTGCATCGGTGAGCTCACTAATAATATCGCTCCAAGGATGGAAAGCGGTAGCTTTATCCGTTAGATCATGAATCATCAACTTAGTCGACAAACCACTAATTACCCTTTTCATCTTCATCATTTCCATGATATTGCCAAACTGCTGGCTTACTTTAAAGTAATCCATATTCTGGCCAGGGTTCACTGTTTGCTTAGACTCATCGGTTAAGCCCGTCGAGAGCTGGGCGGTCGACTTATATTTCTGCGGCATATCCTTAACAAAATATGCTGTTATTAACACACTAACAATAGGAACCAATCCCAATACCCACTTAAATCGCAGCAGATACTTCAAATAAGCTTTAACGTCAATCATATATTATTCTCCCGCATTACCAGCTTCTTGTAAGCTCTCTAGTTTTACACCAATAATTTCCTCTAATGTATCTTTTGCTTTCAAGAAGTTCACTTCAGCTTCTATTTTCGCAGAGTTTGCTTCAGCATAGGTATTTCTTGCCATACTATAGCTTTCGTGTGTGATTTGGCCTCTCTCAAATTTTGTTTTTAAATCGTCATATAGACTTTTTGTATCCTGAGAAGCTTGTGTTTTTATTTTTAGTTCACTTTTGGCTCGGATATATTCGTAATAGCGGCTTTTGACCTCGGTAGCCAACATCATATTATATTCCTGATTTTCCAATTTAGCAATTTCATAATCGGCTTTGGCTTGTTTAATCTGGAATGGTTTCTGTAAAAAAGTGCCTAAATTCAAATTAACACCAAACTGAAATCCGTTATAAAGATAAGGGTTATTCACATCAATAGCTGATTTATCTTCTGGACGATAGATATAGGAGGCATTCAACGGCTCTAAAAGCGATACTTGTGCTGAAGGAACACCGCTCTTAGCCTTGCCCTCCTGTGCCTCATATATTTTTTTTCTTGGATAATTTGTTTTAGCCAATTCAATAAACTGTTGCAATTGATTGTAATTGACATCTTGAATAATGGACTCTTGAGCCTTTGCCCCCGTAAAAACTCCAACCAATAGGAAGAGTACAAGTATAATTTTCATTTTCATAGTACGTTAATCTATTTTTTAATAGCTTACATATAGACAGCTATTTGTTATTCATCAATTTATTGGTCAATTACACTTTTTCCTTTTGCAAAAGCGCAGGGAAAGTTTTTAAAATAATTTTCAAATCCATTAAAAAAGAACTGTTCTTTGCGTAAAAATTATCCAAGCCTTTCCGCTCTTCGTCAGACATTTCACTTTTACCTCTTTTACTGATCTGCCAAAGCCCTGTAATTCCAGCAGGACCTAAAAAACGCATTGACCATAGATTAGAGGTGAGCAACTCTGCTTCATAAAGTGGTAAAGGTCTATTACCAACGATAGACATATCGCCTTTTAATACGTTAAAAAGTTGTGGTAATTCATCTATACTCGTATTTCTGATAAAGGCTCCAACTCGTGTAACGCGAGGGTCATTCTTGATTTTAACGAAGGCCAAAGGTTCCTTGCTTGTGGCACTACTTTCCGCATATTGATTAGCGACCTTAGAAAGCTCTTTCAACTTCTGATCTGCATCAACAACCATGGACCTGAATTTATAAAAATCAAAAATCTTGTAACCAGTTCCTGCCCTTTTACTTCTGTAAATGATCGGACCCCTTGATTCTATTTTTATCCAAAGGGCAATGATTAAAAATAGCGGTGAAAGGAATAAGATAGCAAGGGAAGCAAAACAAATATCAAACAACCGCTTTCCAAGAGGCATCCGATACTCTTGAACGGTATTTGGGATGAGCTTCTTAATGTCTGGCTTGATCAACTTAAATTTAATCAGGAATTTAAGTCTTTCCAGTAACTCATCAATATCAAATGGATAAATATAGAAGTCGCTAACTTTTTCTTTTAACGCTTTACTTTTCAGTCCTTCTTTTTGCCTCTCTGCAAGTAAAATAATAATAGCACCTGCTGTTAATGGATTTGCCCGAATGTCTTTTACCAATTGAAAGACCTCTTTTTCCTGATCAACCTCCATGATAAAAACCTCTGGACTGGTGATAATGGAACACTCGGCTAGGTGTTGTTTAAGCTCATGAAGGGAAGATAAGTGATCAACATCAAAATCTTCGGATAGCACCTCCCCCAGTTGATCGTAAAAAAATTGCCCACTATACGCCACATTAGGCACAAAGGACCTACGGAAAACCGTTTCTGTACTAAGATCGTTCATAAGATTGTGCAGTTAAAAGATTATGAACAACACCCTTTAAAAATATCGGGTCAAACGGTTTTTTAATGAAACGATGTACCTGATATGGTGTACGCCTAGCTAATGAATCCAAATCCTCTGTAACCGATAAAATGATGACAGGAATATCCCGGAACAGTCCGCTAATTTTTATCGATTTCAAAAACTCCGGCCCATTAAAATATGGCATCTCCACATCCAGTATAATAAGATCCGGATGATTAGCTTCTTCTAACCAAAGCATAGCATCATAGCCATTGCTTTTCAAGACAACGTCGTAATCTTTAGAAAGAATAAACTTTAATAGTTGCAAAATGGACGGCTCATCGTCTACTACTAGTATTTGTTTTTTCATTCGAACGAATTATTTGATTTTTAATGGCAATGAAACTTGCATGAGTTAATTATATCTTGGACACAAAGCTCGCAAATTCAGGTGAGGATTAGATTGGCAATAGATTAGATAGTTGTACTTCCCAATAAATTGCAACATTATATTTGCTGTCCCCGGAAAAAACAACCGATTGATAAATAACGTAATACGTGTCGACTATTTTTCAAGTGCACGACGAATTTGCGTTCATACGTTTCTCGTCATGTATTTTTCATTCGTGTTTGTTGTCCATCGTATTGTCCATGAGTGTTAACTGTCTATGGCATCCATGAGCTTATTGCACTCGATTCACAAGCTTCGGCAAACGAACACACTACGGCTCGTTTGCTGTCATGTTGTTCCTCGTAATGACACGTTTTTTAAAAAATAGATTTTTGTCATACATCCTATTTTTTATGTCAATTAATTTTCGGAATTTAGGAAATTAGAATGGATACGCTAAAGCGACAAAACAACCCAGTCATGGCAGAAAAAATAGTGGTATTGTATATTGATGATGAAGAGAACAATTTACGGTCTTTTAAGGCTGCTTTTCGCAGGAAATATAGTGTTCATACGGCGCTCTCCGGAGAAGAAGGATTAGCCATTCTTCAAGATCATCAAGTTCATGTAATTATTACAGATCAACGTATGCCTAATATGACCGGTGTTGAGCTGTTGGAAAAAGTGAAAATCAATTATCCTGATCCTATTCGAATCTTGCTGACGGGCTATACCGACATGAGCGCCGTTGTTGATGCGATCAATAAAGGTAAAATCTATCATTACCTTACTAAACCATGGAAAGAATCGGAATTGGAACACGTCATCAATAAGGCTTATGATATATATACAGAACGTCTACAACTCATGGCATCCAATGAACAATTAACGATTAATAATGACCAGCTTGAATTTTTGCTGAGGCAAAAATTATTATCTTAGCTTCAGCGGGCTACATATTCCGAACATTTGTTTGCATGACAGACTGTAATACAGGCAACCTTAAAACAAATTCGGCTCCTTCACCGATATTCGTTAACAAACCAATACTTCCATAATGCTTTTTAATAATTTGTAGCACGATAGAAAGTCCTAAACCAGTACCTTCACCAACATCTTTTGTTGTAAAAAAAGGTTCAAAGATTTTATCCTGAATGTCTTCGCTAATACCTAGACCATTGTCTTTAAAGCGCAGTACAATTTCCTCTTTATCGTAATAGCTGCTTATGGTAATTTTGCCTCCTTCTTTTTCACCAAACTTTTCCCGAATGGAGTAAATGGAATTGGTCAATAAATTCAAAAAGACTTGGTTCAGTTTACCGGGATAACATTCGATCATGGGCAGTTCGCCAAACTGTTTTTCGACTATTATTCGATCTTTAATCGTACTATTGAGAATAACTAAGGTTGATTCTATTCCTTGATTAAGGTCCGCCAGTTTAATATCATCTTCATCCACACGGGAAAATACACGCAAGCTTTTTACGATTTCGGTTGTGCGAATAGCACCATCCTCTATACCTGTTAAAAGAAAACCAATTTCTTCCATGAGGTAATCATAATCTAAATCTTCTTTGAGTGCATGAATGCGGGCCTTTTTCTCCGCTGTACTTGCCTGATCATCCAATACAATGGCCTCTACCGCCTCTAAAAGTGCTAAAATTTCATCTATATCCCTTTTCAGCGGACCGACGTTTGCGGTGACAAAATTAATCGGATTATTGATTTCGTGTGCGATTCCAGCCGTTAACATACCTAGGGAAGCCATTTTTTCAGCCTCAACCAATTGAGTTTGCGCTTGTTTTAATTCATGAAAAGCGTTATGTAAATCGGTATTGGCCAATTGAAGATCAGCAGTGCGTTTACTGACTTCCAATTCGAGCCGTTGATTTTGTTCGCTGACAATGCGTGCATTCTCCCTTGAAATCCGTAAGGCTTCCGCCTGCGACTCTTCCTTTTCTTTTCTATATGTATTGATCCGATCGGCCAATGCAAATGAAAGCAATAAGATCTGTGCAACGGAACCAAACTCAAGCACATTGCCAGTAAAGAAATTGGTATGGATTATCCCAAAATTAGTCAATACAAAAATGATGATACTAAAAATAAAGGAAACAAAGGCCAGCAAAAAATAAAAAGCTGGGCGATAGCCTGATCTGCGGATATAGTTGGCAAGGTATAATAAATAGATAACACCAACAAAGGCCATAAACTGTAACAACTGTACGCCTAGGGCACGAAAACCAAGAAGCCCTAAAATGGCAGCGCATATACAGGAGACACTGTAGACGATAACACCTTTTCCTAACCGAGGCGCATACACTTTGATCATGAGAAACTCCCACACAAAAACTGCGGTAGAAAGGGCAGATAAAAGTGGAACGAGATAGGCGCTATTAATAGCTAACCATGGCCAATTTGGCCATAAATATTTAAAGGCATATCCTTTAAAATTCAACTGCGTTAATCCAACAAAAAAAATAAATAGGATATAGTAGATATAATTGATATCCCTAACAGAGAAATAGAGAAACAGATTGTACGCTATCATAATTAATACGATTCCAGCGTACATTCCTATGAATACACTTCTGTTAACTTCCAGCTCCATAAGGTTTTCCTGTGAGCCCACATAAAGGGGAAATTGTATTTGATCTGTAGAAGAGACGCAAAGATAGATATGCTTGATGCTGTCTTTGGGTAGGACTATTGGAAAAACATAATTGGGATTATTTACCGGTCTTTCCGAAAATTTTTTGTGTTCGCCTAATTCAACACTGGCCCACTTTCCATTGCCCTCACTCTCATAAAAAACCACCCGATCAATGATTGGTTGAGCAACCATCAATTGCAGAAAAGCGTTATCCGATTCATTCTGTAGCGAAAAGCGTATCCAAATTTTTGTTTCGGTAATACCAAAATTTAATACGTTTTCCTCTACTGGCCAAAATTGCTGGTGAAGTACCGTTTGAAATGGTAATAGCCCTGTAGAATCTTTAAATACTTCCACTTGTCTTACCTGCAGCACATCCGCTCCGTCTCTAAAAATGTTAACGGGCGGGTTTGCTTTTACCGTAAAAAACGTCATACAGCAAAAGAAAAGCCATCCAAGTATTTGCTTTAACAGCAATTTCATCCGTTCCGTATTTTTCTTCTTTTAATAATTGAAGGTTCCTATAGCAAAAAAGAACCTCAGGATGTATAAAAAACGGTAATTACTTATCCGTGTTTTTTATCGTAAATTAGGCACCTTCAAGTTATAGGAAACCATCAAAGAGCCTTTTGGCCCTTTCTCTTCCATAATCTGATAGGGTTCTTCCCGAAGAGCGAGTATTTTTTCACGCTCATGTTCATCAGCGGTGCTTAAATCATAGATATTTCGCAAACGCATTGCAGTCGCGACTAAGTCGTCTTTCGGATAATAAAAAAGGCCTTGGTTACCCAACGTTGCCTCCACAACCGCACCTACTCTCCTCCCCATTTTAACCGTTATAGGCGCGCAAAGTACAAAAATACTTTGCACAGGTAGTTGAGCAGCTACAACGGCTCCCACTCGGGCTAAAATATAGCTACCTACTCCAAAACCAGCAATTTCTCTTGAGTTCCACAGTCCGCAAAGCTCACAAGTTCCGCCATTTAAATGGTCGTTATTTACCATGGTAAAAATTCCCTCATCGTAACGGCCAAGGGCAATTTCAATTGGAAGTTTATATTTTCCAGAAACGATCTGTAAACGTGCCCCCCCATATACATTCTTTGTTTCACTATCTTCAACGACGATAACGATGGTTTTTTCATCGTCAACCCAGTCTTGCCTATTGGATGTTATTTTAGTTATACCAAATATTTCCAACAGCTTTCTATGGCCTTCGATAAATTTACCACAAGTCTCCGGTTCATCAGGAGCGACAAAAGTCCTTATCTGGATCATCGTTAATTAAATCAGCAAACTCCACAAAAAACCTCCCTGAAGATTGCAATTGTCCTAATAAAACTCTGCGAGCAACATCCGTAATCATCGCACCACCTAGCATGACCGAAGAAGCTAACTGCGGCCACCCCACAATAGTTTTATTCATTTCTGGGAGGGAACGTTTCATTGCATCGGAAACATTTTCTATACCTATCATCTCAGAGAGGTACTTTATTTTCTCCGGAAAACTTAAGTTTCTGAGCTGTTCAGCTATGGCTATACTAGACAAGCCTTCTAGTACTTTCAACCGGCCATGCAGTATCGGGCGATCAGGTTCCAAATCAAATCGCTCCATGTCCAACATTCCGCTATCATTCGTATCCATCAACACAGGAATCTGAAATTCTTTTGCCTTTAATCTAGACAAAATTTTCATATTAATACCATCGCATTCCTCTACCAATAAATCTAATTTTCCTCCTACTAATAGCAAGTCATCCAGATTATCTTCGGTTGCCCCATCCGTATAACAGCGCACCTTGATATATGGATCCAATTCGGCAATTTGACGAGCAGCTAATATCGCCTTATTGATGCCTAAGTCGGTTATACTACAACGTAATCGATTCATATTACTCAGCTCAACGTGGTCGAAATCAGCTAATCTAATTTCTCCACAGGTTCTCTCCATAGCCAAGGTGAGCGCAACGCTTTGTCCAACAGATAAACCAAGTACACCAATCTTTTTCTTTCCTAACGTTGCAATTTCCTTTTGATCGATTTTATACATATTCCTGCTGGTACGAACACGGATAAAATCTTCTTCATTTAAGAGGTGTACGATTTTTTCTAGCCAAGGATAATACACCCAAGTACCATAAGTTGCTAAATCGACATTTTGTAGATACACCTCCACACGTTGTTTTAGATTTTCCTCGCCGATGGTTTCAGAGGGAAATAATACCCGAACAAGCTCTTGAATTTGTTCTAAAATGTTGTCTATTAATTGAATTGCTGGATTTCTCGCCATCAATTCATTAAGTGCATCCCTTTGCTCACGGCTCGACAGATCGTAAAAGAGTGGTAAATAGGTCAAATTCATGCGTTATCTAAAAATTATAGTCAAAAAATGGTGAGCTGTTATTCTCTTAATACTCCGGCTAATGTCGAATTTAATTTCTCAATCGTAATGGGCTTTTCGATAATAGCTTCTACGATCGAATATCCTTGAAGACGTTTAATGGTATAAGGATGATTTGACAAGGAGAGAATAATGATTTTAAAATGATGTTGCACTGTTTCTGGTAAAGTTAAAAACTGTTCCAAAAATTCAAAACCATCCATTATAGGCATCATGATATCCAACGTAATTATAGTCAACGGTGGTAATTGATTAATAGCCAGAGCCCGGATATGTTCTAACGCCTTGTTGGCATCATTAAAAACAACAATATCAGCGCTCTTCCCGCTAAACGAGATGATTTTCTTTACTATAAGACAGTCTAAAGGACTATCATCAATGACGATAAAAGGATACATCATATTTTTTAAATTACATTTGGACTCGCGTTCTTGTGAACAAATTGCAAAACCTGGCCCATTTTTTCTTTTTTTATTATTTGCTGGGAAGTTCCACTTTAAAAATTGATCCCACGCCGTATTCAGACTCAACAGAAATGCTTCCTCCGAGCTTATTTACCATGCTTTTAACGTTATAAAGCCCTAAGCCACTGCCAGGTTCATCCAAAGAAGCCCTAAAGAAAATGTTAAATATTTCGCTAAAATAATGTTCTTTAATCCCAATTCCAGTATCTTTTACCAAAAAAGTTGCAATTCCTTTATTTACTTCTATAACCACTTCTACCAAACGTTCATCACTCTTTTTTTTCTGGTATTTAAAAGCATTCGAAATTAAATTGGTAAGAATCAGCCGGAGACCTGTTTCATCACTTGTAAAAATTTCTTTAATATTTAGTTTGATCACAAATTGAACTTCTCTTGAACTGGCAGATGCTTCGTACATTTCGAGCAGATCATTACTTAAGGCACCGAAATCGATTTCCGAAATGGAAAACTCACCTCTTCTTACACTATAGTAATCATGAACGTTCAAAATGTATCTATCCAAACGTTCTGCAGAATGGCCAATGATCGTCAATATCTCTCGAATTTCATCTGGATTGTCAATATCCTTAGCCAATTGTGCGGCCGACATAATACCCGCTAAAGGTCCCCGAATATCGTGGCTGACACTATGGGCAAATTTATCCAATTCGACATAGGCCCTTTCTAGTTCACGGTTCTTTTCTGCCAATAAAGAAGAGGCTAAATAATGCTGATTGGCCTCTGCGATTATACGTAATAGGACCTCTGTTTTCCACGGTTTTTTCATATACCGAAAAACGTTACCCCTATTAATCGCTTCTACAACGGCATCTAAATCCCCTGTATAACCGGTTACTAAAATACGAATGGCATTTGGAAATTCTTTTCTTAAGGTTTCGAAAAACGCAGTACCGGATTCTTCCGGCATATGCTGATCAGAAAATACCATCCGCATATCCGGATGCTTACGCAAAATATCATATGCATGCCCTACGTTTTCTGCTAAGAATATCTTATATTTATTCCGCAGGCTCGCCTTAAAGCTTATCAAGTTGTTTAACTCATCATCTACATAAAGAATTTTGATATCTTCTTTCATCTAGCCAAGAATTTATAATATAGTAGAAAGCCCGTCGCC
The DNA here is from genome assembly GCF_039542865.1 of Olivibacter ginsenosidimutans. Taxonomy (NCBI): domain Bacteria; kingdom Pseudomonadati; phylum Bacteroidota; class Sphingobacteriia; order Sphingobacteriales; family Sphingobacteriaceae; genus Olivibacter; species Olivibacter ginsenosidimutans. The sequence goes on along the minus strand of NZ_BAABIQ010000003.1, from coordinate 15,844 downwards.
ATTGGAGCCATTTTAATCACCTATTTCGGCCCAAACTAACACTTTAAATTTTATATGGACAGTTCAGATCCTTAGAAAGACGTCTATCCCAATAAATTGAAACAGTCCCGTTTGAAAAATTTTGCACCTTCGTTGACCGTTTATATTCACTTCTGCACATTTTGTGTAACCTAAAAAATTAAGCAATGGACTTGATATTTGACCATTTAATTACAGGCATTCCTTACGAAAGGCAGCAAAGTTTAAAAAAATTGGCTAATGGGCTGATTAGCTATATTCCAGATACGCCCGATGGATTTGAGGTTACCTTAACTCCTCATCCTACACATTACACCTTAATGATTAATAAATGGTTTCAATTAAATTGCATGATATATGAAGCAAAAAACTATTTAGCATGGTGCCTCTCTCCCTATTGTCAAATTACCATCGTTTCCAAAGATGAAAGTTGTTTTCAGACCCTTCAGTATTTCACCGGTAACGCTTGGCAAGACAAAGAACGTATAAAAATTTTAGATTTTGGTGTTACCCAAAAAACCAATGGCGTCTTATCCAATCACCTATTAACACCTGATCCGACAATTATTCAGCATATCTTTTCCACAACCTATACTATCGCTTAGTTTTTACATGTAATTGCTTTTTATATGCAGATGGACTAACGCCAACTAATTGCTTAAAATGCCGATTAAAGGATACCTTGGAATTAAACCCGCACTCATATGCCAAATTTTCTATATTCATCTTTTCATCCGTTTTCTGAAGCAGCGCTAACGCATAGTTTATACGTAATTCTCCCAAAAAGCTCGTAAATCCCTTATGAAATCTTAGACTAAACACTTGCGATAAATGGTGCTTAGGTATATGTAAGGATTCTGCTAATTTATCAAGATTAAACAATGGATCTAAAAAAAGTTGTTCTTCCAACATAATAGCCTTAATTTGCTCTTCATATAAGGCCAATTTCTCTTCATTGATAGCAGATTTACCATAGATTAGTGTTGGCTTACCCTTATCATTAATCAAGGGGGCCTCCTCTTTCTCAACCTCTTGCGGAACATAGGGCTCAATATATTTTACAATAAAGAGCTTATGCCTAAACAGCATAACCGTCAGCACAAGCATCATCAGATAAATCATCAATCGTGGGAGGTATCGATCTGGACTAGATTGACTTGCGACGACCATACCTGCTGCCAAATACAATAGGCCAAGCAAAATCAACATAATGACCGCTGTATTTAATAATCGTTTTAAGGCCAACGAAGGAATCTCCCTAGGAAAAAACCAAGTCCATAAACCATAAATAAGAAAGGAAAACAGCATAAAATTATATAATACCTCCCTATAGGATACAAAAAACGGTGCATCTTTATCAATCCCCTTAGCAATTAAATAGCAGTACATCATATATGCTATCATAAATGGCAAACAATGTAAGCAAACGGTAAATTTACGCACATGCCGATTAGTAGCTGCTGATCGTACTGTAAAATATAACAAGGGACAATACAGTAGTCCGTAAGGTGCAGCCCAATCCAATTCCCTTCTATCTGGGAAAAACGAAACGCAGCATAATACGTGGGCGGCATGTACAACTAACAAACAGATACCAACAGTAATCACTCGTTCATAGGGTGGCAATTTCATTTTTGGTTTAGCAGCCCGCAACGCCAAAAGCCCTACAATAACTACCGCTAATAAAACCCATGAAATTAGCAAATTAAATAATCCATACATAGCGCTCGCAAAAATGCTAATCAGTAAATTTAATGTCTTTTCTTTTGATATTCTGAAGGTACACAGCCTTTATAGGCTTTGAAGTAACGATTAAAAGAAGTTTTGGAACTAAACCCTGAAGCATGTGCCAACCATTCAATCGTGTAACGCTTACTCTCATCGCTTTCCATCAGTTTAATGGCGTGTTCTATCCTGTATTCCGCAATTAATTGGTAAAAACTTTTACCAATCTCCTCATTAAGGAGTTTGCTACAAATATATTTAGGAAGATCTACTCGTTCCGCTAATATTTCCAATGAAATATTGGGTTTAAGGTAAAGCTGTTCGTCTTGTAAGCAATCATAAATTTTTTGCGCTTCTACGCTAGAAGAAATTCCTTTAAACTCATCGGAAAGCTCCATAGCGTTTGGCGTTTCCACTAATTGTCCAATCACCTCCGGAAATTTTTGCTTTAATATTTTGGTTACAAACAAATAATACGCCATAAGGAATAGGGCAAAAAGTAAAATACCATAGATCATGATGTCCAATCGAAATCCCCAATTCCTTTCGCCAAGCGAATTTAGGCTAAAAAGACCTAACGGAAATGATACTGCCAAACACAAAAAAACCAGCATATCCAGTAAGCGATCTTCCAGCTCATACAATTCAAATTTCTCCTTAAACCTGACGAAAAGAATGCTCAACGGATAAAAGAATAGCGATAAGGTCATTGCCCACCAATAGCCCATGTAATAAAAAGGAACCATCACGGTATAAGTATCCCAATTGGCAATATTAAAAAGACATAAGCCTGTATACAGCAATGAGAAAAAATAAAAGGGAATAAGGTGGATATTGGTCAACTTACTATTGATCTTACTTTCAAGTCCATTCCGTTTAAAATAAGCTTTACGTACTAAAGGCCCATAAAGTAATCCAAACGGAATGCCTATATTTAAAACAATAGCTAATAAATGTAACGATACACATTCCAGTAATAATAAAATTATACGCTTTACATCAGAAGATTTATTATGCTGCTTAATAATTAAAGATATCACCCAAAGCTGACCCAATAAAGCAATCCAGTAGGAAATCACCATGTAAATACGTATTTGTTGTTTAATAAATCAGGTTTTCTTCTATCAATTAGGGCTCTAAATTTTAATATAAAATAATCTCTATAGTTGATCTGCGTCTATTATTGATTGATTTATTACGGTAAAAATAACAAAGCTACTGTTTTTACACAACGAAAATCGAATAAAATGAATACAAACCGGAATACTTGTAAAAAAAAACTAGTTTACCTAATTTTGCAAAAAATTTGAGGGGATTAAATTACAGGATGCATCACATGCTGTAACGCAGAAAAAATGAGCGGAACGAATAACAGAAAAACTTCTTCTATATTATTAGTAGAAGACAATCCAACTAATTTATTTTATTTAGAAACCATCATAAAAAAATACTTTCCAGCCCTGGCATTATTCATTGCCCGCAACGGAAAGGAAGCAGTGAATGCTTATAAAGAATTCTTTCCAGAAATTATTCTGATTGATCTTCATATGCCTATTATGAATGGAGATATAGCAGCCAAAGAAATTAGGGCTTGTGCTAAAGGTACACCACACAGTCCCATTATCATTGGTTTAACAGCGTCCTTGCCTACCTTATCAAGCAATACATTTCAACAGTACCTAGACAAGTATTTGGTAAAACCCATTACTAAAGAACAACTTCATTTAGTGTTAAATGAACAGCTTGCAATCATCGATCAGCAGCGACAACATGATCTAAGCATGATGCCGCACCATGATTTTGAAGAATTGAGCGTATCGCTGGGTCATGACGATGCATTGATTGCCGAAGTGCTGTCCTATGCAGCTAATTATTTGCAGGATTTCCCTATAAAAATGGCTCTTTTAATTGAACAAGAAAGTTGGCCTGAACTGGTTAAATTAGCCCATGAATTAAGGGGCGCTGCGCTTAATGCCCGTTTGCCTTTACTAGCCAATTTAGCTTACTTGGTAGAGCATCAGGTTCATTTTGATAAGACAGCTGTTCTCCAACAACTTGAGCAAATCAAACATGAAATACAGACCTTAATTCCGTTAATCACCCCATATACTGCTTAAAAACCTGTTTAAATTCATCTTATCATCTTTTCTGACTTCTTTTAGCTACTATAGCAATATCGTTATCTAATTTTTTTTACCATATAAAAACGACTATCGGGCAAATGACCAAGGGGGCTTAAACACTTTATTTCGATCGGAATGAAATGGAGTAGATGCGGTCTTCTCAACCGCAGTAGAGATCCTATACCAAACAAATCCTTCGGCTATGCTCGGTATGACGAACAAAAGAGCTACGCTTCAATCGATATGACGAGCCGTGTTATCGTTTTTAGGCAAAATCCAGATAGCTATATAAATTTTAAGGAATACTAAGATTTATACGGAATTGTAAAAACGAATAAACTTCCTTTCTGTTCCCCTTCGCTATAAACTTGTATGCCTCCACCTTGAAGCTGAATCAATTGTTTACAGATATATAGCCCTAATCCAGACCCCCCTTTCTCGCGCGAGTTATTCGCTTGGAAATATTTGGAAAAAAGACTATGCTGTATTTCCTTTTTTATCCCAACTCCAGTATCTTGTACTTCAACCGTTAATAAAAATTCCCCTCGTGTCTGTGCAATTAATTTCGCACGGACGTTCACTTCCCCCTCGTCGGTAAATTTTATCGCATTGTTGAGTAAATTGAGGAGCACTTGCTTTAATCTAAATGAATCACCCTTCACAATTTTATCTTCTGCTCCACTAAATTCGAAACGAAGTGCAATTTTCTTCTTCACTGCAATAAAACGCATGGTATCAACCACCCCTAAGATTTCACGAAAAGGTACAAAAGGCCTAATTTCAATCATCTTGGTGGTATCATGTTGGAATTTGGTAATATCTAAAATATCATTTACGGTATTCACGAGCATTTCTGATGCCACTTGGATGCTGTCAATCATCTTGCGATGTTTTTCTTCCAGTTCATCTTCGTGCATCAGATCGATAAATCCTGTGATGGCCATTAATGGGTTACGAATTTCGTGACTCATCCTTGCCAACATTTCGGAACGTTCTTCTGCAAGCTGAACGGCACGCATATTCTCTAATTTATAGCGCTTCTCTGTGTTATCAACCTTCTTAATATAATAAAATAACAAGATCAAAAACAATATAATCAAACATAGGATAAACATATTAAAGTGATCAAGCATGCGTGTAGTGCTCGCATGCTCTTTGAGATATTCCTTCTGTCTAGCCTGCCAATTAGCGCTGTAATAAGCACGAATGTTGGTGATGACTTCTCGTAGCTCTCGAACAAGTTTTAGATTAGATAAGACCAACTCTTGCTGATAAACAGATAAATTGATGTGTTCTAGTTTCAATCGGTCCAGTACTGCCGGTGTCAGTATATCTTTTGGTTTATTTTCTTCAGCTAAATTTAAAAGTTGTTCTTTTTGTTTGATAATAATTGTGGCCGCTACCGAATCTTTATGCGACTTATTCAATACAGCATCTTTCAACCTACTAAACAGGCCTCTTTTTTTATGTTCTTTCGCAGCGCTTGTATTGAAAATAGTATCCGTTATAACAATGGTTCTATTCGGAACTTGCCTTATCGTGTGACGCTGACTCCTTTGTTGGATTTGTTTAAAATTTTGTTCGGTATTCAGTAACAAGGAATCAAAATCTTTCTTCATCTGAAAAACTTTTGACGAAAGATCAATTTTTCCGGCTAACATCCTTTTTAATAACTCTCCCTGTGGAGATAAAGTCGTATCTGTTTCCTCATTGTTCACAACAATCGTTAATCGATCAAAGATATCATCTAAACTCGAGCGATAAACTGCAAATTTTGAACTATCTCCATCAATTATAGCTTCCTGATAGTTATTATCAGCCCTATTTAAATCCAATAGCATGATCGTAATCACATCATATTCTGGAGAAACCGCTAATTTTTCACTTAGGGTATCAAGTTTACTGGAAATACTATATCTCAAGTAAAAGGCCCCCAGCATTAAAAAGCAAACCATCACCAGAAAAACAACTACAATCTTAGTTAAGTTATTGAACATCCTTTAAAAATTAGTTAAACCCACAGTAAATCAAGATCGTCTGTTCAACGAAATGGCTTCAGATAGAAAAAAACGCCGCAAAGGTACAAAGTAGCCTAACAAAATCCATAAGCGAAAATGCACAAGAATGTACAATTAACGTATTAATTAATTGGGAAGTACAACTTTATTTAATTGATAAGGTTAATCTTATTCCCTAAGCGGTAAATTTGCGCCATCTTACTATTATCAGTCAACAATTAGATCCTCATGGCAAAAAAAAGAATACTCATTACTGGAGCTGCTGGATTTTTAGGTTCTCATTTATGCGATCGCTTTATTAAGGAAGATTTTCATGTAATCGGTATGGATAATCTGATTACAGGAGAATTGCGCAATATAGAGCACCTATTTCATTTAGAGAATTTTGAATTTTATCATCACGATGTATCCAAGTTTGTCCATATCCCCGGCAAACTAGATTACATTTTGCATTTTGCTTCTCCAGCTAGTCCGATAGATTACCTGAAAATTCCGATACAAACACTCAAGGTAGGTTCGCTAGGTACGCATAATTTATTGGGCTTGGCCAAAGCAAAGCACGCACGGATATTAGTAGCTTCCACATCTGAGGTATATGGAGATCCCATCGTTAGTCCACAATCAGAAGAATATTGGGGCAATGTTAATCCCATTGGACCACGCGGCGTATATGATGAGGCTAAGCGATTTCAGGAAGCTATGACCATGGCTTACCATACTTTTCATAAATTAGAAACCCGTATTGTACGTATCTTTAACACGTACGGTCCGCGAATGCGACTAAATGATGGCCGTGTCCTACCTGCCTTTATCGGACAGGCTTTACGAGGTGAAGATTTAACTGTTTTTGGCGATGGTTCGCAAACACGTTCCTTCTGTTATGTGGATGATCAGGTAGATGGGATTTACCGCTTATTGTTCAGCGATTATACACAACCGGTCAATATCGGCAATCCAGACGAAATTACTATCAAGCAATTTGGCGAAGAGATTATAAAGCTCACCGGTACTAAACAAAAGCTTGTTTATCATGATTTACCTGTTGATGATCCCAAGCAACGCCGACCAGATATCAGCAAAGCACGCGCGATCTTAGGATGGGAACCGAAGGTCAATCGGACAGAAGGACTAAAGATTACTTATGCGTATTTTAACTCGCTTCCTGAAAAGGAAATCTTACATAAAGATTTTACCTATTTCAATAAGCATTAATGACTCTAAGACCAACCAACATATAACCTAACCATTCAATGAAAGCCCCTGAAATCAGGGGTTTTTGCTAATTAACACCACTATTATTGTACGGCCGTTAGAGAATCAATACTTTTGAACGCCGTTGTTATAGACGAAGATCAGCATCATGTCATGAATAAAACTTGGTTTATACGATATTGCAATGGATTACTTCTATTGCTACTTTTTGCTTCCCCTAGTTATGCACAATATAGTTTACCCGAAGTTCCTAATCCGAAAATCGACGGACAAGATTTTTATGTAAGCAACCCTGATGATATTATCTCCACATGGGCGGTCGATTCAATGAATAAAATCGCTTCGGAGATCGATAAAAAAGCTACCGTGGAAATGGCTATCATCATATTGGATGATTTTCAGGGAGAAGATGATTTCGAATTTGCGCTAAACTTATTTAATACATGGGGTATCGGTAAAAAAGATCGCAATAACGGATTGTTGTTATTTATTAGTAAAGATCGCAGAGCTTATCGTTTTATCTCGGGTTATGGTCTTGATTCACTTTTGCCGGATATCACCTTAAAAAGAATTGGTGAACATTACCTCGTACCTTATTTTAAGGCGGATCATTATGACAAAGGTTTACTCATGACCATGCAGGTACTTAAACGAGTATTACTTGCTCCAGATAGCGTTGCTGAATTAAATAACGTGCTAAAAAAACCGTCTTTCTGGAGTAGAAATCGTGCTTTATTTCGTAATACATTAATCGTTTGCATCTTGTTTTTCGTGGCTTTTAATTGGTCATCTTATGTTATCGATAGGAAGATACTGCCTAAGAAAACAAGGAGAAAAACGGTTAAGCCTGATTATTATCCACTTTTAAGTGGTTGTTTCATTACCTTTTTTCTATTCTTCGCCTCTATTTTTATCTGTCTGGTTTTTGCTGACAATCCTTTTATGTTACTCCGGTTTTCTTATATACCTTGGTATATAGCTATTGTAGCAAGTTTGGTTTTAACAACACAATACTATGACACCATTAAACTAATCAAAGATGCGCATGAGGATGAAGTAAATCTTACTAAGACACTTACTGCTTATACTGCCTATATGGCTATCCCTATCTTACTCGCACCCTTAACCCTGTTTTCGATAGTTAGTATTTTCCGTCGAAGAAAAAAACTAAAGCAACGACTGATACCTCCTGATACTAACCATCAATGGGTGCGTTTAAATCGCGATGATCTCAAAAAGCGGACACCATACCTCAATGCAGGGCAGGCTATGGAAGAGCATTTACAGGCAAAAAGTTATGAAATCTGGCAAGAAGAAAAAACTGGAATGATCAAGGTTACTGCATGGATGGGGAATAAGGCTAAAGACTATCGGCTATGCCCTTCTTGCGGCTACCAAACCTTAGAACCTCCCTATGTCAAAACGCTCAAAGCAGCAACATATACAACTGCAGGTGAAGGAGAAAAAATAGAGCGATGCGCCAATTGCAATTATCAGCATTCGCTAGGCTTACTCGCCTTAGCTAAAAAGGTAATGGCCTCCACCTCCAGTCATTCAGATACTGCCAATAGTAGTAGTAGCAGTAGCGACAGCAGTGGCAGCTGGGGAGGTGGAAGCAGCGGTGGCGGAGGTGCAGGAGGGCATTGGTAAAACGATCCGATATAGGTGTCAAAACATTTTTAATTAAACGTATACCTCAGGGTTAAGCCAAATGTTCTGGGATCACCCAATACGGCTGCGTAATGACCAGCATTACCTGCCGCTGGCAACAACTGCTCGAAATAATCTTTATCGAGCAGATTTCGGCTCCACACGAAAAATGCTATGTTTTGAGGTGTTTGAAAACCTATACGTGCATTCAATAATAGATAACCATCAACATTCAAATATGTAGAGGGTGAGGGGCTCGAAGAAAATGAAGAGCGATAAAACCCATCTACAGCAATGAAATATTTTCCACTTAAGCTAATTAATTTGCCTGAAACGCCCGTTTCACCTCCCAAAGATCCTGCCCATTTGGAAATCCCAGGTAATTCTCCTCCCGAAATATCTTTATATGCCGATTTTCCACCGGTTTCCTCTAAAGGAACGGGAGCATTTTTAAACGACACATATTTGCCATCGGTATAAGCCAACGATCCATAAAACGATAAAAGTGGATTTACCTGTATACTTCCATCAAACTCCGCTCCGCGAACACGTACTTTATCTGCATTAGCTAAGTAGCCACGATTAACGCCTACCTCCGCTGTCTGTACCTGTGTCTGGAAATCTTTAATATCCGTATTGTAAATAGTTACATTGACAATTGATCCTGCACTTGGTCTTGTTTTTATACCTATTTCGTAATGTTGTACATACTCTGGTTTTATTTTCGCTAATTCCAGCATGGGTTCTCCATTACTAGTAGGTAAACCACCGAGATTTAATCCCACGGGTTTATAATTCGTCGAAAACGTAGCATAAGCATTTAGTTGCTCATTGGCTTGATAAGCTAATGTTAATTGACCAGATAAATTGGTGTTATCGGTATTTACATTAAAAGCCTGATCACTATATACTTCTTTTTTAATAGCCAATAAATCAGGGTCATCCGTATCTAAACCTCCGTATGTTTGCCTCTTAAAGTCAACTTTTTTCTCGTCGTAGTTAAACCGAAGTCCAGGCAGTAAATGTAATTTTTCGGTAATAGACCAATCTAATTGACCAAATACCGCTCCGCTGAAAGAAGTAAGCTTGGAACGCGTATGAATGCCATATCCATCTAATAAACCTGGAGTTGTCCATAAAGGACTGGTTGAACTCTGCGAAAAACGCCATTGCGCAGCTCCAGATTCCTCCGTATGGTAAGGATCGGTCTTTAAGTTTTGGCCAATAGCATAAACACCAAAAACACCACTTAAACGAGATGAAAAATCACCTGCATAACGAATTTCTTGCGACCATTGCTGATGTTTGGAGGGAGCTTGCGAGAGGGTGAGTACAGGCAGACCTGTAAAATCCCGGTCATTAGACGGTCCCCATTTCCAATACCGCCAAGCGGAAGTAGCGGTTAGGGTGCCGGATCCTAACTGTACATCTACATTAAGAGATACACCTCCTAGATCATTATTCGATTGCCAAGGCGTATCATGATCAATTTTACGATCAAAAGGATTCCGGCTAGGTAAGTCATATCCTAAATCGGCGATAATATTTTCAAACTGTCTATAGTCTGCTCGTTGGGTTGGCACCACTCCGGCAATTACCTGCGCATAACCAACCGGTCGCTGTCTGGAAATATCCGCAGCAAGTGTCAAACTGGTTTTGCTCGATGGCTCATATAATAACTGTCCTCTAGCGCCCAAATTATTGAGATCATTGACATGCTGCTGCGTGGCTACATTATATAGCATCCCGTCCCGTTGCGTACCGGAAAAAGAGATTCTCCCAGCCAATTTGCTACTTAATGGTCCGCTCACCGACGTTTTCGCCTGAATATAGCCATAGTTACCATAACTAGCTTCAAAGATAGCTTCTGGTGTAAAACGGGGTTTACGAGTAGTGATATTAAACGCTCCGGCAGTGGTATTTTTTCCAAAAAGTGTCCCTTGTGGCCCTCGCAGTACTTCAATACGCTCTACATCAATAAAATCAAGCGTAGTTGCCGCGGGCCTGGCATAATAGACCCCATCAACATAAAAACCAACACCGGGATCAATCCCATCATTAGTAAGGCCAAATGTCGAACCCAGTCCCCTAATATTTAATGTTGTATTCCGTGGATTGGAAGAATACAATTGTACCGATGGAATCAATTCTTTCAATCGGTTCACATTAAAAGCACCTGTATTTTCTACCTTAGCACCGCCAATAACCGAAATAGGAATAGGTATATTTTGAGCACGCTCCACCCGCCTTCTAGCCGTTACCGCAACCTCAGACAATACTTGATCGTCTAGAGCAAGTGCAATAGTTAATGGTGTATTTTGCGCCGTCGCAAGCACTTCTTGGGTTTTATATCCAATATAACTGACCGTTATGGTAAACGGAAACCGTTGTGCCGTATATAATGTAAACCCACCTTCATCATCTGTAGTCGTACCATTTGTAATACCTTTGATCTGAACAGATACACCTTTTAACGCAGCCTTAGATTGTGCATCAACAATTTTACCTTTTAATACCGTATTGATTACCGGATTGTTTTGACCACTTGCCGTGGTGTAGATCATGGATAGCACTGTAACGATTAGCGCGATTGGCAGGTGGCTATAAAATAAGTGTACAAAAGTCTGATGGACTTTTTCGCTAAATTGCATAATTTTGTAAGGGTTTAATTGAATCGTTTGAGATAGGTCGCAACGCCAATTGAGTGCCTATTTCTTAATTTTAATCCCAAGAAGCCGCTCACGCGGCTTCTCTTATTTATCACTAAAGTATCGCTGTATTCATGAACACATATGACTCCTTTCTTTTCTGTATTTCTGCCATTCCCTTCCATGGCGCCTGTTTCGGACACAAAAGTAGAAGAATATTTTTTTAAAACAAATATAATCTATAGAATTTATAGATTATAGTAATCTAAACGATTATCGATCATCATTTCATCTACTTTTCAAGCTATTGAACAGCTCTTGAATAATTCGATTTTGTTTTAATTTTTGGACGCATCCTAAATCACTAAAAAAGCAAAAGCCCTGCATTTGGGATACAGGACTCTTGCATATAATCAACCTAAACCTTATTAAATAAACAAGGTCCTTCAAAAAAAGTTTTTCTGTTTTTTGATTTTTTACTCTTTAGGTCCTGTACGTTGCGCCAAACCAGCAACTGATCAGAAGATTATTATTTCCCTGATGGGCAATAACTTCCTAACAGTTTTTCCCCTTAAATTGACACGGGTGATTTAAGATTAACAAAACCATCTTAAATACGCTTTCAAGTGATAGTATCTTTATCAAGCGCTCTTTTTACGCCATCAATAATCAATACACCAAGCAGGCCACCTATTGTATTGAAGATGATATCATCGATATCTGCAAAACCTATATTGGTTACATATTGAATCGTCTCGATAACAGTACTAAAAAGAAATGCTGAACTTAAAAGTTTCCAATAATTACGAACGCCAAATACAATAAAAAGAAAAAGTGGCAATGGTGTAAACATGATAATATTACCTAGAATATCAAGATAAATACCACTTACTTCGTATCCCTGTGTATAGAGATGCCATTTCGTTTCAAATGGGATCCAACGAAAGTGCCACTGCCTTGGATTCCATGTAGGATACGGACGGCGTCTTGCAAAAAAAACGACATAGAGAAGAATAACAAAATAAAGCAGGCTCCAGAGTTTCCAGAGCCTGTTCATCCATGACTTTTTCACTTGTTAAATATAATGTTCACCAAACTGTTTGGCAGCATCAGCTACCACTTGCTTCACTTCCTGTTCGCTATTAATCGGACAAATCAATAGCGTATCGTTTGCCTCCACCACAATATAATTATGCATATTTTTTAACACTACTTTTTTATGCCCGGGCACATTCACCATACAATTGCTGCTATCATATAAAATCACGTTATCGGCATTTGGGATTAGCACATTGCCGGCTTCATCTTGCTGGCTCAAACCATACACGGACGTCCATGTGCCCAAGTCGGACCAACCAAAATCAACAGGCAAAACGTAAACATTCCTACTCTTTTCCATAATAGCATAATCGATGGAAATATTCTCACAGGAAGGATAGTATTCTCTAATAAAGTTATTTTCATCGGATGTATTATAAAATTCCTTTCCACGTAAAAACAGTTGATGTAAGTCCGATGCGTGTAATTTCAATTCTTGTAACATTGTTTTGCTCTGCCATATGAAAATGCCGGCATTCCACAAGTAATGACCACTCGCCACATATTCTTTCGCCTTACTCATGTCTGGCTTCTCCTTAAAGGCACTAACACGATAAAATTCAGGATACATGGCCAAGGATTCATTAGCAATTTGTATATAACCATAACCTGTATCCGGTCGAGATGGTTTTATTCCTAAGGTTACTAGCATATCGTGGGAAGCCGCCGCATCTAATGCCAATTTAATATCTTCTAGAAAGCGTTCCGTATCCTGAATAAGGTGATCAGATGGAGCAATAACCACAGTCGCCTCTGGATCTAAAGCGGATATTTTATGACTTGCATAAGCAATACATGGAGCAGTGTTACGCATGACGGGCTCACCAATAATTTGAGTATGGCTAATCCCCAATTGTTCGTGAACTAAATCCACATATTTGTGGTTAGTTAGTATAAAAATATTCTGTTCTGGAATAATTCGTTTAAAACGATCATATGTATTTTGGATGAGTGTTTTTCCTGTTCCCAACACGTCAATAAACTGTTTGGGAAGGCTAGTTCTGCTTATCGGCCAAAAGCGGCTACCCACCCCTCCTGCCATAATTATTGCATAATGGTTTTTATTCATATACTCATTGTATATTATACGGTGCTTACCGTTTTCCACAAGTTATTTGGATAAGCTCCATCGACTATTAATTGGGCCAAAGCTTCTTTAACCAACGGTTTATCTTCCTGATAAGTTACGCCGAAACAAGGTGTATTGACCGGCAATACTTTAAAAGCTGCTTTCCCTTGTTGTAACAATTGTTGGGCAGCTTCAGGAATCAAGAATTCAGCTTTTGGATGATGTTTATTAGCACTTATAAAGGTTTTAAATAATGGTTCTAACAAATCAAAGATAGCGGGAGTGAATCCCCAAAAATTCATTGAAACCAAATCGTCATCATTTAAATGCCCTGGTTCTCCATCAATTTTTTCAAAAACAATATGCCGATCCTGATCTCGATAAACTTTAGCCCGTTCGTCTAAACGTTCTAAAAGTCCGCCATCGCCTACTTTACAAACACCGCGTGTAACAGGCCCGCTATCGGATAAGGTTTGGCTAATAGTATAGCCTAACAACGCAAAAGTGTCATCAGTAGCCTCATTTAACAAAAAATTAAACATCTGTTGATAGGCAACCTTTCCATAAAAATCATCAGCATTAATTACGCAGAAGTTTTCCTGAACAATTTTTCGTGCGGCCAGTAAGGCATGCCCCGTACCCCAAGGTTTTTCACGAGGGATTATTTCATTAAAGCCATATTCTTCCACCTGTGGCTCTTGAAAAGCATAGGCTACTTCTGTGAGGCCCGATAACCGTTTTCCGAACCGTTCCTCGAAAATCTCCTGATGTTCTTTTCTAATAATGAAGCAAACCTTTCCGTAACCACACCGAATAGCATCGTAAATTGAATATTCCAAGATCGTCTCATTATTCGGTCCAAAACCATCAATCTGTTTGTTTCCGCCATAGCGGCTGGCCATACCAGCTGCCAAAATTACTAAAGTGGGTTTTCTCATGGTACTGCTTTTTGAATTTGAATAGGAGTAATTTAATTTCTTTTCACATCGTCGAGAAAATAATTGTACATGAAATGAACCTGTTTAGGTATTACTGCACGCTATTCCTCTTTCTACAATTAACGTCCTCATTTAAGCAAAAAACGAGCCAATAATCCAATTTAAAGCATCTGCACAGAGACTTTACTTTTTGATAATGATGTATAAATAATACGACAAGCAGTTGAAGCAACATGAGATCAATGACTTTGGTTACAGTATCCATTCGATCGGCTAATATTACTCGCAAACAGTTAAAATGCATACAAAATTGGCTCAAAAAAACAGTTTTATTTTCATTCGACTAGCCCCATTTTTGCTTTTATAATTAAATTCTTGTAATAGTTTTTTTTGGTACGGCTATTGTAGAAAATTATGAAACGATTATCTATTAATATATTACTCTATGGAAATTACTACAACAACCATTCACGACCTTCATTGGGATTTCCCCAATTCGCAAGAGTTCAGTGCCGAAATTACCAACGGAAAAATCACTAAACTTTCTTTTAACGATGTGGGGGAACTTACCCAATCGCCCTTAGAATCTATTAACGAAAAATATTTGCGTAATATTCATCGAGCATTAAGCGGTTTATTTCAGCACCTTGATCAAATTAGAGGTGTAGGAAATTTAACAGCTGCAGAAGAAGAAAATACTGTTGACTATGATGAACGAAATAGAAGATTACGGCTATTGCAGAAAGATGAAAAAGAAATGGATGAATATAAAGAACGTGTGTTAAACTCTATTAATAAAGTATAATCCATTTTTGTTTTTTAATAGATTCACTCTTTTTAAGAACCTTTCTGAGAATAGTAAAAAGCCCCATATTTTGAGGCTTCTTACTACTATAATGTAATATATTATTAGGGGTAATTGTTAACATCCTACCGCACTCACCTTAAAGCCGATGGCTTCCAGTTTAGCNAGATCCGCTGCCAGTCATACCCCTTGAACTCGTCCCATTCCGTCAGTACCGCTATCGCATGCGCATCCCGGCAAGCCTCGTACGCATCTTCCTCCACCTTTACGTACTTCGCGTTATCTTCCTCTGAACGCGTGCCCAGGTAATCTAGGTCCGCATACACCTGCCCCGAGGGAACCTTCGGGTCGTAAACCGACAGCTGCGCCTGCTCGTACAGCAGGTGGTCAGCCACATAGATTGCTGCCGACTCACGCGTGTCGTTCGTGTCCTTTTTGAACGCCCAGCCCAAAAACGCAATCTTCTTCCCGTTAACCGTATTGTACAGCTTCCGGATGATCTTGTTCGCAAAGCGACGCTTCTGGTGGTCGTTCATCACA